>DAHUYD010000064.1 GCA_027315385.1 Acidobacterium sp.
GGTTTGTCGGACTTCTGGTCGTGCACGAGGACCCGGCCGGCCAGGATGAGGGCCTGGGCGCGTTCGCGGCTGGGAGCAAGGCCACGTTCCACCATCAATTTGTCGAGACGGGTTTTCATGGGCCTTGCGCAATGCATCCCAATCAGTTGCACAATAGTCGCTGACCCGATTATCCCCTGATGGACGGAAAGATGGTCTACCAAAGAGACGAAGACGGACCGGCGACAGGATTTCGGCCGGGCTGCTGGGTCGGATGGATTCTGGCGGCGGTGTTTGTGTGCGTCGCAGCGTGGCTGGCGCATCACTCCGCATGGCTGCAACAAGAGCTCAATCTGGCCCGTGGAGATACCGCGCAGGTCCAGATGAAACTGGCACACTCCGACGAAGTGGCGGACGTGCTGACGTCGCCGCAGGCGCGGCATGTGGTGCTGACGGAGGCACAAGGGCCCGCTCGTCCCTCGGGCCAGGCGAACTGGCTGGCAAACGAGGGCGCGCTGGTGTTTGTTGCTAGCGGGCTGAAGCCGCTTCCCGCAGGCAAGGTGTACGAACTGTGGATGGAACCGGCGCAGGCGAAGGCGCCGCTGCCGGCGGGAACGTTCCAGCCTAACCCCGATGGAAGCGCCGCGGTGGTGCTGCCGCCCCTGCCGGCGCACACGCAGGCCAGCCGGTTTCTGGTGACGGTGGAACCAGCGGCCGGCTCGGCGACGCCGTCGCTGCCCATTGTGATGCAGGGTGCAAACCAGTGATTTCGTTGGTGGTGAGCTTGTGACGGCGATGGGAGACCGACCGAAAGCCACGCTCTTCGTTCTGGTTCCTGATTCCTGATCCCGCGTCAGGCGCGATACACTGTCGGCGGTTCATCGACAAACCTATGAGCATGCAGGAACCGGTCACGCTGGCAGTAGATATTGGCGGCACAGGGCTGAAGGTGCTGTGCCTGGATCATGAAGGCAAACCGCTGACGGAGCGCCTGCGCACGCCAACGCCGAATCCCGCGACGCCCGCGCGGCTGCTGCTGGCGCTGGACAAGCTGAAGAAGCAGATGCCGGAGTTCGACCGCGTGAGCGTCGGATATCCCGGCGTGATCAAGCAGGGCGTGGTGATGACCGCGGTGAACCTGCACCCGAAGTGGGTGGGGTATCCCCTGCAGGCAGCTCTGCAAAAGCGCTGGAAGAAACCCGTGCGGGTGGCGAACGATGCCGCCGTGCAGGGGCTGGGCGCGGTGTCGGGGCGTGGGATCGAACTGATCCTGACGCTGGGGACGGGGATGGGATCGTGCCTGTTCGTCAACGGCGCCATGTGCCCGCTGGAGCTGGGGCATCATCCGTGGCGGAAGAAGACGTATGAGGATTACCTGGGCATTCGCGGGCTGAAGAAATACGGCAAGAAGAGATGGAACAAACTGCTGGGGGAAGCCATCGCTCAGATCTCCGCGACGTTTAACTGGGATCACCTGTATCTGGGCGGCGGCAACACAAAGTTCATCAGGATGAAGGCCCGTCCGGAGGTGACGATCGTGTCGAACCTGGATGGACTGCTGGGGGGCGTGGCGCTGTGGAGGGGGTAAGAGCAGCGGTAAAGGGTGTGCTCTCAAGCGCGGTTAGAACTACTGCGTTGGCAATCCTCGTTCTTCTCGCGACCTCGACGACGCTCTACGGAGCCGTCAATGAATCGTGCAGGGCAGGCGCTCCGGCTGATTCTCTGGTACGTATCCACGGCCGTTTGACCGTCTACAACGGCGGCTATCCGAATTTGCGCCTGTGGCATATCGGCTCGCATCATCTGTTCGGGATTTATGGCGGCCCGCGGGATTGATGCAGGCAGAGCCGTGCGTGTATGGGCGACGGAGATGCGAAGCTGCCGAGCAACCTGGAAAAACTGAATCTTCTGGACCACTTCGTTTACGGAGATTTCGAGATTCGGGTGCTTGAGCCTTTTGAGCCCGGTCACATGCAGGCAGCGTGCATCGTGGATGCTAAAAACCTCGTAATTCAACACTGATTGAGACTAGCTCACCGCGCCACGATATGTTCGGCGTGGAGCTTTTGCAGCGGGTTCACCGTGATCTTGCGGCGCTGAAGCGCGGCAATGCCTTCGGCGGCGGCTTTGGCGGCTGCCAGCGTCGTTATCGTCGGGATGCGGGCGAGGACGGCAGCGCGGCGGATGGCTTTCTCGTCGAAGTACGGGTCCTGGCCGCGCGGCGTGTTCACGATGAGCTGAATGCGGTCCCCCTTGATGAGGTCGACGACGTTGGGGCGGCCTTCCTTGACCTTGAAGACCCGCTCGACGGTCATGCCGGCTTTTTCGATGGCGTTGGCGGTGCCTTCGGTGGCGACCAGGCGGAAGCCGAGCTCCATGTACTGGCGAGCAAGCTGGACGAGGTTCGTTTTGTCGCGGTCGCTCACGCTGAAGAAGACCGTGCCCTGGAGCGGCAGCGCAAGGCCGGCGGAAAGTTGCGCCTTGGCGAACGCTTCGCCGAAGTTGTCCGCCACACCCATGACTTCGCCGGTGGATTTCATCTCGGGGCCGAGCACCGTGTCGACGCCGGGAAATTTGCCCCAGGGAAAGACGGGCGACTTGACGTAGAAATGCGAGCCCGTGCCCAGGTCGTGGCCGTTGACTTCGAGGAGATCGCGGAGGCGGCGCCCCGTCATCAGGCGCGAGGCGATCTTGGCGAGCGGGACGCCGGTCGCTTTGGAGACGTAGGGCACAGTGCGTGAGGCGCGCGGATTGACTTCGATAACATAGACCCTCTCGGGCTGCCCAGCCTTGCGCTGGATCGCAAACTGAAGATTGACGAGGCCGATCACGTTAAGCGCGAGGGCGAGCTGCCGGGTGTAGCCGCGGATCGTGTCAAGCGTGGCGGGCGCGAGATCGACGGCGGGCAGGACGCAGGAGGAATCGCCGGAGTGGATGCCGGCTTCCTCGATATGCTGCATGATGCCTGCGATCACCACTTCCTTGCCGTCGCAGAGGGCGTCCACGTCGATTTCGACTGCGTCTTCGAGGAAGTGATCGACGAGGATGGGACGCTCCTGCGAATACTCGACGGCTTCTGCCATGTAGCGGGAGACGCTGGCGGCGTCGTAAGCGATGACCATGGCGCGTCCGCCGAGAACGTAGGAGGGACGGACGAGCACGGGGTAGCCGATGCGCTCGGCGCCGGCGAGAGCTTCATCCACGCTGGTGGCGATGACGCCGGGCGGCTGAGGAATTTGTAACTCTTCGAGTAGCTTTCCGAAGCGCTTGCGGTCCTCCGCGAGGTCGATGGACTCGGGCGAGGTGCCAATGATGGGGACGCCCGCGGCTTTGAGCCGAAGAGCGAGGTTCAGAGGCGTCTGGCCGCCGAACTGAACGATCATGCTGACTTCCGCGCCGCCGGAAGACTCATGCTCATAGACGGCGAGAACGTCTTCGAGGGTAAGCGGCTCAAAGTAGAGGCGGTCGCTGGTGTCGTAGTCGGTGGAGACGGTCTCCGGGTTGCAGTTGACCATGATGGTCTCGTAGCCGTCTTCGCGGAGGGCGAAGGCCGCGTGGCAGCAGCAATAATCGAACTCGATGCCCTGGCCGATGCGGTTGGGGCCGCTGCCGAGAATGATGACTTTGCGCGTGGCCGTGGGCGGAGCTTCGTCCTCCTCGTCGTAGCTCGAGTAGAGATACGGCGTAAAGCTCTCGAATTCGGCGGCGCACGTATCGACGAGCTTGTAGACCGGACGCAGACCGTGCTGTTTGCGAAGGTTCCGAACTTTCTCGACGCCTTCGGCGCCGGGCAGGGACCAGAGGTCGGCGAGGCGCTCGTCGGACAGTCCCATGCGCTTGGCTTTTCGTAACTGTTCCGGTGACGTCTCCTCGGGAGTGGACCTGCTGAGAGCTAACGAGGCGTCGGCGATTTCCCTGATCTGGTAGAGGAACCAGGGATCCATGGTGGTGAGGCGCGCAACCTCGCGGACGGAAAGACCTTCGCGGAAGGCGAAGCGGATGTAGTTAAGGCGCTGGGGCTGCGGCGTGACAAGACACTGCGTGAGCCGGCGCCGTTCCATCACCTCCGAGCCGGCGCGCTTGCCGGTTTCGAGCGAGCGCGTGGCCTTCATGAGCGCTTCGCGGAAGGTGCGGCCAATGGCCATGACTTCGCCGACGGATTTCATCTGCGGGCCGAGGTTTTCGTCCGCACCGGGAAATTTTTCGAACTGCCACTTGGGGATCTTCACGACAACGTAGTCGATGGTCGGCTCAAAGCAGGCAGGCGTCATTTTGGTGATGTCGTTAGGGATCTCGTCGAGTGTATAGCCGACCGCGAGGCGCGCGGCGATCTTCGCGATGGGGAACCCAGTGGCTTTGGAAGCGAGCGCGGACGAGCGAGAGACCCGCGGGTTCATTTCGATCACGACCATGCGGCCGTTCGTCGGGTTGACGGCGAACTGCACGTTGGAGCCGCCGGTTTCGACGCCGATTTCGCGCATCACGCGGATGGCGGCATCGCGCATGGCCTGGTATTCGCGGTCGGTAAGGGTCTGCGCCGGGGCGACGGTGATGGAGTCGCCGGTATGGACGCCCATGGGGTCCATGTTCTCGATGGAGCAGACGATGATCACGTTGTCGGCGAGGTCGCGCATCACCTCGAGCTCGAATTCCTTCCAGCCGAGGACGGACTCCTCGATGAGGCACTCGTGGACCGGCGAGAGATCGATACCGCGGGCGAGGATCTCCATCAGTTCTTCGCGGTTCCAGGCGATGCCGCCACCGCTGCCGCCAAGGGTGAAGGACGGGCGGATGATGACGGGGAAGCCGATTTTGGCCGCGAAGTCGATGCCGTCGCGGAGATTGTTGACGAGCGCGGAGCGGGCGCTTTCGAGGCCGATACGCGTCATCGCATCCTTGAAGAGGAGGCGGTCTTCGGCTTTCTTGATGGCTTCGAGTTTGGCGCCGATGAGTTCGACGCCGTATTTCTCCAGAATGCCCGCGTCTGAAAGCTCGACGGCGAGATTGAGTGCGGTCTGTCCCCCAACAGTCGGCAGCAGGGCAAAAACGCCAGGACAGCCGGAAGCTTTCAGCATCTCCGCCTCGATGCGGAGGATCTCGTCGAGGTAATCTTTCGAGAGCGGCTCGATGTAAGTGCGGTCGGCCAGCTCGGGATCGGTCATGATCGTGGCCGGGTTCGAATTGACCAGCACCACTTCGTAGCCCTCGGCTTTAAGGGCCTTGCAGGCCTGGGTGCCGGAGTAGTCGAATTCGGCGGACTGGCCGATGACGATCGGGCCGGAACCGATCACGAGGATTTTAGCGATGTCATTGCGGCGTGGCATGTTCCGTCTTTACTCTTCGTTTCTGGATTTCATAAAAATGGCGGGAAGTTAAGCCCGCCATACAATAACGTCTCATTGGGAAAAAGCTTCATCCCTTCCACTCCTCCATCATTTTGCGGAAGTCGTGGAAGAGGTAGTGGGAATCGTGGGGGCCGGGACTGGCTTCGGGGTGGTACTGCACGCTGAAGAGCGGCAGAGTGCGATGGCGCAGGCCCTCGAGCGTGCTGTCGTTCAAATCGATGTGGGTGAGGTCGACTTCGCTGGTGTTGATCGACTCGGGATCGACGGCGAAGTTGTGATTGTGCGCGGTGATCTCGACTTTGCCGGTTTGGACACATTTAACCGGGTGATTGCCGCCGTGATGGCCGAACTTGAGCTTGTAGGTCTTGCCGCCGAGAGCGAGGCCGATGAGCTGGTGGCCAAGGCAGATGCCGAAGATGGGCGTGCGCCCGGCCAGATCGCGGATGCTCTGCTGCGCGTAGGTCACCGGCTCGGGATCGCCGGGGCCGTTGGAGAGGAAAACGCCGTCGGGCTTAAGGGCAAGGACGTCCTCGGCGGAGGTTTGCGCGGGAACGACGGTGACGCGGCAGCCCTCCTGGCGCAACATGCTGAGGATGTTCTTCTTGATTCCGAAGTCGTAGGCGACGACGTGGAGATCGGGTGCGGCGAGGGCGGGTTGATCCTCCTGGCGTAGTGGATCGGCTCCGTCGTGCTCGAACTCGTAGCGGTCTTTGGTGGTGACCTCCTTCGCCAGGTCCGCCCCGTCCATTTTGCGGATCGCGCGGGCTTTGGCAATCAGGGCGTCGGAGTCACTCTCAAGCGTGGAGATGACGCCACGCATGACGCCGTGGGTGCGCAGATGGCGAACCAGCGCGCGGGTGTCGATTTCGGAGATAACTGGGACGTGGAAGCGCTCAAGGTACTCGTCGGCGACTTGCTGGGAGCGCCAGTTCGAACTGATCGGCGAAAATTCGCGGGTGACAAGGCCCTCGATCCAGGGACGGGCGGCCTCGTTGTCGGCGGAGTTGGTGCCGTAGTTGCCGATCTGGGGATTGGTGAGGACGACGATCTGCCCGGCATAGGAGGGGTCGGTGAAGATTTCCTGATAACCGGTCAGCGATGTATTAAAAACAACTTCTCCGCAGCATTCGCCCTGGGCGCCGTAGCCCTCGCCCCTGAAGATGCGCCCGTCTTCGAGCGCAAGGATTGCCTGCATGGAGACTCCGTTGCGGAATGGATTCTCCTGATTTTAGCAGGGAGAAGCAGGCGGGACGGATAACTGTGATGAGGAAAATGCGGCAAGTTGGGCGCGGGTGGATCGGAAAGGGCAAAGGCCCGCTGTCGCGGGCCTTTGCGATGAAGAACTGTATCAACTCTGCGGGGCCTGAGGCTGGGGAGTCTGCTCCTGCTGCTTCAGTTCCTGCTTCTGGGTGGGCTGGTTCACTTCCTGTCCAGCGGGCTCCGGCTCGAGGCCGGGGATCGTGGGCGCAGTCTGAACGCTGCCGGTGGCCGCGCTGGCGATCGAGATGCCGTAGCGATCGAGGGTGGTGGCCAGCGTTTCCTCCAGAGCTGAGCGGTCGGTGGCGTAGCGCGCGCGCGCAGCGATCAGCTGGGCATCCGCGCCGGCCAGTGTGCGCTCCTGCTGGAGAACGTTGGCGGTGGTGGAAGCGCCGAGGTGGAGCTTCTTCACTTCGGCATTCAGGCTTTGCTGGTCGTACTGCTCGGTGGCCTCGGCGGAGCGCACGGCGGCGCGGTCGTTGGTGAGCGCGTACTGCTCGCTCGTGACATTCATGCGGATTTGCATGTAGAGCTGCTGAAGGCGCATCTCCTCCTGACGGTATTCAATCTCGGAACGCGCCTGTTCGGCCTGTGCCGGGCGGTTGCGGATCGGAATGTTCATCGTGAACTCGATCCCCTTGTTTGAAGCGCTGCTGTTGACGAGCTTGTTCAGCGTGCTGCCATATCCGCCTGTCAGAGGCAGAGTTGCGCATGTGTACTGACTTCCGAACTGCTT
This sequence comes from Acidobacterium sp., assembly GCA_027315385.1. GTDB lineage: Bacteria > Acidobacteriota > Terriglobia > Terriglobales > Acidobacteriaceae > Palsa-343. The sequence goes on from DAHUYD010000064.1 coordinate 7,318, forward strand.
AAGTATTTGATCGGTGCAGAACGGACTGGCCTTGCCTCCCAGGCCCGTGGCGCCATAGAAGGCGGAAACATCCAACGTGGGCAACAGGCCGTTTCTCGCGCCTTTCAGAGTGATCTCATCGTTACGGAGAGTGAGAATGGCCTGCTCGACCAGCGGGCTGTTCGCATCCGCCTCGTGCACGAGCTGATCCACGGATGTGTGCTCTTCGGGAGTCTCTGCGAGGCTGACGCGGTCGGTGGGGACAATCGGCGCATTGGCCACGGCAGGATCGTCGAGATTCCGGGCGATAGCCTGCTTCATGAGCAGTTGCTGGTATTCGAGATCGTTTTCTTCCTGGATGAGCGCCTGCTGATCGGTGGCTACTTCGCTCTTCGCGTTGACGACATCGAGCGGCGCCATCGTCCCGATCTGAAGCTGCTTCTCATTATCCTTTTCAAGCGCCGTGGATTGCGCCAGCGCGCGCTGCTTGGACTGCACCTCTTCGTACTCACTCACCAGGCTCCAGTAAATGTTCTCGACCTGATTGATGGTGTAGAGGAGTTGGTAGCGGAAGGCTGAGTCGGAGATGCGGCGGTCGTTTTTCGCCTGGACGATGAAGCGGCGGTTGATGCCCCAGCCAAACCCCTGCAGCAGATGCTGGGTAAGGGTGGTCGTAAAAGTGGACTGCAGGACCGGGCTGTAAATGTCGAAGAAATTGCCGGTCGTCTGGCGAGAGTTCTGAAACACGACCTGCAACTGCGTACCGGTCGCAAAACCCTGCGCATAGTTGAAATTGTAGGTATTCGTATTCTGGTTGAACACCGGTGGGCCGAACACCGTCGCCTCCGGAACGTATTCATGATTGAGTTCGATCGTACCGCTCAGGAGCGGGTCCATGTTCTCCGGAGCGGGACCCGCGCCGTTCGTAGAGAGCAACAGCCCGCTCGACCCGGCGCCCGCGCCACCGGAGGCTGCGCTGGTGCCACCAGGGCCGCCCCCCACGGCGCTGACGGCGGAACTGGTGCCTCCCTGCGTGCCGGTGACGAGGCCGCTGGGCACGCCAAGCAGTGCCGAACCGGCGCGCGAACGAAGCAGGTCGGTGTCGGCAATGTCGAGATTCAGGCGCTGGATGGCGATGTCGTAGTTATTCTGGAGCGCCAGCAGCACCGCGTCGCCGAGGCTGAGATAGATCTTGCCGTTCTTCACCAGATCGCTCAACTGCATAGGGTTGGCGAAGTTCGGCGGCGGCACGGTTATTGGCGAGTACGGCGCGACGAGATTCGGGAAATAGCCCCGGGCTTTGGAGAAGTCGTGCCCGGTAGGGCGCAGGTAGAGCGGCTGGGTGTAGTTCGGCACCGGTTCCGGCGGCAGGCCGGGAGCGGCGGGTACGGCCTGCTGCGCTCCGGCGGGTACGCTGCCGATGAGCAGAGCTGCAATGGCCACCGCGGAGGTGAGACGGGCGAGCAGGGTTTGGGATTTACAGCCTGAACAATTCTGCGAGACTGAAAGGTGCATGGACCGTCTCCACTCCTCTTGCGCTGCGGACCTGAGAAGGGGCGCGCAGACTCAAAGGAGGCAAAAGCGCGGTCCAAACTCGAAAATGCCAGGTCCGGAAAATGGCGGTGCTCATCCTGCGATACGAGGCGGACGATGCCGCGGTTCCCTAAACTCGTCACCGAAACGCTGGAAAACCTGCTTCCGGAGTCCTCTGAAAGTGGTTTCTCTGAAATTCTTTCAGGAAAGCTGAGTATATCGCAGCAATTCGATGATCTCTGACCAACTTCCGATGCGACAATTCAGGCGGAAAAGTTAAGAATGAGAGCGAACTGGAAGCTGGCGCTGGCCTATGACGGAACGGACTACTTCGGCTGGCAGGTGCAGCCCGACCGGGCGACGATCCAGGGCGAGCTGGCGGGGGGGATCGAGCGGGTGACGGGCGAGCGGGTGCTGCCGCAGGGGTCGGGGCGGACCGATGCGGGCGTGCATGCACGGGGACAGGTAGCCTCGTTCGCGCTGGAGGCGCCGATTCCCGCGCCCAATCTGCAGCGGGCGCTGAACCGCACGCTGCCGGAATCGATTCGCGTGCTGAGCGCGGAGACGGCGGCGCCCGGCTTCCACGCACGGCACTCGGCGCGGGCGAAAACTTACGAATACAGAATCTTTCGTGGCGAGGTTTGTCCCCCTTGGGAGGGGCGGTTTGCGTGGGCATTCAACTGGCCCCTGAATGTCGGGGCTATGAAAGCGGCGGCGAAGCTCGTCGAGGGGGAGTATGACTTCACTTCTTTTGCGGCCCGCGACCCGGATTTGGCCGCGCGCATGGGGCCCGATGAAGAGGACGAGACCGGGCGCCGAGGAAATGTGCGGACAATCTTCGCGTCGGAGTGGAAGGACGTGGGCGATCTGCTGTTGTATCGAGTGCGCGGCGATGGATTTTTGCACCACATGGTCCGGAATCTGGTAGGCACGTTTGTGGATGCGGGGCGGGGCAGGATGGCGCCGGGAATGATGGTGCGAATTCTGGAGCAACGATCGCGCGCCGCGGCAGGAGCGACCGCGCCGGCGCGGGGGCTGTTTCTGGACAGCGTGGAGTACTGAAAGCTGGCTGAGAAGCGGGCAGCGAAGGACCGGCCAGCCACAACGCGGCTTCAAAGGAAACGCCCGGCGGAATGCTACGCTGAAGGTTCCTATGGCATCGTATGCATCCGAATCGTCGGCAATGATAGCGCGGCTCGCCGCGGACCGGCGGGTGCATCAGGCATTTCACTGGCTGCACCTGCAGGAGCAGCGAATCCTGCAATGGCAAATGGAGCTGGTGGGGATTCCGGCGCCGCCGTTTGGCGAGAGCAGGCGCGCAGAGTGGCTGTGCGACCGCATGCGCGAACTGGAACTGGAAGACGCGCGAATTGACGAAGCGGGCAATGTGCTCGGAACGCGGCGCGGCTCGGGCTCGCAATCGGGCGGACGGCGAGTACTGCTGTCGGCGCACATCGACACGATTTTTCCCTCGGGGACGCCGATTGATCCGGTGCTGCGTGGATCGCGGCTGGTGGCTCCCGGCGCGTGCGATAACGGCGCGGGCGTGGCTGCAATGCTGGCTCTGGCAGCGGCGATGCGGCATGCGGGCGTTGCAACGTCGCGCGATCTGGAATTTGCCGGCAACGTGGGCGAGGAAGGCGAAGGCGACCTGCGCGGAATGCGCCACATGTATCGCGAGGGCGCGGAAGACGTCGAAGCGCATGTGGTGCTGGATGGGGCAGGCGATACCAGCGCGGTGACGCAGGCGCTGGGCAGCCAGCGGTGGAGGGTGACGGTGCGCGGGCCGGGTGGACACGCGTGGACGGATGCGGGAACCCCGAATCCAATTGCAATTCTGAGCCGGGCGATCCACCGCTTCTCCGAGGCGCCTGTGCCGGATGCACCTCGGACCACCACGAACGTGGGAATGATTGCGGGGGGCACTGCGATCAACGCGATTCCCGAAGCGGCGACAGCAAGCTTCGACCTGCGCTCGACGAACCGGGAGCAACTGATCCGCCTCGAAGTGGAGTTGCATCGCGCAGTGGAAGATGCGGCTCTGGCGGCGGCGAAGGGGCAGCGGCCGGAGTCGATCGGGCTGCGCTGGAGCGTGGATAAAATCGGGGATCGGCCGGCGGGGAAGCTGGCGGCGGACGCGAAGCTGCTGGAACTGCTGCGCGCTGTGGATCGGCACATGGGCATTCGCACCGAGTTGCGGGTGGCCTCGACAGACGCGAACATCCCGCTGTCGATGGGCGTGCCGGCTGTGAGTTTGGGAGCGGGCGGAACGGCGGGCGGCATTCACACGCATGCGGAGTGGTACGACGCGAGCGGGCGGGAGTCGGCCCTGAAGCGTATCCTACTGCTGGTGCTGGCGGCGGCGGGGTGAAGAGGTAAACCGTTCCCTCAGGGAGGATAAAGCCTCCCGTTTGTCTGGCGGATCATTCGCACGGCTCAAGCCGAACTCTTTCAAGGCATGTTTTGCCTTGAACGCCTCTGTTCGCTGAATGCACCATCGGAGGGCGCGGGAACGCCGTTGAATGCCGGTCTGGCGCATCCCGATGGAAATTCAGGAAGCGGCGCCAGTTAACCCAGGTAGAATCGAAGGAAGACTAACCTGAGGAGATTCCTGCACATGGCAACAGCCACACTGGACAAAGCCGCCGCATACAAAGTCGCCGATATGTCGCTCGCGAACTGGGGGCGCAAAGAGATTTCCATCGCCGAGCACGAGATGCCGGGGCTGATGGCGATTCGCCGGAAATATGCCGCGGAGAAGCCGCTCAAGGGCGTACGCGTCTCCGGCTCGCTGCACATGACAATCCAGACCGCGGTGCTGATTGAGACGCTGGTGGACCTGGGTGCGAGCGTGCGCTGGGCGAGCTGCAACATCTTCTCCACGCAGGACCACGCCGCCGCGGCGATTGCGGCGGCGGGGGTGCCGGTGTTCGCCTGGAAAGGCGAGTCGCTGGAGGAGT
>DAHUYD010000074.1 GCA_027315385.1 Acidobacterium sp.
ATCGTTCAGGAGCAGCAATTGCCGGTGGGATTGTTGCCGGACGCCGGGTTCGCGGGGAAGGCGATGGAGTTAGACATGGGCGATGTGCTGCTGGTCGCCACCGACGGCATTCTTGAGGTTTGCGATCGCGATGAGGAGGAATTCGGTCCGGCGCGGCTTAAGGAAACTCTGATGGCCTCCGGCGATCAGACCCTGCCTTCAGTCGCACGTGAAATCCTCTCCAAAGCGCGCGCTTTCGGTCCGCAGACAGACGATCAGACGCTGCTGCTGATTCGCCGCTCGATCCAGCCTCCGCTCCACTCGGCCACGCTCGTCGGGATTTCCGCCACGGAAGCCTGACTCGGCTACGTTCCGTCCCGCATCCGCTCCTTCACGGACTTGGCCAGTTTTTCGATCTGGTCGGCGGTGTGAACCACTGAAAGCGACAGCTGGTCCTTGTTGCTCTTGTCCACTTCCGCCTGCAGCTTCTTCGCCAGATCCAGCAGCTTGTTCGTATCCGCCACAATCTCTTTCTGGCGATCCACATTGCGTTCCCGCGCCATCTTGCGCAGAATCTGCTGCTCGGTCCTGTCAACGGGGGGAGCCAGCGGCGGAGGGCCCTGCTGGGGCGGCATCGGCAGGGGCGCCTGCTGGCCGTGCGCCGGAACAGCCACAAGCCCACACCCCAGCGCCAGCGCCCAGAAGATACGAATCTTGCAGCCAATGTGAAGCATTAGCTCTCCTCTGCGCCGCGGTTGCTGAGAATGCCGCGCCGCGCCATTTCGCATTATAGTTCTGCCTGTGGTCCGCGGGAGGAACGCGAAAGCCTCACGAAACGTCCTCTGCGGATATCCTGAAGATAACCATGCTCAATGCCTTGATGGGGCTCCGTGCGGGGCCTGGATTTTTCGAAGTCCTTGGCGACAAGTACGTCATCGACTTCCAGAATTTCCTGCACGACCAGCTGCCCAGGATCTTCGCTGTCGCTCTGATCGCCTGGGCGCTGCTCGGGCTGCTCCGGCTCATCACGCATCACATTATGCGGCTTGCCGAGCGGCCGTCCGGCACCGCCGCGCACCTCGCTCAGGTGCGCACGCTTGCCTCCGTCATCCGCAACACCGGCGTGGGCATCATCGTTTTTCTTGCGATTCTTGAAATCCTGCCCATCCTCGGCCTCAATCTGGGCCCGCTGCTCACCAGCGCGGGCGTGGCGGGAGTCGCGATCGGCCTCGCCGCGCAGAACATCGTCAAGGACTGCTTCAACGGTTTCCTGATCCTGATCGAAGACCAGTACAACGTCGGCGATTCGGTGCGCATAGCCGGCGTGTCGGGCACGGTGGAGGCGATGACCCTGCGCCGCACTCAGGTCCGCGATGCCGACGGCACCCTCTACGTGGTGCCGAATTCGCAGATCACCACCGTGGCCAACCTCACCCGCGATTTCTCCGTAGCGAACATCCACGTCGCCGTTGATTACTCCGCCCATCCCGACCAGGTGATGGCCCTGCTGAAGAAAGTCGCCGCCGGGGTCCGCAACGATCCGCAATACAGCGGCATCTTCCTCGCTGACCCGGTGCTGCTCGGCGTCGACCAGCTGAAAGGCTCGCAGGTGATTTACCTGCTGCAGCTGAAAACCAAAGCCAATCAGCAGTGGGCGCCCATGCGCGAGACGCAACGCCGCATCCGCCTTGCGCTCGAAGCGCAGGGCATGCTCCCCGGCGATCCTCTGCGGGTCTACAGCCGCGGCGTCTCCAGCCCCGCCGCCCCGCAGGCCGAAGCGGCCGGGCAGGCTGCCGAATCGGACCCCACCGCTTTGCCGGCCAACGAAGTGAATCCCTTCACCGGCGAGGGAATGTAGACGCAGGCGGAAGGCGGCCGAATCCCCAAAGAGAGAGGAGATCGGATGGAGGCAAGCGAACGAATCGATTCCCACCGCGATTTGATTGTCTGGCAGCGCGCCATGGACCTTGCGGTGGCCGCATATCAGGCGACCTCGGACTTTCCACCGGAAGAGACGTTCGGCCTGTCGTCTCAGCTGCGCCGTGCCGCGGTATCGGTGGCCGCCAACATAGCGGAGGGTTATGGCCGCGCCAGCTCCGGAGAGTACATCCACTTTTTAGGTATGGCGCGCGGCTCCAATCTCGAGTTGCAGACCCAGCTGGAAATCGCCGCGAGACTGGGCATGGCCGATCGGCAGCGGCTGGAGCGAGCCGCCGCGCTTTCAGACGAGGTCGGCAGGATGCTGGTCTCCCTCATCGGGAAGCTCAGAGGCTCGCGTTAAGCGCCCAGGCCCTGGGCCGCCGGCTTCATCCTCGCCGCATTTCCCTGCTGCCAGCCGCCTGGCGCCCTTTGCGTGCTTTCTCCCCCTTCCTGCCTGGTGCCCGTTTCCCCAATCCTGAAATGGGCGATATGCTCCTGGAGCTGCTGCGCCCCGCGCTCCACCGAATCGATAAAGCCGCGTGTCGTTTGCGTGGACGCCTCCTGCTCCTGGCCCAGCCGATTGATCACCTCGAGGTTCTGGCTGGATTGCTGCGCAGCCACCGACTGCTCCGTCGAAGCGGCGGCAATCTGCGCGATCATCGTGTCCACCTGATCCGCGGCCCCGATAATCCGCTTCAGCGATTCACCCACCCGCGCGGTGATCTCCATCCCGCGGCTTACGCGGTCGGTCCCCGAATTCATCGCCTCGACAGCCGCCCGAGTGTGGTTCCGGATGCCCTCAATCATCTGCGCGATCTCGCTGGTGGCGTCGCGCGTGGATTCGGCCAGGCGCCGCACCTCTCCGGCGACCACTGCGAAGCCCCGGCCCTGTTCGCCGGCCCGCGCCGCTTCTATCGCGGCGTTCAGTGCCAGCAGGTTCGTCTTCTGCGCAATCTCCTCGATTACGTTTACGATCCGGATGATCTGCTCGGATTCTTTCCCCAGCCGTTCCACGGTGTCCGCCGTCTGCGTCACCGATTCGGAGATGGTGTTCATGCCGGTCAGCATCTCCTCCACAATCGCCCCGCCCTCGCGCGCGATGGCCGCTGCTTCCCTGGCCTGATTGGCCGCGTTCTGCGCGTGGCTGGAAACCTCCGCAATCGAAATCGACATCTCCTGCATGGCGGTCGCCGCCTGATGCGTCTGCTGCGACTGTTCGCGCGTGCGATCGAACGCCGCCGAGCCCACCCGCGACAGCTCTCCCGCATCCCGATGCACCGCCGCCGACGCTTCCATCACCGCCCCCACCATGTCCTGGAGGTGCTGCTGCATCTGGTTCGCCGACTCCGCCAGGGTATCCAGTTCGTCTCTGGCCTCCATGTGGATCGGCTCGCCGGTCAGGTCTCCCGCCGCAATGGCCTGCGTCCGCGCGGCCACCCGCTGCAGCGAGCCCACCACCCGCCGTGCCGTCAGTTCGGACAGGGAGCAGCCCAGAAGGCCACCCACCACAATACCCATCCACATGAAAAGCGCCTCCATCCGGCTCAGGCGCATTTCCTCGCTCAGGCTCTGGTCCCGCAGCCGCGTCTCCTCGCCGATGCTCTGGCTCAGCTGCGCGTCGAGGTTGTCGAAGAGCGCGCCCACGTCACCCTGAAGCAGATCGTAGGCGTGGGCGGTGGCGTTGTTGTCGCCGGCTGACGTGGCGGTCAGCACCTGGTCCTCGGCGGCATCCAGCGCCCGCCACGCGTCGATCGCGCTGGTCATCGACGCGGTTCCCACGGAATCGTCGAGCGTGCCGCGCAGCCTGCCGATCTCGGCAATCGCCGCCCGCGAGAGCTTCCGGCTCTTCTCCAGCTGGGCCCTGTACCGCGCCGCCCCCGCCGGATCGGCTCCGAACAGCAGGTACGATTTCAGCGCGCTTGCCGAATCCACCGCCCCCAGGCGCAGATTGCGCAGCGCCTCGACCGCGGGAATATAACGCAGCGATACATTCGCGCTCACCTCGCTCGCGCGCCGCATCTCCAGCGACGCCAGCAGCGATCCCAACAGCGTGAAGGCCAGCAGCATCCCTCCCACCAGGCGCAGCTTCTGGCGGAACGGCAAACGCGTGAATACCAGAGTCGACATCTCAGCTCTCCATCACGACAGGCAGCCGTGGACCGCCGCATTTGCCGCTCAGGAGGTTTATCGGACGAAACCGGCCAGGGTTTACCGCGGAGACCCTGGAATCTCGTCAAACGTGAGGTTCCGCGCGGAACTCCCGGTCTGCCGTTGCCACTGCTCGAACAGCCGCCCGTAGCTGAGGGTCATGAACTCCGAGGAAGCCACCCCCAGCCGGCTGCCCGTCGCGTCAATCCAGCCGGGCGGCCCCTCCAGTTCGGCGTAGACGCCGATCGGCGTCTCGTCCAGCACACAGTGGCCGGTTCCGTCGGCATACTCCGTGCGCCATTTCTCGTACACAAACGCCGGCGCATACCCCAGCTGCTCGAAGATGTGCCCCATCGCCTCGCCGTCCTTCACCGCCGTCTCCGTCTCCTCGCGATGCTTGTGCCGCGCCGAGGGATCGTTGTCGCGAGGCAGGCACTTGTGCGTCACCACCCACTTCTCTCCGTATTTCCGCACCCGCAGAATCGCCTGTTGCCCGCGCAGCCGCCGCTCTGCCGTGTCGTACAGAACGTTCCGCTCGAAGGTGCGCGGCGTCTCTTCGTGAAATCCCGCCGCCCGCAGCTGCCGCTCCAGCCCGGCCGCATCGTTCACGCGGAACTTCACTTCGATTTCCCTGCTGCTCATTCCATCAGCCTACAGCGTTCCGCGATCCTGCATCGCGGGGCCCGCGTCGGGGGCGGCGAGGTCGCCGTGCCGATAATCGCCGCCCGGATGGAGAGAGAGTGCATCTTTCGAGGGATGCTGTTTCCTGCGTCCGCTGGCTATCATTCTTGCGGGCTGCCATCAATGATCGACTCAACTCTCGTTCGAGACTGGCGTCACGTCGCCGTCGAGTCAGCCAGGACGGATGCCGACCTGGCTCTGCTGCTCCTCGCCTCCATCTTCCGGCAGCACGACACCGGCGCCGCCGATAAACTGCTTCGCAATGCGAGGGATTTTTACGAGTCGGCGATGGCGAAGCGCAATGCGCTGAACCTGGCCGCCGGCGAGGCCGCCGCCCTCGATGAAAAAATCGACTGGCTCCGCAACCTCCTGCAGTTCCCGTGCGCGGCCAGCGCAAGGCCGGGTGGAATCCATTAGGCGAGCGGCTTCGCGATCGCCCGGCGTCATCCGGCAGCCCGGGCCCGCCGCTGCTTTTTGCCCGCCTGCGCGCCGCTCCGTACCATAAGGGGGCATGAAGACCCTCCGCCTCTCTGTCGATCCCGCCGATCCTGACACGGACGCCTCGCGCCGTGCCGTCGCCCAGGCGGCCGAGATTCTGCGCCGCGGAGGCACCGTCGCGTTTCCCACCGAAACCGTCTACGGCCTCGGCGCCAATGCCCTCGACCCCCATGCCGTCGCCGGAATATTCGCCGCCAAGGAGCGGCCCGGCTGGGATCCCATCATCGTCCACATCGGCGACATCGCTCTTCTGAACCGTGTCGCGGGCTCGGTTCCCGCCAACGCCCGCTTGCTCATGGACGCCTTCTGGCCGGGTCCGCTCACCCTCCTGCTGCCGAAACACCCGGGTGTTCCGGAGACCGTCACCGCGGGCCGCGAGCGCGTCGGCGTGCGCATGCCCGCTCATACTGTGGCGCTGGCGCTGCTAAGAGCCGCCGGAGTTCCGGTAGCTGCACCCAGCGCCAACCGATTCGGCCGCACCAGCCCAACGACGGCCGAGCACGTTGCTGAGGACCTCGACGGCCGCATCGACGCCATTCTCGACGGCGGGCCCACCACGCACGGAGTCGAGTCCACCGTCACCGATGCTCGCGACGACGGCTGCACGATTTTCCGCCCCGGCGTCATCACGCTGGAGCAGATCCGCTCCGTCGTGCGGGGCGAAGTACGCCAGATCGCCGCCGATGCGGAGCAGAGGGAATCAGGCGAAGGCGCCGTCGCGCCGGGATTGGGAATCCGTCACTACGCTCCGCGCGCGCGTCTGGTGCTCGTCGAAAGCGATAGGACGGCACTTCGGACTGTTGTTGCCGCCACCGCGCGCGGCCTCGAACAAGCCGGAGAAAGCGTTGGCCTGATGCTGCCGGGGGGCTTTCCGCGGGGCGCGGACCACGCGCACGTTTTCGCGTGGGGGAACTGGGATGACCTGGAGGGTTTAGCGCGCCGTCTCTTTGCCGGGTTGCGCTGGCTGGACGCGCAGGGCGCCACCGCCATCGTCTGCCCCGTGCCGCCGGAGCAGGGAATTGGCGCCGCCCTGCGCGACCGCCTGCGGAAAGCGGCCCGGCCGCGCTGAGGCCGGGTTCAGGCCAAAGCTAAACGGCGCGGCTCAGGAGTCCGCGCCGCCTGTTCCCGGAACCCTGTCTTCTGTTTACAGATTCTCCTCGGCTTTGTAGAGGTACTTAATGCCGGATTTGTAGATCAGCACCCGCGTTCCGCCCTCGTTGCCGCGCGGGCCTTTCGGCCGCTGCGTCGATGGTGCGGAGCACCGCACTTTGATGGCGTGCAGATCGTACCACTCGATGCAGCCCTCGATCCGCTCTCCGTCATCCAGCACGAAGACCATCGGCGTCCGCGCCTGCATCTGCTTTTGAAAATAAAACGACTCGGCGTGGGAGCTGTCCTGCCCTGGGGCCGCCGGCCCGGACATTCCGTGCGAGACCAGCGCCGGATCATCGCGGTGCGAGAAGCGGCGAGCGCGCAGCGCGCCTTCCGGCAGATGCGGCCGGATCAGCTTCCTGGGTCCGATTATGTCCAGTTCGCGGGGCTGCTCGGGCGCCGGTTTCGCCAGAGGCACCAGCACCGGCGCGGGCGACGGTTTGGCTGCCCGTTTGGGCGTGCTCAGCGCTTGTACTGCGGAGGCAGGCAGTTGGGACATGTTCACCCACATTCCTTACAAGACAATGATGCCTTTGTGATGCGCGAAACCGTCTCAGCGTCGCACTGCCGGGGAGAATTATTCGTCTGAGTCTGCCAGCAAGTTTACCCCGATTCGCCTCTGGGAAACCGCCAAACGCCCGAGCCGCAAAAATATTGACGTCTACGTGCCCGCCAACTGCGCCGCAAAGCTGTCCAGCGCCAGCGATCGCAGCAGGTTCCGGCGCATGCCGGACTCCACCTGGCGCAGCCCGCGCGCCGCTCCCTCGATCCACTCATAGCTCACGGTCTTGGCCATCCCCGTCAGCTCCTTTTTCAGGTCGATATTCCGCGCCAGCTCCGGCGTTCCCGCCTTCAGCAGCAGCAAATCCTCCAGCAGGGAAGCCGCAGCCCGCAGCAGGCCGGCGGTTTTTTCCTGTCCCTCGGCTCCGGCGCGGTACGTTTCAGTGGCGCGAAAGAGCGACGACCAGTCCGACTCGCCCAGCGATCCTCGCAGCAGCGTCAGCGCGTCGGCGCGGCTGGCCAGCCAGGCCGCCAAATCGAACCCCAGCGCCCGCCCCACGGCGCCTTCGGCCAGGCGCGCGGCCAGCATCCGTTCCGCCGGGCGCAACTCCCCGCGCCGCTCGGTCAGCAGATGCTCGATCTGCTCCACCGGAATCGCGCCGAGCCGGAAAATCCCCGCCCGCGAGCGGATCGTTGGCAGCAGCTCGCCGGTATTCTCCGCCAGCAGCACGATTGTGGCGTGCGAGGGCGGCTCTTCCAGCACCTTCAGCAGCGAGTTGGCCGCCTCCTTCATGAATGCGGCGCTGGTGAAGATGTACACGGCGCGCCGCCCCTCGGCCGGCATGCGGTAAATTTCGCTGATCAGCGTCCGCACCTGGCCCACCTTGATGAGCAATTGCGGCGGGTCAGGCGGGATCACGAGCACGTCGGGGTGCGTCTGGATCAGGATGCGCGTATCGCGCTTGTCCACTTCGCGCAGGTCGTCGCGCGCGGCGACGGCTTCAGACACCCGCGCGTCCAGGTCCATCGCCTGGCCGATGCGCCGGCAGTTGGAGCACTCGCCGCAGAAATCCGGCAGTCCGTCAATCTCGCGTGGATGGAGACAGTTTGCCGCCTGCGCCAGCATCACCGCCAGCGTGTATTTGCCGGCGCCGCGCGGCCCGGCCAGGATCAGCGCCTGAGCGAGCCGCCCCGCGGCCAGCGCCTCACGCAGGTGCCGCACCGTCGCTTCATTGCCGAGAAATTCACGAAAGCCCACGGGGATAGGGTACAGCCTGCCGGGCCGTTGCGTATGAGGTGCGGCTCAGGAACGGGTGGGTACTTCATCCTGGCCGCGTGCGACCGGCGCGGCGATTCCTGCCCCCCTCCCTTTCCGAGGTGTATGCGGTGTCCGGACGTGTCACCGTCCCGCAGGAGGGCCCATGGAATGCGCGGTTCCCGAGAAGGCTGCGAGGTCTGAAAGAACCATCCAGAAGATCCGCATCGAGCAGCATTCGCTTGCCGGAGCGCTCTGGTTCGCCGCATGGCTCTTCACCATTGGCTACCTGCATCTGAGATTCTGGAAAGCTGTTGTCGCCGTGGTGATCTGGCCGTTCTTCATCGGCAACCACGTCAGCGCGCTGCTGCCCTGACTGGGATTGGCAGGGCTGCTCTCGCTCACCCCGCTTCCACCTTCTCAAACACAATCCCCCGCGCCTGCAAATGCGCAAAGATCCGCTCGGCGCATCCCGGCGCCTCGCCCACATACGACGGCGGCGAAATGCCCGCGCGCCGATACATCCCATCCAGCACGCACCGGGCCACGCCCGTGCACGAATACCCCGTTGCCCTCGACATGGAACTGAACTGCGTGACCGGATCGTACGTGACAAATACTGTGTGCGCGATCTTCACGGGGCGCCCGCTCTGGGATCCCTGGAACACGATCCGCATGATGGTGAACTCATCCTCATCCTCCCGCGGCGTCCACTTGTCCGGAACCCATTCCCTGCCTGTCTCCTGCAGTTCGCGAATGTAACTGATGTGCCCCGGAAAGCGAAGCGTCTTCTCCTTCATGTTCGGGATGCGTCCCGCCATTGTCGTGATCAGCGACCGCAGCCCGTCGGTATTGAAGGCCTCCAGCGTCAGCTCATGCCCGCCGATGCGAAACTCCACCAGCTCCGGCTCCGAGAGCGGCGGCATCGTGATCAGCTTGCCATCCCGCACGTACCGCGCGGGACGCGTGTATTCCTCCCACACGTCCACCGGCGAAAACGTCGGCAGATAGCCGTTGGGGCCGGTGCGATGGAAATGCAGCCCGCCCACCATGAAGGTGAAATCCTCGATTTGCATGTGGCCCGCGAAATATCCCGCCAGATAATCCGGGGTGCCCGGCGCAATCCCGCAGTCCACCACCGCGGTCACGTTTCGCCGGGCGGCCAGATCGTTCAGCTCGAACGCGTCCTCCGCGAAGAAAGAAATGTCCACCACGTTCTTTCCGGCTTCGAGCACGGTCTTCAGCGTGTTGAACCCCATGAATCCCGGCACGGCGCAGATCACCAGATCCGC
>DAHUYD010000078.1 GCA_027315385.1 Acidobacterium sp.
GGCCTTCTAAGCCGGGGGTTGTGGGTTCGATTCCCGCCTCGCCCACCATCGGTTCCCGCTGCGGCGCCCCTGCTGATGGATCCCGTAGATTGGCCCGGCGAGGCCTCCTCGACCTTTCATCTTCCACACTCGGTGCACGGCCGCCAAAGGCGCCCGCTTCCGCGAGCAGGAAGCGCGCGATCAGCGCCGGGTAAGGGAGGCCGGAGTTCCTGATAGAGAATCAACCGGAATCGATAGCCTCTCCCGGCGCATCCCCGCACCCAGGTCATGTCACTTCCGTATCAGAAGACGCTACCGCCCGCCCTTGCGCATGAACGCGGGAATCTCCAGGTTCTCGGCGGCCGTTTCCTCAAAGGCGGCATGCGGCGCCACCACTGTGGGAGGCTGCTCTGAATCTTCAGCGACCGCGAGCGCCGGGCTGGCTGGTTCCACCGCCGGCTCCTCACTTGCAGAGGCCGCCGCGGCGGAATTTTCTGTGCGCGCCGGCTCGGCTTCCCGTTCTGCGTCGTGCGATCGGAATGCCGAAATCACCTCCCGCGCTGTCACCGGCACAAACACCTGCGGCTCCGTGCGCGGGCGCGCCGCTTCCTCCTCTTCCTCACCCGCAAATCGCGGCGTCACCGGCCTGGCTCCGATCAGGGGCTCGCGCGACGATCCCGCCTGCGTGCGCAGCGCCGCGTTCAACATCTGATCCCGCCGTTCTTCCGATCCCTGGCGAAACCCGGTCGCAATCACCGTGATTTTCACGTCGTCCCCCATCTTCTCGTCCAGCACCGCCCCGAAGATGATGTTCGCGTCCTCGTGCGCCGCGCACTGGATCAGCGAGGACGCCTCATTCACCTCGCTCAGCTTCAGCGTGCTCGATCCCGTGATGTTGATCAGGATGCCGCGCGCCCCGTCTATCGCTCCCGCTTCCAGTAGCGGGGAAGCCATCGCCGCCTGTGCCGCTTCCACCGCGCGGTTGCCGCCGCTGCGAATCGCGGTCCCCATCACCGCGTAGCCCATGCCCGCCATCGTCGTCTTTACGTCCGCAAAGTCGCGGTTGATGATGCCCGGGATCGTGATAATGTCGGAAATCCCCTGCACGCCCTGGCGCAGCACATCATCCGCAATCCGGAACGACTCGAAGAAGCCCGCGTCCTTCGCCACCGCCAGTAGCTTCTCGTTGGGGATAACGATCATGGTGTCGACGCTCTCAAGCAGCTCGTCCATGCCGCGCTCCGCCTGTACCATTCGCCGCTTCCCTTCGAACGCGAACGGCCGCGTCACCACGGCCACCGTCAGCGCGCCCATCTCGCTCGCCAGGGAAGCAATCACCGGAGCCGCGCCCGTGCCTGTGCCGCCTCCCAGCCCGGCGGTGACGAACACCATGTCCGCCCCTTCGAGCGCTTCGATGATCTTCTCCGAATCCTCCAGCGCGGCCCGGCGGCCCACGTCTGGATTGGCCCCCGCCCCCAGCCCGCTGGTCAGCTTTACGCCCAGCTGCAGCTTCACCGCGGCGTGCGACAGCTCGAGCGCCTGCCGATCCGTGTTGGCGGCGATAAATTCCACGCCCTCCATGCTTGCGGCGATCATGCGATTGACCGCGTTGCCGCCTCCGCCGCCCACTCCGATCACCTTGATCTTCGCGCTGCGCGGCACTTCGTCGTGATACTGAATGCGGATTTCTTCCGACTGGCTCATCGAACTCCTCTTTACTCCCAACTGATTTTGCGCCCTCGCCCCTCGACAACCGGCAACGGATAACGAACAACTGACAGCCGGCCAGCTCTTACAGGCTTCCGGCAAAGATCGCGCGCAGCTTGGCGCGCAGACTTTGGTCTTCCTCCGCCCGCGACTGGCTGGTGCGGTGCGCGTACAGCAAGGCTCCCGTGAGCACAGCGCACTCCGGCACGGCCAGCTCGGAGGGCATGCGCGACAGCGGCACCGGCGAGCCGATGCGCGCCGGCACGCGCAGCAGGCTTTCCGCGGTGTCCAGCATGCCGGGCAGGCGCGAACCGCCCCCGGTGAGCACGCAGCCGGCCCCCAGCGCCTCCAGCACGCCGCCCTGGCGCAGGTTGTCGCGGAGCATCTGGAAAAGTTCTCTTGCGCGCGGCTCGAGGATTTCGCTGATCATCCTCTGCCGCACCACCCGCGGCTCGTACCCCTGCAGCCCCGTCACTTCAACCTCGCTCAGCTGCGGAACCGCGGTTACGGTCGCGTTTCCGTAATGCATCTTCAGAAAGTCCGCCTCCGGAGACGCGACGCGCAGCCCAATGGCCAGATCGTTCGTGAAGTGATCCCCGCCGATGGGAATCACCGATGTGTGCGCCACCGAGCCCTCGAAGAAGACGACCAGCTCTGAGGTGGACGCTCCGATGTCCACCAGGCACGCGCCCAGCTCCCGCTCCTGTGCCGTCAGCGTGGCTTCCGCCGCAGCGATAGCTTCAAACACCGTCTCCGTGATCTCGATCCCCGCGCGATTCGCGCACGTGACCAGGCTCTGCAGGGCGCTCGCCGACGCCGTGGCGATGTGCAGGTTCACTTCCAGCCGGTTCCCGATCATCCCCACCGGATCGAGGATCCCCGGCTGCTCGTCCAGAATGTACTGCTGCGGCAGCAAATGCAGAATCTCGCGGTCCGCCGGCAGAGAGATGGAGCGGGCCCGGTCGATTGCGGCCCGCACGTCGTCGCGCGCGATCTCCCGCAGCCGTGCTCCCAGGCTGATGCCGCCGCGGCTGTTTACCCCGCGAATATGCGGTCCGCCCACGGTCACAATGCACTTCTCGATGGTGGTGTCCGCGGATTTCTCCGCTGCCGTGGCCGCCCGGTTGATGGCTTCCGTCGCCGGCCGCAGGTCGGCAATCATGCCCTTGCGCATACCTTCCGCATCGGCGATGCCATGCCCGCGATAGCGCAGCGCGCCCTCCTGTATCTCGGCAACCAGCACGCGCACCTTCGCGCTTCCCACATCCATCACCGCGATTGCATTCTCCGGCTGCTGGCTCAACGCGTCCTCCGGCGAGCGCGGCTGTGCATCGGCCGCCTGGTCTTTTTAGCCTTCTGCTTCCTCGCCGCGGGTTTGGCGGGCGCGGATTTCGCCGCGGGCGGCGCCGCCGGAGCCGCCATCTTCAGCACCACCTCGTCGCTGTAACGCAGATCCACCGACGCCAGATTCGGATACTGCGCCCGCCACTGCGCGATATGCGCCTGATAGTTCTGCCAGCGCGCCAGGAAGTCCTCGTGCCCGAAATAGAGCAGCACGCCCGTCCCGTTCGCCGCGACCGTGGCCTTCAGATCGTTTGGATCCGACAGGTCGATCTCGCTGAATTGCTGAGAGACATTCTGCCCCCCCGCATTCAGGTCGCGCAAAAAGCTCTGGTAAAGCTGCATCCGCGCCGCCCGCGCAGCGGCCGTATCGCCGGGGCGGACGCCCGTGACCACCGGAAACGAGTAATGTTTCGCCTCCATCTCCTGCGGAGGCATCTGCAGCAGCACGCCCGCGGAGTCCACCAGTTCAATGTGCCCGTCGACCTCCGCAAACGCGATCGGCGTGCGTTCCGCCACCGCGACGCGGATCTGGTTGGGCAGTATCCGCATCACCGTCGCCTGCTTCACCCAGGGAATCTGCTCCAGTTTCAGCCGCCGCCGTTCCAGCGGAACATAAAAGATGTTGCGCCCGATATCGGAGCCGAAGACCGACAGCAGATCGGCGCGCGTGAGGTCGCTGTTGCCGACAATCTGTATCGCGGAGGCAGAGGAGATCGTGAAGCGGTTGTCGTGGTGCAGAAAGTTGTCCGTCTGCCACGCCGCGCCGATCGCCAGTCCCAGAATCGCCACCACGCAGCCCGCGAACGCCGGCCTGCCCCAGCGGGTGCGGGCCCAGGCAGGCAGCACGCCCCGGCGGATGGGAACCCGCCGCCGCGTCCGAAGGAAAGGCTCTCCCGCCTCGTCGGCCTCTTCCGCGCGCAATTCGCGCGCGGCCCGCCGCGCGCCGGATTCGCCCCCCGGCGGACGATAAAAATCGTCCCCGGGTTCCTCCAGAGTCGCCGCGCCGCCGTTTTGGTCTGCTTGTCTCGCCACGCCCGAGCAAGGCCGTGAGAATCGCCGCTTTGACTATAGCGTGCCGGGCCCTGTGGATCGGCGGTGAAATCCGGCAGGTATCAAAGGAGGGAACAGGCAAGTCGGACAGCGTCCGCCGATTATCGCGCCGCCCGCGTGCCCGCGTGCCGGCGCCGCGTCTTCCTGGGCCGCCGCGTCCACAGCGGCGCGCCCCAGGCACCCGCGGCCAGCAGCACCGCAAACAGCACAACCGCGTCAATGCTTTCGCGCCCCTGGAACGTCCACGTGGAATCGCGAATGTTCAGCCACATCCCGAACTCATCCAGCGTGAGTGCCGCGCCCACTCCGTAAATTATTGAAACCAGGCGGCTGGCCAGCAGCGAGATCGGCGTCGCCCGCGTGCCCCACTCCGCCACCATGCCGTAGCCGGAAATCAGCAGCAGCAGAATGCCCCACACCAGATGGTGCACGTGCATGCCGTCGATCGTCACCCATCCGAACGGCGGAACATGAAAATATACGAGGACCACTACCAGCCGAACCCCGACGAACGCCACCAGAAAACTCGTCGCCGCAAGCAGCAGCCGCCGCCGCGGCCGGTCAGGAATCCGTTCGTGCAGGATCCGGCCCGCCTCCGTCAGATACAGCAGAACCAGCATCGCCGCCACGCAGATCGCGGCGATGATCAGCAGCAGCCAGGTCCCGTTGGGTTGCATAGGTTCATTCTCCCCCCGCTGCAATCGTCCCCTCTATAATCAAACTGGACGACTTTATCTTTTGGCCCCGGTTACCCGTCTTGAGCGACCAGATCATTATCCGCGGCGCGCGGACCCACAACCTGAAAAATATCGACTGCGCCATCCCTCACGGGAAGCTCACCGTCGTCTCCGGCGTTTCCGGCTCGGGCAAGTCCTCGCTCGCCTTCGACACCGTCTACGCCGAGGGCCAGCGCCGCTACGTCGAGTCCCTCTCCGCCTACGCCCGCCAGTTCCTCGAGCGGATGGAGAAGCCGGACGTCGACCTCATCGACGGCCTCGCCCCGGCCATCGCCATCCGCCAGAAAAACTCCACGCGCAATCCCCGCTCCACCGTTGCCACGGCTACTGAAATCTACGACTACATGCGCCTGCTTTGGGCGCGCTGCGGCCTGGTCCACTGCACCGTCTGCGGTGGCGTTGTCCGCCGCGACACCGTCGACGAGATTGCCGCCGCCATCCTAGCCATGGGCGGCGGAACCCGCCTGCACGCGCTCTTTCCCGTCCAGCCTCTCGCCACCGCCCCCGTCTCGCCGGCTGCGGAAGGGAAGTCCCCGCCCGCGAAATCCCCCCGTCGGACACGCAGCTCCGCGTCCGCCGCGGAGAAACCCAGGACTGCGGCCAAATCGGACTTGTCCGACGCGCTGCGCGACCGCCTCTTCGATCTCCGCAAGCGCGGCTTCAACCGCCTCTGTCAAAATGGCGCGGTTTACGAGTTCTCCACGCCGGAGTCGCTGCTGGAGATCGACTTTGCCCTGCCCGTTTACGTCCTCGTCGATCGCATCGTCGTCTCCGCCGAGAATCGCGCCCGCATCGTCGACGCCGTGGAAATCGGATATAGAGAGTCGGGAGAAATCCTGTTCGAAGTGGTGGGTGGCGCCCCTGCGACCGGCGCCGATGCCGCGTCCGCCCCTCCCGCCAGGCATCGCTTCTCCGC
>DAHUYD010000079.1 GCA_027315385.1 Acidobacterium sp.
GGCCACGGCAGGTACGTGACGCAAACCAGGAAAAGAACGGCGTTGATCCCGGTGACCAGAGCCAGCATGATTGCGACGGCGTACGGCATGGCTCCCATCTGGAGCAGGTCGTTGAAGAATCCGATGACGGAAAAGAGAAAAAACACGGCGGCTGCGAAGATCCACAGCCGCTTCAGCGGAACATCGCGAAACGACTGCCAGCGCCCAGGCCACTGGTACCACGCTTTTTTCCGCTCCGCCATAGACGCCAACATACCAGCCGTTGGCGGGAATGTACACACGGCATGAGCCGGCTATCGATGGACGACCTGAGTTCCTTTGGCGACGCGCAGCGTAAAGAGGCTGTCGGGCAGGTGCGTGTTATAGCGGACGTGGCTGTAAGTGACGGTTCGGGAGTCGCCGTCCGGCTGAAGAAAGATCTGCTTCAGCGTGATGTCGCGGGTGAGATCCACCCATATCGTCAGCTTGCTGAAGTTGTTGCGAAAACTGGCCTGCTTCGAGACGAGGTCCAGCTTCGCCGTCTGACGCCCGTCGATCGTGTCCATTCCCTGGAAGGTGATGGTCCATTGCGACGTCAGATCGTTCGCTGTGGCGCCGAAACCGGTGGCGAGGAGGGTATCCCATTCACCGCGCCTGGATCCGCCCGAGAAGACTGTCTCCTGCGCAGCCGCCGGCTGGTAGTAGTCGAGCTGGCCGCCTTTGTAGAGCAGATCGGCCACCGGCTTGCCGGAGGCTGAAATCAGGCGGGTGACCATCTCCATCCCGGAGCGCTGGCGGCGGAAGGCGGTCATGCCCTTCTGCATTTCATGCTCGTCCACCACTTTGGTGTAGAGGTCGACCGAGATGTCGGCCTGCACGTCGTGAAACTTCGACGAGGAGGCGTCGATCTGGCCGAGAACCTTCCTGAGGTTCATGGTTTGGGCGGGAGCAGCGGCGGAAATCAGCGCCAGAGCCGCAATCAGAAATGGAAGAACTTTCGCTTTCATAGCTTTCACTTAGACCCGATGCGCGAGGGCCGGGATGCATGCGTCAGCGGTGCGCCCATACCTTCCACGCGACCAGTCGCCCTCCGATTTCGCGGACAGGCCGGCAGCGGTCTATGGTGACCGGCCCGGCAACCCGCTCGATCGCCGCGGCCAGTTGCTGGCTGGAGGGCACGCCGCGGGAGGCGGGCGCCATCTCTGCCGGAACGATGTAGATCAGGCCACCCGCCGGATCGGCCATGGCACGGATCTGGGCCGGCGGCATATCCGGTTTGGGCTGGTCGCCGTAGCGGATGAAACGCGGCGTGAGGAAGATGAAGGCCAGGATCAGCGTGACCATCACGTCGTAGGGAACACTGCCCCGCTCGTAGGTCCACCAGATATAGCTCTTCAGCCCTGCGCCTGCGCTCACGTCTACACTCCCGCCCGCGGGGCGATGATTCGCTGCCCACCCATATAGGGTACCAGCGCTTCAGGAACCCGCACGGTGCCGTCGGCCTGCTGATAGTTCTCGAGAATCGCGAGCCATGTGCGCCCCACGGCCAGCCCACTGCCGTTCAAAGTATGGACGAAAGCCGGCTTGCCGCCCTTCGCCTTGTAGCGGATATTCGCGCGCCGCGCCTGGAAGGCCTCGAAATTCGAGCAGGATGAAATTTCGCGATAGAGGTTCTGCCCCGGGAGCCAGACTTCCAGATCGTAAGTCTTCGCGGAGCTGAAGCCGGTGTCGCCCGTGCACAGCAGCATGCGCCGGTACGGAAGGTGCAGCGCTTCCAGGATAGCCTCGGCGTCGCGGGTGAGCTTTTCGTGCTCCAGATCGCTCTCTTCGGGGCGCGCGAATTTAACCAGTTCGACCTTCTGGAACTGATGCTGGCGGATAATGCCGCGCACATCTTTGCCATAGGAGCCGGCCTCGGAGCGGAAGCATGGGGTGTAGGCCGTGAGCAGGATCGGCAGGCGCGCCTCGTCAAGGGTTTCGTCGCGATAAAGATTCGTCACCGGAACTTCGGCCGTGGGGATGAGCCAGTGGTCGTTGTCACGATAAACGTCTGGCTCAAGGCCTTCGGCGTCGTTGCAGCGAAAGAGATCTTCAGCGAACTTTGGCAACTGGCCTGTTCCGAAGAGCGATTTGCTGTTCACCATGAATGGTGGCAGCACTTCGGTGTAGCCATGCCCCTTCGTGTGCTGGTCCAGCATGAAGGAGATCAGCGCCCGCTCCAGCCTGGCGCCATCGCCCCAGTAGACGGCAAAGCGCGCGCCGGAAATTTTGGCGGCGCGTTCGAAGTCGAGGATGCCGAGCTTTTCGCCCAGCTCCCAGTGCGGCTTTGGCTGGAAACCAAACTCCGGCAGCTTGCCCCAGCGTTTGACTTCGACGTTTTGTTCCTCGCCGCGGCCAACGGGAACCTCGTCGCGGCAGAGATTAGGAATGCGCGTAAGGAGCCCGCGAAGCTGCGCGTCGATGGTGTCGGCCGCGTGCTGGTCCGCGTCGATGGTATCCTTCAGCCCGCGCACTTCCTCCATCAGCGCGGTCGCGTCCTGCTTTTCGCGCTTCAGAGCGCCAACGCGATCGGAGAGCTCATTGCGCCGCCCTTTCAGGGTTTCCAGTTGCGTGATCTTCTCGCGGCGCTCCTCGTCCAGGCGGCGAAATTCGCCCAGCAGCGCCACCGGATCGGCGTTGCGCTCACGCAGTTTTTTCTCCACCATCTCCGGATTGGAGCGTACAAATCCCAAGTCGAGCATACGCATCCAGAGTATCAGCGCGGGCATGGGCGCAGGCCTCTTCGACTTGAACCCGCGTCCCCTGCGATACTAAACATGCTATGAGTTCTGTGCGATTTCCCCTGCTCATTGGCCTTCTGCTCGTTCCTTCTCTCGTTCCCGCGCAGACCGCTCCCAAACCAGAAGCACGGCGGCCGGAAGCGCATCGCCGCTACAATCGCGCTCATGTGCGCCAGCCACCGCGGCCGGTGCTGCCTCCCGAGGCCTGGAACGGACAGCCGCGCCTCGCCGTTGTCCTCGTCCTCGACGACTTTCGCGCGGGCGCACTGGAACGCTGGCGCTCCGACTTCGAGAAAGATCGCGGCTTCAGCCTGCTGCTGGACCACGGCGCGTATTTCCCTGACTGCTACTTCGATTATGCGAACACTGAAGCGGCTCCCGGAGATGCCGCGATCGCGACGGGCGGCTATACCAACGGAAACGGCATCTCCGGCAACCAGTGGTGGGATCTCTCACGGAACCAGCAGCGGCCGGTTGGTGCGACGGAAGATGAGCGCTACAAGATGATCGGGCTCCCCACGTCGAGCGTTCCGGGGGAGCAGCCAGGCTCGTCGGCGTCGGCGCCGAAATACGTCACCGGCAACTCGCCGCAGAACCTGGTGGCATCCACGCTGGGCGACGAGTTGCGGCTGGCCACCGCGGGTCAGTCGCGCGCCTACGGCATAGCGCTCAGGGGCCGCGATGCGGTGCTCACCGCGGGCGCGGCGGCTAACGGAGCGTACTGGATCGACCCGGTCTCGGGCTTCTGGATTACCTCCAGCTTTTACATGCCGAAGCTGCCCGACTGGCTGAACACATTCAACGGCGGCGACAATATCTCACTGGCGGAGCAGGCGGCCGGCGTGACCGCCGCAACGAGCTTCTACCAGCAGGTGGGAACTACACCGGCCGCCGACAATTACGAGCTGAGTTTTGCCGAGGCGCTGATCCAGAACGAGCAGCTGGGCCAGCGCAACGTGACCGACCTGCTGACGATCTCGTTGTCCACCGGTACCCCTCAGCCCGCCGGTTCCTACCAGGAAGAGCAGGCGGTGGATGCGCTGGACACACAGCTGGACGGATTCTTTGGGTGGCTGGATAAGAACATTCCCGGAGGCCTCGGCAATGTGTGGATCGCGCTGACGGCGGATCGCGGCGTGGGTCCTGAACCGGCCACGGCCGCGGGATATGGCCTCAACGCGGCGACCCTGGACCTGAAGAAGCTGGTGAAACATCTGAATGTGACGATAAACATGAAGTTTTCGCCGGGGGAAAAGATCGAGTACGTGATGCCGATGCGGTCGCTCCCGTACATTTCGCTAAACAAGTCGGAGTTCATGAAAGACGGCATCAACGAGCAGGAAGCGGAACAGGCGGTGCAGCAGGCGCTGCCGGCGGCGTTCGGATCGCTCTCGCCGTCGGAGCCGGAGCCGCTGCCGTCGAGCTCGCCGATTGCGGGCACCCAGCCGGCGTCCCTGCAGCCCTCTGACCAGCGGCTGCCGCCTCGCGCTGTGCTCTTCCGCAGCTACACGCGCATGCAGTTGTCCGCCGGGGCGCTGCCGCCCAATGCGTGGGGACGGCTGATCGCCAACAGCTACTCGGCGAACAGCGGGTGGTATGTGATGGTGATTCCCGCGGCCTACCAGGCTGCGACAGGCGACGGAACATCGGCCTTCGGGCCCTGGGCGTACAACCGGCATGTGCCACTTGCCCTGTATGGGGCGCCGTTTGTGCCCGGCGACTATCTGAACCGGGTGCAGCCCGTGGATCTGGCGCCCACTCTGGCGGCGCTGCTCGAGATTCCTGAGCCGTCGGCCTCCGTGGGCCAGGTGCTGACGGAAGCGCTGAAGCCGGTGCGGGAGGTTGCGTATCCGAAGATAGAGCCGCCGAAGCCGCAGGCGCAACCCGCTCCCGCGAAGACCCCGGCGACAGCGGTTCCGGCACAGAAGCCGGCAACACCAGGGGCGATAGCTCCGGCACCGGCGGCCGCCACCGCGCCGAAGGGTCCGGCGCCGGCAACCGGTCCGGCACAGAAGCCTGGCGCACCCGCAAAACAACCTGCGGCGAAACCGGCTCCAGGTCCCGCGCGGCAAAGTGGAACGCACTGAGGCCCCGCGCAGCGTGGGTTGTATGCTGAGAAACTGAGGCGCGAACCATGAAGCCCGACATGCGCGTGCAGCTCTGCGGTGTGGAACTGGTGAATCCGGTCATTGCCGCCAGCGGCACCTTCGGCTACGGCGTCGAGTTCGAGGAGATCGTCTCCTTTCGCCGCATCGGAGGACTCGTCACCAAGGGTATCTCGCGCGAGCCGATGGCGGGCAATCCCGCGCCGCGGCTTATTGAAACCGCCGCCGGAATGATCAACGCCATCGGCCTGCAGAACCTCGGCGTGGAGAAGTTCATCGCGCTCAAGCTGCCGGCGCTGCGCCGTTATCCCCAGTGCGCGGTCATCGTGAATGTCTTCGGCTATCGGGTCGAGGACTATGTGGCCGTGATCGCGCGGCTGAACCAGGCGGACGGCATCGCGGCGTACGAGCTGAATGCCTCCTGTCCTAACACGCGAGATGGCGGAATTGTCTTCGGCTCGGACCCATCCGCGCTCGCGCAGCTGGTCGCCGCGGCAAAGAGAGAGTCGGCGCGGCCGCTGATTGTGAAACTTTCGCCGAATGTCACGTCGATTCCGGAGATGGCACGGGCGGCGGAAGGCGCGGGCGCGGATGCGCTGTCGCTGGTGAACACTTTTGTCGCGCTCAGCATCGATATCGAGACGCGGCGGCCGCGGCTGGCGAACGTGACCGGTGGGCTCTCCGGCCCGGCCATCAAGCCCATCGCGGTGCGCATGGTGTGGGAAGCGGCCAAAGCGGTGAAGATTCCGGTCATTGGCATGGGCGGCATTGCCACAGCGGAAGACGCGGTGGAGTTTCTGCTGGCCGGGGCGACGGCGGTGCAGGTGGGGACGGCCAGCTATGCCGATCCGCGGGCCACGGAGCGGCTGGCGGGCGATCTGGAGCAGTGGTGCGGACGCCACCACGTCCAGCACGTGGGCTCGCTGCGCGGCGCGCTGGACCTTACGCCGCCGGCCGAGTAGCAAAGCTGGGGACACGCATGGCGAGTTCGTGCGGCCCATCCCATGCGGCTCCGGCTCAAGGTTCCACTTCAGCCTATCCAGAGTCCGCTTCTACTGCTGGCCGATGGAGATCTGCGGCGATGCGCTGGTGGCATCGAGGCAGACGACGCGAGCTTTCGTCGTTGAACTGCTGTAGCTGGTAGCCATGCAATACACCGTTGTCTCAGTCTTCGATCCGACTGTTACCTTCACATCGAAGATTCCGAGCGTGCCGCTGGGATCGTAGGTTGTATCTGGAATCAAGGTGCCGGTTGCCGTGGTTCCGCAGCCGCTCCCGCAGATATTCTCGTCCCAGTCGGCCCAGTTCTGGCCACCGTTATCCTGAGCGAAGTAGGTGAAGGTTCCGCTGGAGTCCACGGTAAAGACGAATGAGCTGAAGTCCTTGTTGAAATCGCCGTTCGGCAGCGAACTCATGAAGTAACTGGCGGCGAAGTCGGAAACAGCCCAGGTGCCGGAGCCGGGAACGGTCTGTGGTCTGATCCAGCCGGTCTGGTCTTGCGAGGTTGAGCCGCCGCTGCTTCCCGTACCAGCGAACAGGGCCGCGGCGGAATTGGTGTCGTAGAGGTAGAAGATAACTCCGGGCTGTGCGGCGAGGGTGGTGCGGCCGGTCGTCGGGTCCACCGTCAAAGTCAGCGGTCCCAGGGATTGCGCCCTGAGGGTACCGGAGCCGTTCTCCAGCACCTGCACGCCGCTGCTGGATATTTGCGCCATCTGAGCGTTGTAACCGGAAAGACCGCTGTTCTCTCCCGATGCATAGAGGACGGCGGGACCGCTCAGAGGATTGGCGGCTGCCACATGAGCGGCATTCTGGGAGCGTGCCTCGCCGATCAGGAACCCGGCATTGCTGGAACCGGTATGCGATTGTGCAGACATGACCACGCTGTCCCCGGCCGCGTCGTTCGTGATGTACATGACCGTGGGGCTGGCCGTTTGGCCGGACGGGCCTGCGGAGAAGGTCGATCTTCCATAGGCGTCGGGGGTGGATGTCGTTGTGCCGGAGCCCGTCAAATCCGCGATGTAGCTGCCCGCGTCCACCGCGTCCTGGACGTAGGAGAAGCTCGAGCCGCCGGAAGCGTATTGCAAAGAGCCAACGACGGACTCGTTGGCTCCGTTCGCATCCTCCCCATTGAGCTCGTAAACGTGGCCTCCGCTGAAAGCCACAGTATTGAGCGCAGGCGAAGTGTTCTGCAGGTAGCAGCGGCCAGCGCCGGTCTTATTTGACGGCGATGTACCAGCGTCGTCCATTCCCGTGAGGGCCAGCTCGGTGAACTGCCCCGATGTGTCGATGTCGCCGCCCGCGATTGCGAGGATCGGGCCAGGATGGCCCCCCGCAGAGAGGAGGAGATAGCCGCGATTGTCGGAACCGACAGCATACGATCCGCCCAAAGCGCCGTTGGTGCTGGCACTCTGGTAACCGCTGTTCGGCGTGCTGGAGTCAACCTCTCCCCCGGTGATCGTTCCGCTGCCGTTGGCCGTGAAGGCAAGAACGGCGCCTCCACGATAGAATGTCGGGCCGGTCCCGCTATTCACCCCGGCGGGCCAGTATTGCTGGTAATAGCAGGCGTATTGGCCCCCCAGTTCACCGTTGTTGGTCCCGGTGGTTTCGGGAATGACCGTCACCGTAAAGGTTGCCGACTGCTGTTGGGGCGTTGGCGTGGTACTGTCGGTCACGTTGACCGTGATGCTGGCGGATCCGGATGCTGTCGGGGTCCCGGCCAGGAACCACGTGCCGCTGGTCTGCGACAGCCACGTTGGCAGATTCGAGTAAGTTACCGTGTAGGGTGGAGCGCCGCCATTGATGCTCAGTCCTGAAAAGGTGTACGGCATGTTCGCCATGCCCTGCGGCACCCTGGTTGTAATTGCGATCGTGGAAACCGGAATGACGTTGATCGTGTAGTTCTGGGTGGCGCTCGCGAGCCCGGTGGTGTTGTCCTTCACGGCGAGGCTGAAGGACACCTGCCCGGTTGAAGTCGGGTTGCCGGAGATCGCTATCGAGTTGCCGCCGCCCGGGTTTGTAATGGTGAACTGGCTGTTCAGCGTGGCGGCCCCCAGAGGCACCGAACTTGAAGTTGGGATAGTCGTGGCGCCATTCAGGGTCCAGGTGTAGGTGGGTCCGACGCCGCCTGACGCTCCAATCGACGCCGAGTACGATTGGTTTACCGTCGCCGATCCCGGTACCGTCGACGTACCGACGGGCAGGTTGGGCGGGGTCGGGTAGCTGATGGTGATGTTATATCCGTTCTGCGTGAAGGCTGCTTTGGTGACGGTATCCGTCAGCGTCACGTTGAAGGTGACGGTGACCGGACTGGCGCCACTTGCCGGAGCGGTGGGCGTTCCGGCGATGGTCAGCGTGGTGCCGGTCGTCCCGCCGGAAACAGTCAGGCCATCCGACAGACCGGAGACGGACCAGGAGTAGCTGCCGCTGCCGCCGGAGGCGTTGATGGAGCCTGTATAGCCGATCCCGGTGAAACCATTGGACGGAAGCGTGACAGGATTGGGCGCGGGCAGCGAGAGCGGTCCATAGACCTGGAATGTGTAGGGTTGGGTTGCCGTGGCGCCGCTCGAATCCTTGACCTGCGCCGTGAAGCTGGCAGTGCCCGCCGTCGACGGGGTGCCGGAGAGTAGACCTGTGGATGAAAGTGTGAGATTAAAGGTGGCGAGATTGCTGGAACCCGTGGTGGACCAGGTGTTGCCGCCGGAGCCGCCATTTGCCGTGAGTTGCTGCGAGTAGGCAACGCCATCAGCAGCAGCGGGCAGAGTGGCCATGGTAATCGACAGCGAGCCATTGATGGCGACGGAGAGACTGGAGGTCGCGGTGTCGCCGAGGGAGTCCTGCACCTGCGCAGTGAACGTGGCCGTGCCGGTAGTACTGGCGGGGGGCGTGCCGGACAGCAGCCCGGCGGAGGAAAGCGTGAGATTGAAAGTGGCGAGATTATTCGTACCCGTGGCGGACCACGTATACCCGGTTCCGCTGCCGCCGCTGGCCGCCAGTTGTTGCGTGTACAGCGTGCCGTCCACGCCGCTGGGCAGTGTGGTAGTGACGATAGTCAGGGCGGGATAGACCAGCGTGAGGGCAACCGACGCGGTGGTGGCGAAGGCGGCATTGTCGGAGTTTGCAACGGACACACTGAGGGTGAGGCAATACGCTTTGCCGGACTGGCAGTTGGGAGCGGGAGCGTTCCGCGGCGAGGGCGGCGTTCCGGACAGCACGCCCGCGGAGGACAAACTGAGGCCGACAGAGGTGAGCGCCGGTGCGCTGGCTGTGGACCATGTGAGGCCGGAGCCATCGCCGCCGGTGGCCGCCAGGCTGGTCGTGTAGGCGACGCCATAGGTGGCATTTGGCACGCTGGTATTCGTGATGTTCAGGGCGGGATAGACCGTGAGGGTAAAAGTAGCGGAGGCCTTGTTATTCGCTGAGTCCTGAACCTGAATGGTCACGGTGGCAGCCGATTCCGCGGCGCCCGGCGTGCCGGAAATGATCCCGCCGGGGGACAGAGCGAGGCCGGAGGCGGAAAGCGCGGCGCCGCTGGTGACCGACCAGCTATAGCCTGTGCCCGATCCTCCGGTGGCGCTCAAGGTGACTGGAGCATAGCTAATGCCAACCATCCCGGAAGGCAGCGCGGCTGGGGTAGTGACGCTGAGCGCAGGATAAGTGACGGCGATGGTATAACTGGCCGTCTGGGTATCGCCGTAGGAGTCTTTGACCTGCACGGTGAAGCTGGCATTGCCCACGGTCTGGGGCGTGCCCGTGACCGCGCCCGAGGAGGAAACGCTGAGGTTCACGGCGCTGAGCGACGACGCGCCGGCGGTGACGGACCAGACATAGCCGGAGCCACTGCCGCCGGTTGCGGCGAGATTCACGGAATATGCGACTTTGAATTGGCCGCCCGGCAGAGCGCCCGAAGCGGGGCTGATGACGATGGCGGGGTAGTTCACGGCAATGGAGAGATTCTGCTGGGCGGAGTCGCCGTAAGCGTCGGAAGCGGTCACCGTGAAATTGGCGGTGCCAGCGGCTGTGGGTGTGCCGCTGATGGCCCCGGCGGAGGACATGACGAGGCCGGTGGGCAGTTTCCCGGTGGTGACCTGATAGGTGACCGCGCCGGCGCCACCTGTCGCAACGACGGATGCGGTATACGCGACGTTATACGTGGCACCCGCCAGCGAAGCGGTGGAGAAGACGAGGGCAGGCGCGGGCGCAATGGCAATGCTGAACTGGCCGGTGGCGGTCAGGGCGGGCGAGCCGGAGTCTTTCATCTGGATGGTGAAGCTGGAAGGGCCGGAGGCAGACGGTATGCCGGAGATAGTCCCGGTGCTCGAAGCCAGCGTGAGGCCAGCGGGCAAATTGCCCTGGGTGACGCTCCAGGAGTAAGGGGAGATACCGCCTGCGCTGGTTAACGTGACGCTGTAGGTGGAGCCGACCTGTCCCGCTGCCAGCGCCCCGATCGCCGTCGCGATGGCGGGATTGACAGGAATGCTGAGCGAGATGCTCGATGTCTTTGCCGTGTCCTTTTTGGAGGTAGCGGTGATTGCGACGGAGAAGGCGGTGGTCACGGTGGCCGGAGCAGTATAGGTGACCGAAGTCGCTGTATTGCCGGAGAGCGAGCCGCATGCCGATCCGCTACAGCCGGTGCCGGTCATGGACCAGGAAACTCCGGAGGAGTCGTGGGCAATGTTGGCGGTCAGGTTAATGCTGTCTCCAGGATCGACGGTAGTCGTGGCGGGCTTGACGATGGTTACGGCGACGGCAGCGCTCCCTCCACACCCCGCGAGTCCCGCAGTTATCAGGGCAGCAACACCAGGAAGAACCAGATAACGGAAGAAGCAAGACATCCAACGGGGCATTGGGACCTCCACACACGACGAGCAATGATTTCTGGAACGGATTGAGCGTAGCGGTCTCACCCAGGGAAGAGGCAAGCGAAATGAGCCGCAAATCCGGGTTTTTCGTGTGATTTCGTTTCCGATCTGGCAAACTCCGCGGCGTGGTAGACTAACTCGCACTTTCCAAGGGAAGAGTTCTCAGGCCGTGGATTCCCGCAATGGTGAGAAATGGCCGCCGAACCTCACGGCCCATCGGGCCCGTTATACGGTAACTTTGCTGCTTCCAGAGGTGGCCTGGGAGGCAGCGCGAAATCCGGAACTCGCCTGAATTCCTGGAAGGACATCGCGGCATACTTTCAGCGCGACATACGAACCGTACAACTCTGGGAGAAGAAAGAAGGGCTGCCGGTCCACCGGCACAGCCATGAGGGACGCGCGAGCGTTTACGCCTATCCGGAGGAACTGGAGTCGTGGCTTCGGGCGCGTTCGAGCAAGCGAGAAGAGCAATCGACGGCGGGAGCGCAATCCGAGGAAGCCGAACTTCCGAGGCGTCAGAGGCTACCGTGGCTTGCCTGGTGGATTGGCTCGATTGCACTCTCGTGCGGCGGGGCAGTTGTACTGATTTCGCACGAAATGGGGCAGCGGCGGATCGAGCCGGTAGCTTCCCGCATCCTGGCTGTCCTTCCGTTCACGGAATTGACATCCACGGCGCCTCCGGCGGGACAGGATTCCCTGGCTGACGGGCTGGCTGACGGGCTGACCGACGAACTGATCGCCGACCTTGACCGAAGCGGCCAGCTCGCGGTCATGTCGAGCCGCTCGACGCACAACCTGCGGGGTCGCAGGGATCCGGCGCGGAAGATCGCGCAACAGCTCCATGCGGCGCTGATCCTGGATGGGACCGTGGCGCGCGAGGGCAACACCGTGCGCGTCACCGCGCAGTTGCTGGATGCCGAGGAGGGCCGAAAGGTCTGGGCGGGCTCGTACAGCCGCACACAGGCCAGCATGCTGTCTCTGCAGGACGAACTGGCGGCCAAGATCGCGGGCGACGTGATTGAAAACCTGACCGGGAAACGGGGCCGCTCGGAACTCGCGCTGCGGCCGGTGAATCCGCAGGCGCGGATCGATACGCTGACTGGACACTTCCTGTGGGAGCAGCGGAAGGAACCGGCAATGCGCCGGGCGATCAGCTACTTCCGGGAGGCGATTCAACTGGACCCCGAGTATGCGCCCGCCTGGGTGGGTCTCGCGGACAGTTACAACCTGATGGCGGTATGGGGGAAGATGCCGTCGGCTCAGGCCTTTCCCCAGGCGCGCAGCGCGGCGGAGATGGCGCTGTCTCTCGATCCGGAATCCGCGGAGGCATACAACTCACTGGCCTTCGAAACCTATCGTTACGAATGGGATTTTCCTCAGGCCGATGAGTACTTCAGAAAGGCGATTGCGCTGAATCCGAACTATGCGGTGGCGCACCAGTGGTACGGGGAATTTCTGGGCGATATGGCCCGATTCGACGAAAGCATCGCTGAACTGCGCCGGGCCAAGGATCTCGATCCGCTGTCAGCGATGGTGGGCAGCGACCTGGCGGATGGATACTTCCATGCCAGACGCTACCCCGAGGCCGAAGCTGAACTGCGGCGGATCCTGGCCCTGTATCCGGACTTTCTGCCGGCGCACAATTACCTGGCGAGCGTGTGCGAGGCAGCGGGTCAAACCGAATGCGCCGACGAAGAACTCCGGACTTACACCAGGCTCAGCGGTGATCTCCTGTCCGCGAAAATTCTCGAGCTTCAGCGAGCGGGTAGGGCGGGCAAAACCGACGAGGCACGGCGGGAGCTCAACGAGCTTTTGCGGAGCACAGCCGGGGAGGCATTGCATCCCTACCAGAAGGCTCAGGTATATTTTGACGCCGGAGAAGCCGATGCCGGATACGCGGAACTGACGAGTGCATTTCAGCATCGCTCGTGGTGGCTGGTGACGATGATGGTCGATCCTGGCTTTGACAGTGTTCGAAAGCAGACCCGGTTCGTTGCCATGGAAAGACGGATCGGGCTGCCATTGGGCAGCAATCCGCACTGAGCAGACGGTTTCCCGGGATAAAAACCTGAAAAGTGGCCAGCGCGGAGGAATGTTCCACGCGTGAAATCTCATGCTGCAATAGTGCACGGTGCATTGGCTGATCGGATTATGCGCAGTGTGCGCCTTCGGGCAAACCTGAATTGAAATCCCGGGGCCCCTCCTGATGCCGGCCCAGGAAATCAGGGTCATCGGGAGCATTTCAGAATGGGTGATCGGTTCCTGCTTTCGCGGCCAGGGATGAGCCGGGGGCTACACTCGATCCGGCGGAAACGCGAGAAGGTTCGCTGTTGTCCTGATGCTCAGGTTCCGGCGGCGATGGATGCGCAACAGGCGATCGATGCGCTATAAAGGAGGAGGGGAGTAATCGCCCCATTGTCCTCGTTTTTTCCTCTAACCCCACAGCTTGCCGGGTGCATCCACGAGTATTGCCGGCCAGGAACTTGCGTGTCGTCGTTGAGGAATTGTTTTTCGCTGGTGCTTGCGCTCCTGCTGGTTCTCGCGCCCAAGACCGCGGCTGCCTGCGAGCATGCGGTCAGCCGGGTTGCCGATTCGGCGCCTGGCGGCGGACTTATGCTCGCGCATCCGGCGCCGATTGTCATTCCGCGGCTGGCCACAGCCCCCCTGCTGAAGGAGTTTCTGGCTCCCGATGCGGTTTCGGGGGTGGCGCAGGACATGCTTCGAGTCAATC
Source organism: Acidobacterium sp. (assembly GCA_027315385.1). Taxonomy (GTDB): domain Bacteria; phylum Acidobacteriota; class Terriglobia; order Terriglobales; family Acidobacteriaceae; genus Palsa-343. Next base: position 13,454 of record DAHUYD010000079.1, read on the forward strand.
GCTTTGTCGAGCGTTATCCGGAGGACGGCAACCGTCCCGGGGAAAGCACAGTCGCGTACCTGGGCTACACACATGACGCCATTTTCGCGGCTTTCGTCTGCCACGACGGGAGCCCAAACCTGATCCGGGCGCACATGCTCCAGCGCGACAATCTCGCGTCGGACGACAACGTCGAGATGATGCTCGACACCTTCCACGACCATCGCCGCGCGTTTTTCTTCGCGAGCAACGCCCTCGGCATCCAGGCCGACGCTCTCTACACAGAGCAAAGCGGCTACGACTACTCCTTCGACACGGTGTGGGACACGTGGGGGCGGCGCACCCCGTTCGGTTATGTGGTCCTGTTCCGCATTCCCTTCGCGAGCCTGTATTTCGCGAAGGCGGTGCCGAGCGAAATGCGGACCTGGGGCGTGATCCTTGGCCGCAATATTTCCCACACGAACGAGAGCGACTTCTGGCCACGCATCAAGCACAATGTTGCCGGGTACCTGACGCAGGATGCGGCGGTGGAGGGCTTTGCGGATGTCGAGCGCGGGCGGAACATTCAGATCGAGCCGTACAGTCTGGCCCGCAGTATCCGCCAACTGAACATCGTCGATCCGCTCAACCCGTACTTCGAGGACAAGCCTCTGCAGGGGTACTCGGGTCTCGACGGCAAATTCATCCTGCACAACAGTCTGGTTCTCGACACGACGCTGAACCCGGATTTCAGCCAGGTGGGCATCGACAACCCCGCAACCCCGAACCAGCGCTTCCCTCCTTATTATCCTGAAGTGCGCCCGTTCTTTATCGAGAACGCGAGCTACTTCGATACGCCGATCAATCTCTATTACACGGACAACATCGTCACGCCGCAGATGGGGGCGCGTCTGACGGGCAAGCTTGGCCCCTGGGCCGTCGGTCTGCTGGGGGTAGACGACCGCAGTCCCGGGCAGGCGGTTCCTAAAGGGGATCCGGAAGCGAATACTCGCGCGCGCTTTTATGTCGGACGCATCGAGCGAGACATGGGCTCCATGTCCGACGCGGGGATAATCTACGCCGACCGCGAATACCTGAGCTCGTTCAACCGGGCCGGAGGCTTCGACTATCGCGCGCGGGTGCATACCCGCTGGACATTCACGGGCCAGGGGCTTGCCTCCGAGACCCGGAACATCAGCAACAACACCGCAGGCGAGCAGTACTGCCTGTCGCTGGCTCTGTATTGCAGCGGCCAGGCGTGGTATCAACAGGCCTTCTACTCGTCGCTGCACGACAGCGGCTGGATGGCGTATACGGACACCGCCGCCGGGTTCGTCACCGATACCGGTTTTTTCACGCGCCCCGACGTGCGCGAAATCAACGGCGCCTACCATCACTACTTTCGTCCCCGCAAGAGCTTCATTCTGGAAGACGGGCCGCGACTCTACAGCGAGCGCATCTGGGACCACCACGGGGTTCCCCTGGATTACTATTTCAATCCGGCCTGGAACTTCAACTTCGCCGGCCGCACTTCGCTCTCCGCCAACATGTCCTTTGGCGAAGACCGCCTGCGTCCCATCGACTACCCCGCTCTGACTCACGATGTGGAATATCCGAACAACAGCGCCGGCATAAATTTCTACACGTCGCCGCTGCCGTGGCTGGCACTCGGCGCCGGCTATTACCAGGGCTCGACCATCAATTACTCGCCGCCCAGCGGTGACGGGCCCGGCCCGGTCGACGTCGACTCGCCGAATGTGAATCTAAATCTAAAGCCGTTCCGCGATGTATATCTGCAGAACAGCTACGTGTACACGCACTTGACCACGCCCACCGGCAGCCGCGTCGTGTATGACAACCACGAATTCATTTCGCGATGGAACTATCAGCTCACCAAGGCGGCCTCCATTAATTTGATCGGCCAATATATCTCGTACCTGCCCAACGAGCAGTACACGGATCAGAGCAATTCCAAAAACCTGTTTGCCGACGCTCTGTTCACCTACATGCCGCATCCGGGCACGGCGCTCTACTTTGGCTACATCGGCAACTTCGCCAATATCAACCGCGCGCTGTGCACGCGCCAGACCGATGGCCTCTGCAATCCGAGCGACCCAATTCTTCCGCCCACCGACTCGTCCCTGATGAACGACGGCAAGAATCTGTATATCAAGGCTTCGTATCTGCTGCGCTTCTGAGGAGCTTCCCCTGATCCGCATTGACCCCGGGCGGCAACCGGCCGGGGATCTGCGCTTATCCCTGTCCGGTCATGTAGTAATGCACCGCGGGCGTGATGATGAGGGAGAGCAGCATTGAGATGGCGATACCGCCGATCACCGCGATGGCCAGCGGCTGGAGCATCTCCGATCCGGCGCCCAGCGCGAGAGCCAGGGGAAACATGCCGCACACCGCGGCCACCGCGGTCATCATGATCGGGCGCAGGCGGCGACGGCCAGCCTGGATCATCGCGTCCCGAGGCGACATGCCCATGTGGCGGAATTTCACGTCGGCGTCCAGCAGCAGAATGCCGTTCTTGGAAACGATGCCCACCACCATGATGAGCCCCATGAACGAAGAGATGTTGAACTCCGTGCCCGTGATGAGCAGCGCCAGAAAGACACCCGAGGTGGACAGAACCGCCGAAGCCAGAATGGACACAGGCGCGGCAAAGCTCCGGAACTCGAACAGCAGCACCAGAAACACCAGAAGCAACCCGGTAAAGAGCACCAGCAGCAGATCGTGGAACGACCGCTGCTGCGTCTCGTAGGCGCCGCCGTACGCCACTCGAATCTGCGGGGGTAGCTGCACGGCGGCAACAGCTTTCTTCACCCCGGCGATCGCCTGGCCAAGGCTCGTGCCCTGCAGCTGCGCCGTCACCTCATCCAGCCGCTGCAGATTCTCCTGCAGGATCTCGGTTTGTCCCGGAAGGTTCTGAACGCTCACCAGCGAGCTTAGAGACGCCGTGGTGCCGGTCGAGCTGACGAACACCGTATTGCCCACGGCCTCGGGCGTGGCGCGATACTGTCGCGGAAACCGGATGCGGATGTCGTACTCGCGGTTGTTGACGACCATGGGCGTCGGAGCCACGACGCCATCCATCAGCGCGTCGGCGTCCGTAGCGACTTCCTCTGGCGTAAAGCCGCTGGTCGCCGTCACCTGGGGATGGATCTGGTAGATCGTTTCCGGGCTGCTGATCGTGTCATCGATGCCGTCGAGAACGCCCACCACCCCGGGAACCTCGGAGATCTTGTCGCCCACAATCGGCGCCCACTTGCGCAGCAGCGCCGGGTCGTTGCAAAACAGCTTGACCACCACCGGCTGAGGAGCGTTTTCGAGGTCGCCGATCATGTCTTCGAGGGTCTGGTGCAGGTCGATGTCGAGAACCGGAACCTGCGCGGAGAGCTTGTCCTGGAGCTGGTGCATGATCTGGAAAATGCTGCGGCTGCGGTGGTTGGTGAGGCGCACGGAGATATCGCCGGTATTGGCTTCCGTCACGGCGGCGAGGCCAAGTTGCAGCCCTGTGCGGCGCGAAGTAGCGACCACCTCGGGAATTGTGTGGATGATATCGATGGCCTTCTCGACGGCACGATTCGTCTCGGCCAGCGACGCGCCTGGCGGCATCACGTAATCCACGGTGAACTCGCCCTCATCCATGCGGGGCAGCAAGCCACTGGCGAGCGCGCCATAGCTGAAGTAGGAAGCCGCGACCAGCAGAAGCGCGAATCCGGTGAGCCACAAGGGGTGCGCCAGCACGATCTTCAGCAACTGCTCATAACGGTGAATGATTTTCCGCATCCATCCGGTGACGCTGGCTTCCTCGGCTTCGAAGAGCCGCCTCTGCTCCTCGGCGGTCAGATGTTCTGACTCTGAATCCTCCATCCCCGCCTGCGCTCCCGCTGTGTCTTTGCGGCGGACGAAGTACTGGCTGAGAGTCGGCGTCCAGGTCAGGGCCAGAACCAGCGACGTAATCAGCGCGGTGGTCATGGTGATGGCGAGTGCGCGAAAGAAGGTTCCGGTGACGCCGGTGATGAGTACGAGCGGCAGGAAAATAACCACAGGCGTCGCGGTCGAGCCCAACAGGGGAACCTTCAGTTCAAAAAGCGAGCTGCGAATGGCACGGAGGCGGCTCTGGCCCGCGTCGCGGTGGATGACAATGTTCTCCACCACGACGATGGCATCGTCGATCACCAGTCCCACAGCGGCGGCCAGGCCGCCCAGAGTCATCAGGTTGAAGGTCTGGCCGAGCATCCTGAGGATGACACAGGTGATCGCCACCGTGACCGGAATAACCAGACCCGCGACGAGGGAGCTGCCCCAGTCGCGCAGAAACACGACAATGACAAGCGTGGCGAGAAAGATGCCGATGAGGATAGCGTCGCGGACGCTGGCGATGGCCTCCTTCACCAGTTCGCCCTGATCGTAGAAGACGGAAAACCTGATACCAGGCGGCAAAGTCCTGCGGATCTGATTCAGTTCCGCGTAGACGCCATCGGTCACCGCGACCGTATTGGTTCCCGGCTGGCGGTTGATGCTGAGGAGGATGCCGGGCTTTCCGTCGGAAGTCACGATGGTGTATCGCGGCTGTACTCCGGGCCTGACAGTGGCCACGTCACCTACCTGAACGGGAACGCCGGAAGCCGTCTTCCTGATAACAATGTCGCTCAGTTCATCGGGATCGTGGACCTGGCTATCGACCAGATCGAGCACCAACTCGTGATGCGAGGTTATCAGTCCCGGCGATTGAATCAGATTGGTTCTCCGGACCGCAGCGAGAATCTCCTGCACAGTGACGCCGGCGCGCAGCAGCTTAGCGGGATCGGGAACGATGTCGTACTCCGGCACGTCGCCGCCCTGGATCAGCACCGAGGCGACGCCGTTGACGCGGTTCAGGCGCGGCTTCAGCTGGTAGGTCGCGATCTCCCACAGCCGCGTCGATGGAATGCTGTCCGACGTGATACCGAAGGAGAGGATGGGAAAGCTCGAGAACCGCAGCCGATGCACGTCAATTTTGACCGTGGGCGGAAGCGAGGACTGCACCCCCGACATCGCGGCATACACCCGCTGCAGCGTCTGGAACATATCGACCTTCCAGTCGAAGAACAGGTCGATTTCCCCGGTGCCCCGGCTCGTAATCGAGCGGACCGTCCGCAGGCCCTGCACGCTGTTCACCGCTTCTTCGATGGGGCGGGTGATGGTCACCATCATCTGGTCGATCGGCATCACGCCGTTGTCCACGCCGATAATCACTCGCGGAAAATTCGTGGTGGGAAAGACGGCGATGGGGATGGTGAACGCGGCGTAGATGCCAATGCCGGCGACGGCGACGATCAGGCCGACGATCGCTTTCGAAAAAAGCGCAAACCATGGGCCGCGCACCTCGCCATGGGCTGCGGGCGGCGCTTTCTGCGGGATGGGTTGCTCGGAAAACCGATCGGCCATCGCCTATTCCTGAGCCTCCGACCCCGCGCCGCCCGCCGCAGGCGCCGGCGTCACTTTGGCGCCATCCGGCAGTCCGAAGGCTCCGGCGACAATGACCTGATCGCCGGGTTGAAGACCGCTGAGGATCTGCACCAGGTCGCCGCTGCGTACCCCGGTAACGACAGGACGGGAGTGCGCCACATCGTCGGAGCCAACCACCATCACCAGAGCTTCCGCGTTCTCCCCCACCAACACCGCCGACTCCGGAACTACCAGCGCCTTCGGAATCTTCCGAACCAGGATTGAGGCGTTCACCGAGGCGCCCGGAGCAAGCACGCGGTGGGGATTGTCGGCTTCCAGCCATATTTCTACCGTGGTGCTGTTGGGATCGAGCGCCGGGCTGATGATGCTGACCTTCGCAGGGATGCCCTCCTTGATCCCCGGCACCTGCAGCGTAGCGGGGTCGCCCAGGTGCATCAGGGCGGCGTGCGACTGCTGAATATGCAATCGGAGAATCACTTTTGAAATGTCCATGATGGTCAGCAGCGGCGTTCCGGCGGGAGCGATATCTCCGGGATACACGGCGCGGTCGGTAACGACACCATCGATAGGGCTGCGCAGTTCGGTGTACGCCAGCTGCGCCTCGGCGTTCAGGTACTGTCCGCGAGCGGACTCCAATTGTCCTTTGGCCGCCTGCTGCTGCTGGGCCGCGCCGGACTTTTGCAGGTTGACGAGGCGGGTATGGGCTGTCCGCCAGGCATTCTTCGCGGCGGTAAGGGCCACACCGGCCGCCTCTACCTGCCGGCGCGCAATGGCGCCCTCTTTAAAGAGATTGGTCTCGCTGTCGTAGAGCTTCTGGTCCTGATCGAGCGTGCTCTTTGCATCGGTCAGGGCCGCCTGCGCCGCCTGTATCTCCTCAGGAAGGGTAGAGGACAGTGCGGCTTCGTAGTTAGCGCGGGCCTGATCCCAGGAGCCGCGAGCGGAGATCACGGCGGCCTTCAAATCCTGGTTTTCCAGAACCGCCAGCAGCTCACCCCGATGGACCTTCGAACCGCGGTTCACCAGAAACCGCTCCACGGGCGCGGTTATCTTGGGCGTGAGCGATGCCTGATGAATGGGATACAGAATGCCGGGCGCCTGGAAAGTGTCCTCGACGGACTGCACCTTCGCCGTCGCGGTTGCCACCTTCTGCGGTGGCGGCTCGGGTGTTCCGGATTTGCCGGAGCAGGCGGTCATCGCCGGCATGAAGACTGCCAGCAGTGTGGCAGACAGGACGGAGTTCAGCCGAATCGCTTTCACAGTTTCCCCGTAAGAGTGGCCAGATTCGCCACGGCAGTCGCGAAACGGCTAATCGCATCGTAGAGCGCGGCGCTCTCCGTATCCACAGCGCTCTCGGCCGTCACCACTTCCAGCGCAGTAGCCGCGCCGGCCCGGTACTGCAGCAGCGTAAGCTTGCGGCTCTCAATCGCATCGGAAAGCGACTGTCTCCGAATGGCCACATCATGCTGCGCGGTCTGTGCGGCGGCGTAGTACTGATCGAAATCGCCCACCGCCTGGCGGCGCGCGAAACTCAGATCCAGCTTCGCCACGTCTTCCATGGACTTCGCGTCTCTCACCTTGCTGCGGGTCGACCCCCAGGTGAAGATGGGCACGCTCAGCGACGCCAGAGTCGAGTAGCCGAGGTTCTTCACTCGCTTTCTGACCAGTCCCTCATAGCTGCTGTAGGAGTATCCGTAAGTGGCGAACTCCGGAGCGTCGATGCCGTAGTAATAGTCGAAGGAGAGCGTGGGCAAGTACGCGGCGCGGGCGGCGTTGAGGCCCTTTTGCGCAGCCTTTTCGCTCTTTTTAGCCGCGTCCAGCTGGGGATTCGACCTGGTAGCCTGCGCCTGCGCCTCGGTCAGCGGGGGCAGCGTCAGTACCTGGCTCGGGTCATCGGCAAGCTGGAAAGGCTGGTTGACGTCGGTGAAAATGAGCAATGCCAGCGCGACGCGAGCCTGCTCCCGGGTTAGCGCTGCATTATCCAAGGCCGACTCGATGTCGGCCGCCTGAATGCGCGCCTTCAGCACATCGGCGTAGGCTGCATCGCCGTTTTTCTGGCGCTCCTTCGTAATGTTCAGGAAGTTCCGCGCTGCGCTCAGGGTATCCGTGCTGGTTTGCAGCCGCGCATCCGCGCCATACAGCGTGGCATAGGCCTGGATGACAGTGACGAGCAGGCCGCGCTCCGCCATGGTGGCCTGGTCCCGAGCTACGGCCTCCAGCAGCGCACTGCGCCGGTACTCGAACAGCAGAGGAGCCGAGACCGCCTGGTGGACGTCGGCCTGTGCGACATATTCATGCACGGCGTTATTGGCGATGAATCGCCCGGTGAGCGTGCCATTGCCCTCGGTGTAGAGGTATTGACTTACTCCCAGCACGTTGGGCAGGTTGGCGGATCGCGCCTGTACGGTCGCATCCGCAGCCGTCCTGACGTTCGCCAGAGCAACTGCCAGCGTGGGGCTGAGCTTTTTGGCCCGCTGAATCGCGTCGGCTAACGTGATCTTCAGGGGGGCAGATGTCTCAGCCGTTGCCGGGGGACCCGCCTCAACCTGGGCGGCGGGAGCCGAAGGCAAGGGGATTGTCTGCTGGCCGGATGCCAGGGCAGGCGCGAGCGCGCAGGCATTCCAGAGCAGCAGCCGTGCCAGCCGCGCGCACGCGGGCGTTACCCGGATTTCCCGTAAAGCGTTCCGCTTCCTGATACCAATCTCTCCGATTGCTCTGATCCCCTGCGGTGGCGTGCGGGAGCTTTCAGCCCCGCATCCTTTATAAACTGCCAGACTGAAATGAAGCTTAAGAGAGGCTGGCCGGATCGGGCGGGGGTGGCCTGTTCCGGCTTGGATTGCTCATCTGCGAGGCGAGCGGTCCTGCTACCCTTCCCGCATGACGGGTCGCAAGATCGTCCACATCGATATGGACGCCTTCTATGCCTCGGTGGAGCAGCGGGACGATCCCGCACTCAGAGGCCGCCCGGTCGTGGTGGCATGGCGTGGCAACCGTTCGGTGGTCTGCGCCGCCTCCTACGAAGCCCGGCGCTTCGGGGTACGCTCCGCGATGGCGGCCATGACCGCCGAGCGCCTGTGCCCGCAAGCCATCTTCGTCCCGCCGGACTTCCCTCGCTATCGCACGGTTTCGCGGCAAACGAGGGAGATATTCCGCCGATACACCGATCTCATTGAGCCGCTTTCGCTGGACGAAGCGTATCTGGACGTGACGGAGAACAAAGCGTCGCTACCGACGGCGACCAAAGTGGCGCAGGCGATTCGCCGGGCTATTCGCGACGAACTGAACCTGACCGCATCGGCGGGGGTAGCGCCCAACAAATTCCTGGCGAAGATCGCGTCCGACTGGCGCAAGCCGAACGGCCTGTTCGTCATTCAGCCCGGGGAGGTCGATGCCTTCCTGCCCCCGCTGCCGGTAGAGCGGTTGCCGGGCGTGGGCAAAGTGACCGCGCAGCGGCTGGCCAACCTCGGCGTGCGCACGGTGGGCGATGTTCGAGCTCTGGAATTAGCCGTTCTCGAGAACCAGTTCGGACGTCATGGTCTGCGTCTGCACGAGTTGGCCTTCGGCATCGACAAGAACGCCGTAGTTCCCGACCGGCCGACAAAGTCCATCTCCGCGGAAGATACTTTCGAGCGCGATCTGGCACTGGAAGATACTGAAGACGCGATCCGCAGGCTTGCGGAAAAGGTCTGGGCGGCATCGCGGAAAGAGACTCGCGTCGGCCGCACGGTGGTGCTGAAGCTGAAGACGAGCGAATTCCGCAATCTGACGCGCAGCCTTACGCCACCGGAGCCGCCGTGCAGTTGCGAGCAGCTTACGGCCATTGCCCTGGCGCTGCGCGAGCGCGTGCATCTGGGGCCAACTCAGCGCTTCCGCCTGATCGGAGTAGGTTTGGGCAACTTTCGAGATCCGGCGATCGACCAGCCCGAACCGGACCTTTTTCCGCAGGAGACCTGAAGCCCGGCCCGAGATTCTCCATTCTGACCCCTGCACCCTTTCCCCTGAGCCGTGTTGTTACGGCTGATCGCCGTTGGTCGGGCTGACCGCCGTGAATTCCGAGCAACAGGGCTTTTCGCTCGCGGAATACTCCATCAGCTCCACGCGCACCTCATCCGGATCCCAGAGGTTGAACTGCCACTTGCCATCCCTGCCCATCTGCGGGCCGTTCATGTGCTCGTTGTCCAGCCTGCCCTGCGAATCGAGCGTGGTCACGGCGGTTTCCATATTCACCACGCCCAGGGAGAAGTGGTCGAGGACGCCGAGTTGCTTCTGCGAAATGCTCGCCGGAATGCCGCTGCCCGAAGGCCCGCTGGTCAGCATGTACTCCAGCCAGTCGTGGCCGTTCGGCACCTGCTGCGAAACCCAGTCCAGCTTGCCGGGCTTCATCCCGCCGTACCAATAGGGCTGGAAGCCGAGGAGCGCTCTGTAGAACGTGTCTTCTTTGGCCCGGCTGTGCACCAACTCGCCGCAGTGGATGATTCGGCGTCCAATGGGATCGGCCTTACCGGGTAAGTTATAGACCTGCTCCATACCCATGGCGAGAACGCTGGCGGGCGGCTGATTGAATTCGACTTTATTACCTTCGGGATCCCTGACATCGAACCACGCACTGCCGTCAGAACCGTGCCGCACGGCATCCGGAACCGCGACCCCGTGCGCGCCCAGATAAGACCTCATCTGCTCGGCGCTGGTGGTGATCCAGCCGATGGCGTCCAGCCGGTTGATACCCGCGCCGGCCGGAAGCGGCAGCACTTCGATGAACTGTTCGCGATTCACGTAGTAGCGGACGCCCTGGGGATTTTCCGGGTCGGCGCCCTTCAGGAATCCGAGATCGTGGACGTAAAAATGCCGGGCCCTGGCCGCATTGCTCGTGTACACCGCAAGATGCGAAACGCCCAGGATCGCCGGCCTGGACTGAGCGGCACAGGATGCACCGGCGAACGCCAGCAGCAAAACGATTTTGCGCATGAAACTTCCCCCTTCCGCCTGCGTATTCGAGGATAGCGCAATCCTGCCGGCGTTTTCGTGCTGCGCCCAGGGACGGGCCGGGATACCATGACTCCACGTATGAATCCGCGGAAAAAGAATGCGTCTCCGGCCATGCGCCACACCCTGCTGGTCCTCTGGATGATCGCCAGCCTCGGGTACTGGATGTCCAGCGTGAGCGGGCTCTGGCAATATTGCGTGCACTGGGACCAGCGCGTTCAACCGCCTCTGAGTTTCGGCAATGACACGCTCCGCGTCCAGAAACAGAACCTTCAGCCCGAAGCCATTGCCGCAGGCATCGCTGCCGGCGACCGCATCGACGAACTCAACGGCGCACCGTATTCGGGCGTTGCCCAGTGGGACGCTATCCTGGCGGAAAGCCACCCCGGCGACATGCTTGAAATTCAGTTCACACGCCCCGATGGCAGCAGCGGCTCTGCGAATATCACTCTCGCCGGCGTTCTCTGGACGCATGGGCGCACGTCCGCAATCGTCACATTCTGGCAGGCATTCTTTGTCGCCGGACTTCTTCCGCTCATCTGCCTGCTCATCGGCTACTGGGTCGTCTTCGCGCGTCCCTTCGATCGCAACGCCTGGCTCCTGTTGGTTCTGCTCAGCGTCCCCAGCGTCATTTTCCTGGATGTCAGCCTCGCCACCGGAGTCGCCTACCTCCTCCGCAAGTTGTGGTTCGAAGGACTGCAACTCGCTGCCGCTCCGGCTCTGTTTCTCTTCGGCGTCTACTTTCCCGAGCGCTCCCGTCTCGACGCGCGCGCCCGCTGGAGCAAATGGCTGCTCCTCGGCGTCTGGGCCGCTGGCGTCACCATCGTCGTTCCATCTCTCGCCGCCGAATACTACTTCGGAGGGGCCGGCGCGTTGCTGGCGCGGGCCTCCCATGATGCCGGCAACGTCATCAACTTTCTCAATCTCTCCTTCATCGTCCTGTTCTTTGTCCTTCTGCTCGACAAGCTCCGTTCCGCCTCCACCGCCGATGCCCGCAGGCGCCTGCGGGTTCTCACCGCGGGAATCAGCCTCGGCGTCGGTACGCTGCTCATTGTCATCGTTCTGCTGCCTCACTTCGGCATCGCCACCCAGAACCCACGCTATTTCTGGCTGGCCTATCTTTCTGCCGTTGTTTTTATGGTCGCGCCCCTCACCCTGGCCTATGTTGTTGTCGTCCAGCGCGCTCTGGACGTCCGAGTCCTGCTGCGCATCGGCACCCGCTACGCCCTCGCTAGAGCGACGCTCTGGACCTTGCAGATCGCCCTGCTGGCCCTTATTGCGTTCCGCCTGATTCTTCCGCTCCTCCAGAACCGCCAGCCCAGCCCGTCGGACGTGGCATGGTCTCTGGG
>DAHUYD010000086.1 GCA_027315385.1 Acidobacterium sp.
GCTGACGCGGCGGCTGGTGTTCGGCCGCTGAACCGGGGGTGCGGTTGCGCCAGGCGTGTAGCCGTGCCCTATAATTTCTGCCACATGTCCTCAAGCGTTTCCCCATTGCCATTTGTACTGGTCGACGGCCCCAACCACAGAAAAGGTGTCATAGCTCACTCTCCGTTCAGCGTGGGGCGGCTGGCGGAGAACGATCTGGTGCTGGCGTACGCGTGGGTTTCGCGGCGGCACGCGGAACTGGTGGTGGAAGACGGCACGTGCCGCGTGGTGGATCTGGGCAGCCGGCACGGCACGTTCGTGAACGGGAAGCCGGCCGCGCCACGGCAGGCGATCACGGAGAAGGACACGGTGCAGTTCGGGGCGCTCGACGGCCCGACGTTCCGCATCGGCGCGGCGGAGGGCAGCTCGAGCTCGACGATTCGGGACATCATCAGCCAGATTCCGGAGGTGGGGACGTCGACGTCGGCGCTTGAAAAGCTGCGCTGGTTTTTCGAGTCGGCGCAAAAGCTGAAGACTCACGAGGGGGTGGAGGAGATACTGGATGCGCTGCTGGAGACGACGCTGCAGCTGACGCAAACGGAGCGGGGCTACGTATTTTTGTGCAACAAGGCCGGCCAGATGGAGCTGACGCGCGGACGGGACGAGCGCGGCAATCAGCTAACGGACGACTCGACGCTGTCGCACGGAGCCATCCGCCAGGCGGTGACCACATCGAGCGAATACATCCTGACTGACACGCTGAGCGCGGATCCGGAAGTGCGGAGCGCATCGATTGTGGCGCACAGCATTCGCAGCGTAACCTGCATTCCGCTGCGCAAGCACCGCCCGGGGGCGCCGGGGCGGGACCGGGATCTGCTGGGGCTGCTGTACCTGGACAGCCGGCTGCGGCCGGGGAGCATGACGCAGATCGACAACGATCTGGTGCGAACGATCGCCACCGATGCGGCGGCGCTGATCGACAACGCGCAACTGGCGATCTCAGAGGAGCGGGAACGGCGTTATCGCGAGGAGCTGAGCATCGCGGCGAATATCCAGCAGAGCCTGATGCGAGCGCGGCTGCCTTCGCTCTCGTGGGCGCGGGTGTCGGCGCTTTCAGTGCCGTGCAGCGAAGTGGGAGGGGACTTTTTCGATATCGTGGAGAACCCTGACTCGCTCTCGGTGATCGTCGCGGACATTTCCGGCAAGGGCATCTCCGCGGCAATTCTTGCGTCGACGCTGCAGGGGCTGATCTACGCGCAACTGGCGGCGCGCCAGCCGCTGGATACGATCGCGGAAGTCGTGAACCGCTACATCTGCGGCAAGAACACCGGGAAATACGCCACGCTGACGATCCTGCGCATTACGCCCGACGGGAGTCTCGAGTACATCAACTGCGGGCATGTGCCGCCTTACCTGTACGCCGGAGAGTGCTCGCGCCTGTCCGAGTCGAATGTTCCGGTGGGACTGATCGAGGATGCGCCGTTCCACGCCGGAAGCCTTCGCCTGGCTGCGGGACAGCGGGTTCTGGTGGTCACGGACGGGGTCACGGAATCGGAATGCGGGGACGGAGCCTTTTTCGGGGAGGAGCGGCTGGCCACGCCGGAGTTCGCGGATGCCTCGCTGGATCAGATCTGCGAGGAGGTTCGGAAATTCTCCGGTTCTGTGGCCGCCGCGGACGACTGCACGCTGCTGGATATCCGCTACCTGGGGTAAGGGCACCGGCTGGTCACCGGGGCACGGATGCCGCGTGAGAGCGGGATGGCAGTGCGCTGTATTGGGTGGAGTAGACAAAGCTGGCCCAGGAACGCAGGCCGCGCGAGAGAGGGCCGTGCATCCACTCGCGGACGGGAACGCTGAAGCCGGTTTTCGGCCGCGACAGAACCTCCGGGGGCAGGGGTTTGGTGAGGCAGTTTGCGACTCCGGGCTTGCGCGGAGTGAAGCGGCTGGCGCGCAACGGCGCGAGCTGGCGCAGCAGAGTCATATCCACGAGGGGCACCCGGATCTCGATCGAATGGGCCATCCCGGCCCAGTCGGCATCCCGCAACAGCTGGGTTCGCATGTAGTAGCAGGTTTCGAGGGCTGAAACCCGGAGCAGGTCAGCCTGCTCCCGCGGAACCGCCGGCATCTGGCGGAAAGGCTGGAGGAGGCGATTCATCTGTTGCACCGAGGCGAGATCGCGCCATCCTTCGCGCACAAGATCGGGATCGAGGAACCTGGGCAGTTCCCAGGGCATGAACAAGCCGCGACGCAGCAGATACGCTCCGCCCCAGGTGCCTCCGTATTCAAGCAGGCTGGCATATTTGGGCGAAGTGAGGCGGGACACGAGCGGCGCGGCGACCACCCTGAATCCGCGGCCCAACGCGGGGATACGGCTGACGACTCCCAATCGATGAACCGTGGAGGGAACATTGCGAAAGCTGGGATAGCCGGCCAGGAGTTCGTCTCCGCCCAGGCCGCTGAGGGCAACCTTAAAGCCCGCCTGCTTTGCGAGGCGGCTGACAAAATAGGTGTTCACGCCGTCGATGGTCGGCTGATCCATGGTGTCGAGCAGGCGATCGCGCTCGTCATGAAACACGCCGCGGTCAATGAATTCGACCTTCTGAGGCAAGCCGTAATGCCGCGCGACGGCGGTCGCCAGGGGGGTTTCGTCGCTCGGCGTTCCTTTGAGCAAGTCGAAGCCCAGCGTCAGCGCCTCCAGCCGGCCGGTGCGCTCCGAAGCCAGCGAGGCCATCATGCCGGAGTCAATGCCGGCGGAGAGAAAGATGCCGACCGGAACGTCGGCAATCTCGTGCATGCGAACGCTCTCTTCCAGGGCAGCGTGCAGACGCTCGCTGCACTCCGCTTCGGAGCGCGGGATCTGGTCCTCCGAGAAGCGGATAGATTCTTCGGCCGGCGAGGCGAACTGACGCATTTCGCGGATACCGCCCGGGCCGGCAAGGATCCAGGCGCCGCTGGGGCAGGAGAGGATTCCCCGGTAGAGGGTCCAGGGCTCCGGCACGGATCCCCAGACAAAAAAACCGACATGGCCGGCGGGCTGGGGGCTCAGGTCCACGCCGGGGACGTCGATCAGGGCTTTGGCCTGAGAGGCGAAGTGCAGGCATCGATTGGCCTGCGCATAATAGAGCGGCTTGATGCCGAGCGGATCCCGGGCGAGGAAGAGTTGTTGCTCCTTTTCGTCCCAGATGGCGAAGGCGTACATGCCGCGCAGTTGCGTCAACATGGCGACGCCGTACTGCGCGTACATCTGGAGCAGGACTTCGGTGTCGCCGGTAGTGGAGAAGACGCAGCCCTTCTGCTGGAGCTGGGTGCGCAACTCCATGTAGTTGTAGATTTCCCCGTTGAAGACGATCGAGAAGCGTCCATCCGCGGAGTGGAGCGGCTGATCGGAGCGGGTACTGAGATCGATGATGGAGAGGCGGCGGTGAGCAAAATGAACGTTGCCGGAGGGCGAGCGCCAGGCACCCGAGGCATCCGGGCCGCGCACCCGGAGCCGGTTGGACATGCCGGCCAGGGTCTCGCCCACCTGAAGAGAAGGAGCGTCCTGGTAGACGAGGATTCCTGCAATTCCGCACATTGAGGGCCAAAACCTCCAGGGGGTTCGTCCGGTGAGCCTGCCATGGATGGAATGATGGTGCGTACGCCGCCGACGCCAGGAGCCCGCCAGCAGCCAGGAAGTAGCCTCATCGTATCGTGGACACGGGGTCTGC
Organism: Acidobacterium sp.; assembly: GCA_027315385.1. Classification (GTDB taxonomy): domain Bacteria; phylum Acidobacteriota; class Terriglobia; order Terriglobales; family Acidobacteriaceae; genus Palsa-343. Next base: position 3,687 of record DAHUYD010000086.1, read on the forward strand.
ACAACGGGGTAAGGGCGCCGGGTGAAAAGCGGGAAGCGGGGGTCCGGTTCCGGCCCCGTTATAGACTGGCCGGGTGCAGATTCTTCACGTCATTTGCAGTCTGGACCCAGCGGACGGGGGTCCGCCGCATGCGGTGCGCCAGATTGCCGGCGCTTACCAGCAGATCGGCGTGAAGGTGGAAGTAGCCTGCCTGGATGAGCCTGGCGCGGAGTTTCTGCGGGGGCTGGATTTCCCTGTTCATGCACTGGGAACTGGGGTGGGAGGATTCGGCTTCTCGCTGGGGGCGCGGAAATGGCTGCGCGAGAACGCCAGCCGGTTCAATGGGCTGGTGATGCACGGAATCTGGAGCTGGCCGGGACTGGCGGTGCGCGATGCCGCGCGCCGGGCAGGGAGGCCTTATGGCGTCTTTCCCCATGGGGCGCTGGATCCCTGGTTCAACCGGAAGTATCCTCTCAAGCATTTGAAAAAGATGGCCTTCTGGCCATTCCAGTACCCTGTGCTGCGCGACGCGCGGCATGCCTTCTTTACCAGCGTGTCGGAGCGGGATCTGGCCGCCACCAGCTTTCGGCCGAGCCATTGGAACAGCCTGGTTGTTCCTTACGGCGCAAGCGATCCGCGGGGCGACCCGGAAGTGCAGACTGAAGCCTGGCGTCGCCATTGTGCGGGAGTGAGTGGGCGGCGTTATGTGCTGTTTCTGGGGAGGTTACACGAGAAAAAGGGGTGCGATCTGCTGCTGCGGGCGTTCGCGGCAGTCGCAGGCCCGGCCGCGGACCTGGATCTGGTGATGGCTGGACCCGACCAGGTCGGATTGCAGGCAAAACTACAGCAGATGGCGGGCGGCCTGGGCATCAGCTCCCGCGTTCACTGGCCGGGCATGATCACAGGCAATGTGAAATGGGGCGCCCTGCGCGCGGCGGAAGCGTTCATTCTGCCGTCCCACCAGGAGAACTTCGGGATCGCGGTGGCGGAATCGCTGGCCGCGGGACGGCCTGTGCTGATCAGCAACCAGGTGAATATCTGGCCCGAGGTGCAGGAGGAAGGTGTGGGCCTGGTAGAAGACGACACGCAGGAAGGAACAGAGCGCCTGCTGCGCCGATGGCTGGACCTGCCAGCCGCTGAGCGGGCCAGCATGGCGGCGCGTTGCTATCCCTGCTTCCTGAAGCGGTATTCCATGCGGCGCACGGCGGAGATGCTGCGAGATATTTTCCAGAATTCTTAGCGTCTAAAGCATTATTTTGTATAGCATTTACGATTTGTTGTTCAGCATTTCCAGCAGGCGGTCGAAGTCTTCCAGGCGAGCGTATTCGATGATGATGCGGCCGCGCCCTTTGCGATCATCGATGCGGACTTTCATGCCGAGCACCTGCTGTAGCTGGGTCTGGACTTCGCGGACATTGGGATCCTGACTCTTTTCCTTTTTTTCGCCTTTGGCGGACTTGCTCTCGGGGTTCAGAATCCCCTGGACATGGCTCTCCGTCTGGCGGACTGACAGCGAGAGGGCGACCACTTTCTGCGCGGCCTTCAGGATGGCGTCGTGATCTTCCAGCGCCAGGAGGGCGCGAGCGTGGCCAAAGGTCAGGACTCCGGCTTCAACCTGGTTCTGCACCTCAGCGGGGAGCCGAAGGAGGCGGAGGAAGTTCGAGACCGAGGCGCGGTCTTTGCCGGTGCGCTTCGCCATCTGCTCCTGGGTGAGCTGGAACTCGCGGGAGAGGCGGTCGAAGGCACGCGCCTGCTCCATGGGGTTGAGGTCAGTCCGCTGCAAATTCTCGACGATGGTCATTTCCATCGCCTGTTCGTCGGAGGCGTGGCGGACGATGGCAGGGATGGCGGGAATGCCGGCCAGGCGGGAGGCAAGCCAGCGCCGCTCGCCGGCAATGAGCTGGAAGCGGCCTCCGGGGAGCGGGCGGACGACGATGGGCTGAACCACTCCGGTGGCGGCGATGGAAGCCGCGAGCTCGGCAAGTTGAGCTTCGTCGAAGCGGGTACGGGTCTGGTAGGGGCTGCGGTCGAGATCGTCTATCGGGATCTCGCGCGGCTTGCCGGTTTCCTGGGGAGCAGGGGTGTGTTCAGGGGCCGCCTGAGCGCGGGGCAGCAGAGATTCAAGGCCCTTGCCCAGCGCCTTCCGTTTTGGAGCTTCTGTCGTGGTCTGCATCGTTTCCTTCTAAGCGTAGGGCCAGAATCTGATTTTGATCTCGGGCTTTGTGGGGGCAGCGGCCTTGCGCTCTCCAGCGGCCGGTGACTCCATTCCATTGCGTTCCAGCAGCTCCGCCGCCAATTCGCGGTAGCTGTCGGCGCCTTTGGACTTCGGATCGTAGAGAAGGACAGGTTTGCCGTAGCTGGGCGCCTCAGCGAGGCGGATATTGCGGGGGATCGTGGTTTTGAGGAGCTTGTCTTTGAAGAACTCGCGCAGATTCTGGGAAACCTGCTGGGCCAGGTTGGTGCGGTCGTCGAACATGGTGAGGAGGACGCCCTCGATTTCGAGGGTGGGATTGAAGGCCTCGCGGACGCGGGCCAGGGTTTGGACCAGCTCGCTGATCCCCTCAAGGGCGAAGTACTCGGCCTGCATGGGGACGAGGAGGCGATCAGCGGCGACCAGGCCATTGAGGGTAAGCAGATCGAGCGCTGGCGGGCAGTCGAGGATGATGAACTGATAGAGGTCGCGTACCTTGTCGATGGCTTCGCGAAGGCGGAAGGTACGGCGTTCCATCTGGATGAGCTCGACGTTGGCGCCGGTCAGGTTCTTGTGGGATGGAACGAGCTTGAGGGTTTTGATATCGGTAGGGAGGGCGACTTCCTCGATGGTGGCCTCGCCCATGAGGACTTCATAGGAGGAACGGCGGTCGCCATCCCGGGTGACGCCGTAGCCGCCGCTTGAATTGGCCTGAGGGTCGCAGTCCACGAGGAGGACGTGGAAGCCCTCGAGGGCGAGTGCGGCGGAAAGGTTGATGGCAGTGGTGGTTTTCCCTACCCCGCCCTTCTGATTGGCCACCGCGAGGACTTTCCCCATGACTCAGAAAGAGTAAAGGCAGCGGTTGCCAAACCGCAATGGAGTCCGGCTGTGCAGAAGAGGGGTGGATCTGTGGAATGCGCTGGCGACCGGAGGTGGCGAATGCCGCTAAGGCATAGAGAGCACGACGGATAGGCCATCCGCACCCAAGTCACCGGATGGTTGGCGAAAAAATGAGGGCAGTGGAAAAGAGGGGCCGGAGGGGCCATTTTGGGATGGCCTGGAGATGGGTTGCGCTGCGTTTTTGTGGGGCGCGGGGCAATGCGGCTACGGCAGGGGAATTCGGATTGTGCCGAGTGGATTGGGAGCGATGTTCCACGTGGAACATCGGGTGAGAGAGTACGCCGCGACTGCCAGAGGGAGCACGGCAGGATGGGAAGGGTCAGGGATGTTCCACGTGGAACACTGATGGTTTCGCAATGCCTCCGAGGCGAAACCATAGGGGCGCGCAACCCGAGCAGGGGCAACGATTTCTGAGGCATCCAGCATCTCATTGCTGTTCCCCCAGGAATATCCCCTTTTGAGCGGTCAGTGTTTGAGCGGTCAGTGAAGCAACGACGAGAAACGTAAGCCTGGGCTCTGGGTTCGGCACACATTCGGCCCGAGCCGCACTTGCAAAGCACTTGCAAAACGGCTGCGGGCTTTCCGCGGCGGGGCCGGATTTTATTGCCATGGAACGGGTTCTGGGTACGTCAGGGCAATCCGAAATCGATCTCTTCTCCGGGCCCGGCGAGATGGCGCGGCTGATGCGAGAGATGGACTGGGCGCGGACGCCCCTCGGCGACCCCGGTTCCTGGCCTACATCGCTGCGGGTCGCCCTGCGCATGGTGCTGGGGAGCGGGTATCCCATGTACATCGCGTGGGGATCCGAGTTTATTCAGCTGTACAACGACGCGTATCGGCCGATTCTCGGCAAGCTGAAGCATCCAGCTGCGCTGGGAAGCGGGACCCCGGAGACATTTCCGGAGCTGTGGGAGTTCATTGGGCCGATGTTCCGGCGGGTGATGGACGAGGGGCAGGAGACCACGCTGCTGGGGCAGGCACTATTCCTGAACCGCAACGGCTACCTGGAAGAGTGCTATTACGATTTCTCCTACAGCCCAATCCCGTCCGACGATCCGGGCAAGGTGGGAGGCGTGTTCGTCACCTGCGCTGAGGTGACGGGCGCAGTGCTGGAGCAACGGCGGCTGAAGACGGTGCGCGATCTTGGATCGAGCGACGTGAACGCGCGCACTCCCGAGGACGTGTGCCGGGCGGCCGCAGTCGTGCTGGCCCAGAACCCGCTCGATCTTCCTTTTGCCGCGATCTATCTGGTGGATGAGGCGGCGCAGTGCGTGCGGCTGGCAGGCGTGAGCGGCGCGAGTGCGGGCGATCCGGTGGTTCCGGAGGTTCTGCGGATTACGGATGAGGGGGTATGGCCGATCCAGAGCGTGCTTGCGAACCCCGCGCTGCGGCATGTGGCAGACCTGGCGAGCCGATTCAGCGAGGTTCCGAAAGGCGGCTGGCCCGAACCTCCGCAGGAGGCGGTGGTGATCCCGTTCACGCAAACCTCTCTGCAGCCGGTGGGCTTTCTGGTGGCGGGGGTAAATCCGCGCAAGCAGTTCGACGACGCGATGGAGCAATTTCTGGTGCGCTGCGCGCATGCGATCAGCGGCCGGCTGGCCAATGCCCGGGCGATCGAAGAGGCGCGGCAGCGGGCGGAAGCTCTGGCGGAACTGGATCGGGCGAAGACGGTGTTTTTCAGCAACGTCAGCCACGAATTCAGGACGCCGCTGACGCTGATTGCGAGTCCGCTGGAGGATTTGGCGGGATCGGCATCGCTGGAGCAGGGGAATCGCGAGTTGGTGGAGCTGGCGCAGCGCAATGTGACGCGGCTACAGCGGCTTGTGAACAACCTGCTGGATTTCTCGCGGATCGAAGCCGGGCGGGTGAATGCGGCGTTTGAGCCGGTGGACCTGGGCTCGCTGACGGCGGAACTGGCTTCGGGATTCGAGTCCACGTTCGACAAGGCGGGGCTGGCGCTGGTGATTCAGGCGCAGCCTCTGGCGGAGCACGTCTACGTCGACCGCGAGATGTGGGAAAAGATCGTGCTGAATCTGCTGTCGAACGCGTTCAAGTTCACCTTTACTGGAACTGTCACTGTTACAGTTACAGAAGATACGGACTGGGTTGAAGCGCATGTGGCGGACACGGGGGTGGGGATACCGGCGGGGGAGCTACCGAGGGTTTTCGAGCGTTTCCATCGGATCGAGGGAACGCGGGGGCGGAGCATGGAGGGGACGGGGATCGGTCTGGCGCTGGTGCAGGAGCTGGTGAGGATCCACGGCGGAACGATCGGAGCGACCAGCGAAGAAGGCGCGGGGACGCGGTTCACGGTGCGGCTGCGCAAAGGCAGCGCCCATCTCGATCCGGAGAGAATCCGGCAGGGCAACGGAGCAGCGGTTGCGCCGGGCCGGGTGGCGGGGTTTGTGATGGAGGCGCTGCGGTGGATCGATGAACCGGGAGGCGAAGATCTGAGCGCGGCAATGGAGCTGCAGGCGATGCCGCTGGAGGAAACACCGGCGGGAGCGGCGCGGCGCAGACGGGTGCTGGTGGTGGACGATAACGCCGACATGCGGCACTATCTGACGCGGCTGCTGGCACCGGCGTTCGAGATCGAGGCCGCCACGAATGGCGGGGAGGCACTGCGGCGGATTCGCGCATCGCGGCCGGACCTGGTTCTGGCCGATGCGATGATGCCGGTGATGGACGGCTATACGCTGGTGGACCAGATCCGCGCGACGCCGGAGATCGCGAGCGTGCCGGTGATTATGGTTTCCGCGCGGGCCGGAACGGAGAGCGAGATCGAAGGGCGGGAGGCGGGCGCGGACGATTATGTGACGAAGCCTTTCTCAGGCCGGGAGCTGGTGTCGCGGGTGCGGTCGGTACTGAAGATCGCGGAGGTGCGGGCAGCGAGCGCGGCAGCGATCCGGGAAAGCGAAAACCGCTCGCGGGAAATCCTGGAGCGGACGACGGATGCGGTGTTCGTCCTGGACCGGGACTGGCGATTTGCTTATTTGAATCCCAACGCCGCGGCGGTGATCGCCAATGGAGGCAATCTGCTGGGGAAGAACCTGTGGGAGGAGTTTCCGGATGCGGCGGGGACGGAATTCTGGCGGCAGTACCACCGGGTGATGGACGAGCGGGTGAGCGTGGAATTCAAGGAGTATTATCCGGCGCCGCTGGACAAGTGGTTCGAGGTACACGCGTATCCGACGGACGAGGGGCTGGCGGCGTTTTTCCGGGATATCACGGCCAAAATGAAGTCGGAGGCGGCGCTGCGGCAGACGGAGAAGCTGGCGGCGGTGGGGAGGCTGGCGTCGTCGATCGCACATGAGATCAACAACCCGCTGGAGGCGATCACGAACCTGCTCTATCTGATGGAAAGCGACGCGCAGATGCGGCCGGACACGCGGGAATTTTTGAAATCGGCGCAATCGGAGCTGGGGCGGGTATCGCACATCGCCACGCAGACGCTGCGGTTCCAGCGGCAGAGCAGAGAGCGCGCGGAAGTGAGAATGACGGAGATTCTGGATTCGGTGATCGCGCTTTATACGACACGTCTGGCGGACCCGGGTATCTCGATCGAACGGCAATACCGTTCGCACTCGCAGATTGAGGGATTTCCCGGCGAACTGCGGCAGGTATTTTCCAACCTGGTGCGGAATGCGATGGATGCGATCGGGCAAAGGGGGCGGATTATCGTCCGCGAGCGCAGCTGCCGAGACGCGCGGACGGGCAGGAAGGGAGTGCGGATCACGATCGCGGATACCGGACCCGGGATGGCCGCCGATGTGAAGAAGCGGCTGTTCGAGCCGTTTTTCAGCACGAAACCGTCAACCGGCACGGGTTTGGGGCTGTGGGTGAGCCAGGAAATCGTGCAGAAGCACTCCGGCTACTTTCAGGTGAAATCGTGGGCGGAAGCCGCTCGCCACGGGACGGTGTTTTCGGTATTTTTCCCGGTACAGGCGGGTGATTTGCAACCTGGACTGTGACGAATTGCCGCTATGGACCCGGAGCATCCTGCGGAGCCCAGGAGATTTTCGTGCGGCAAGCGCTGTTCGCTACCTGCAGACCTTCGTAAAGCAGAGATTTTCGCTAAAGAACGGGAGCACGTGGTTCTGGAAGCGGTCCGCGACGGCACTGGTGTGAGTCCCATGGTAGATGTTGAAACTGTTGGCGACGCCATAGTTGTCGAGGATCTGGTGGACCTTGATCGTATCGAAGCGGAGCATATCCTCGTCGCCCACGTCCATGGCGATGGCGCGATACCGGCGCAGGTTATCGATGTACTGGTCGATGAAGGCCAGGGGCGCGTTGGCATCCCATTTTGCGAGGATATCTTCCTGCAGCGCGCCATCCTTCACCGGTAAATCCAGGTAGAGCGGAGGGTGTTTGGGATCGGGCGACCAGGCGGCCGCGCTGGCCAACTGCGCCTTCCAGAAAAAGGGAAAGCCGGCCGCATCGGCGGGCGATTTCATGCCGGCTACCGCTTTGAGAAAGGCCTGCTCCTGCGGAGCATTGGGATCGGGACGGCGGACGGAGAGGCAGCACGGACTCATGACGTAGAGCGCGCCGAAGACGCCGGGATATTTCATGCCGATGCGCAGGGCGCCATAGCCGCCCATGGAGTGGCCGACGAGGCCACGGCTCCGGCGGTCCGGGAGAGTGCGGTAGTGGGCGTCGATGTAAGCGACGAGATCGTGTGCGATGAACTCCTCAAAGTCGCCGGTGGTTTGGGAACGGGAATACATGGAGCCGCCGTAGACGGTCTTCGAGTCGGGCAGCACCACGATCATGGGCTTCGCGCCCTGGGCAAAAGCGCCTTCGATGGTCTGAGGCACGTGGATTTCATGGGTCCACTGCTCGGCTCCGATGGAGAAGCCGTGCAGCGCGTAGACGACCGGGTAGCGCCGGTGCTTGTGCTGGGCATAGCCAGGAGGGAGGAAGACGATCACGTCGCGGTCGGCGGATTCGCCTTCGAGATTGCCTTCGATCGAGGCTGCGTGGACCTTAATATGTTCGACGGCCACAGGCCTGGCTCCCGGAACCACAGGCGGGACCTCTGTTTGCACCTGCGCCGAGGCTCCCACGGCGACTCCAACAGCGCAGACCATAACCCCCGCCCACGACAGGCTGAATTGACTCATTGCATCGCCTCACAGACCTGAGCGCCAGGCAGAAAGAGCGCCGCGCCCTGCGGCCCATTGTAGAGGGAATGACGGTGCGCCGCCGGGACCGATTTGCACGGAACCAATTTCGGGGGGACCGCAACGGTGCAGCAATCCCGTTGACTCCACGCGGCTCGGCCAGAAAGGTCTGTGGGCGGCGACGCGCCACATGGGATTCACGGTGCCGGGCCGGAACGTCTTCCAGGCGGAGCCGGTGGAGTGCAGCTACGATCCTGGACGGGCGGTGGGCATCCGGCGCAGCCTCCAGGGCGAGATCACGTTCAAGAGGCAGGGCCGGGCCTTCTCCGGCGCAAAACAGGAAAGCGGCGAGGAAACTCGCCGCCCTTTGGGATTCCGCTGCCCGAACCCGGGCAGATGTGGGCCTGATCCGCTCTACATCTGATTCATGTTCTGGAGGAATTCGGCGTTGTTGCGGGTTTTCTCGAGGCGGCTGACGAGCAGCTCCATGGCCTCGACCGGGGACAGCGGGTTGAGAACCTTGCGCAGAATCCAGGTGCGCTGCAACTCGTCCTTGGGAATGAGCAGCTCTTCTTTACGGGTGCCGGAACGCTGGATATCGATGGCGGGGAAGACGCGCTTGTCGACGAGCTTGCGGTCGAGAATGACTTCCATGTTGCCGGTGCCCTTGAACTCCTCGAAGATGACCTCGTCCATGCGGGAGCCGGTGTCGACGAGGGCGCTCGCCATGATCGTGAGCGAGCCGCCTTCCTCGATGTTGCGGGCCGCACCGAAGAAGCGCTTGGGGCGCTGGAGGGCGTTTGAGTCGACGCCGCCGGAGAGGACTTTGCCGGAGGGCGGGACGATGGTGTTGTAGGCGCGGGCGAGGCGGGTGATGGAATCGAGCAGGATGACGACGTCGCGTTTGTGCTCGACGAGGCGCTTGGCCTTCTCGATAACCATTTCCGCCACCTGGACGTGGCGCGCGGCCGGCTCGTCGAAGGTGGAGCTGATGACCTCGCCTTTGACGGAGCGCTGCATGTCGGTGACTTCCTCAGGGCGCTCGTCGATGAGGAGGACGATGAGCACGACTTCAGGATGATTGGTGGTGATGGAGTTGGCGATGGACTGGAGCAGCATCGTTTTGCCGGTGCGGGGCGCTGCGACGATGAGGCCGCGCTGGCCCTTGCCGACGGGGGTGAGCAGATCCATGACGCGTCCGCTGATGCTCTCGCGGACGGTCTCCATTTTGACGCGCTCCTGCGGATAGAGGGGCGTGAGGTTGTCGAAGAGGATTTTGTTTCGGGTTTCCTCGGGGGACTCGAAATTGATGGCCTCGATTTTGACGAGGGCGAAGTACTTCTCGCCTTCGTGAGGCGGGCGGACGTTGCCGCTGATGGTGTCGCCGGTTTTGAGGTCGAACTTGCGGATCTGCGACGGAGAAACGTAGATATCGTCGGGGCCGGGGAGGTAGTTGTAGTCGGGCGAGCGGAGGAATCCATAACCGTCAGGCAGGATTTCAAGGACGCCTTCAGCGAAGATGTGGCCTTCTTTTTCGCTTTGCGCCTGAAGGATTTTGAAGATGAGGTCCTGCTTCCGCATGCCGCTGGAGCCGGCAATTTCGAGCGTGCGCGCAATGCGGCTCAGCTCAGTAATGTTTTTTTCTTTCAGTTCTGCGATCGTCATGGATTACCTGCGGATGAGTTTTGTATTTGGAAGGGGGGTGCAACAAGGAAGGAGTTTGGAGGGTGCTACGCGGGATTGTAAACCGGGAAGGGGGAAACGCGCGAGAGCTGCGTGCTTAGGCGGCGCGGCGGTGGGGCTGAGGCATGGCGACAGCTTCTTTGCGGGCGGACGCGGCGGCCGCGACCGGGTCGGAATCCCGGAAGCGGACCAGCACGTCGTTCATCGTATCCTGCAGCCGCGTGTTGGGCTTGTGCAGCTTGCGAGTGGCCTTGGAGGCCAACTGGCAAAGTTCATAGCGGTTGCGAACATGAGTCAGGGCGCCAAAAATGAGTTCGGAACGCATTGTCAATCTCCTTGCTTCTCTCTGTACTTGATTGTCTGGTTCGACCGCTCACGGTTCACAGCAACTGCACAGAACCAGCATGAAAACCCGGAGGACTGAGGAGGAGGTTTCAGGAAGACCAAACTAACCATTAGACGCAGAAAGCATGTTTTTGGTCTAAGGAAATTACGTCTGATTCCGGCTACCACGAACCACAGGCCAGCGTTGTGTCATCCAGACCTTCTTCGCCTGTGGGTTGCCGCGTACAGGAAACTAAAACCGCCGGACTGGCAGGGGCGATCAGGTTCCCAGGTACAAATGCAAAGCGCGGCAAAAAGCGCCGAGGGTCAAAATGAACAAATATGAAAATAGCGTGAGATGCGGAGGGAGTCAACACTTTTTTTCATAATGAAGCCCCGATGGTTACCGAAAAACGTATAAGCCAAACTATCTTGTTTATTTTAAATAGTTTACTGTGCAGAGGTGGCGGACATAACGCGTAATTCGGGGCCATCCCGATTCCCGAAATCTGTAGTATTTTGATCATCTGATCAGCGCATTTTCGGCATCCCGCTTATTTTCAACAGCCCAGTGGTTTCGAAAAGGGGTGACAGCCCCGGGTCCGGCAGGGGTTCCAGGCCCCGTGCCCGATGCGATACCCTGGCGCACCGCCGCCGCAGCCAAGTCTCCGGGGGGAGGCGGGGCGGCGGACAAGCGCTGGAATATGCGGAGTTATGGCTGGGCGGCCAGGGCTTTCTGGACCGCTTCGGCGTTGGGCTGAGACTGGCCGAGGTAGTCGCTGACGCGCTTGCGTTCCTCGGGAGAGAGGCTGGGTACCAGAGACAACATGCGGCGCATGGTGGTGGCCACGTCGTCCACCAGATTCATTACGCGGATGGCTTCGCCCGAAAGTGGCATAGAGCTTCGATTGACCTCTCTGCTCATTCTTAGCTCAATGGAGAAGATCGGTAAAGGGGAGAGCGCAAGCCGGCGGGAAATCAGCGTGGCTCCGCCAGATAGATCTTCACGTAATCGAGGTAATTGCGGGCGTACTGGAGGATCAGGTCGCGGTCCTCGGGCCCGAGCTCGCGGCGGACCTTGCCGGGGACGCCGGCGACGAGGGAGCGCGGCGGGATGACAGTGTTTTCGGCGATGACGGCACCGGCAGCGACAATGGAGCCCTCGCCGATGCGGGCGTTGTTCATGACGGTGGCGCCCATGCCGATGAGGCAGGCGTCCTCAACCACGCAGCCGTGGACGGTGGCGTTGTGGCCGATGGTGACCCAGTCGCCGACGATGACCGGATATTTGTAGCGCATGCCGTGGAGGACGGCGCAGTCCTGGACGTTGGAGTTGGCGCCGATGCGGATGTGGTGGACATCGCCGCGGACGACGGCGTTCATCCAGACGCTGGAGTTTTCGCCCAGGACGACATCGCCGATGATCTGGGCGGAGACATCGACGTAGCAGGAAGCGGGGATGACGGGCGTGCGGCCCTGCCAGGGGCGGATCATGAGGATAGTGTAGCCGTGCGTGGTGGAAGCGCGGAGTCCGGGTGCTTCGAGAATTGGAGTCGGGCTGTGGTCCGGCTGATAGAGCAGGATGGCTGGTTCGTGGTGGCTCAGCGAGGGAGCCAGCGCCAATTCAAACACCCTGTGAAGGCGGGCAAAGCGCCTAACCTGGCAAGTGCCGGAAATACCCTGACCGCATGAAGTCTTTTCCCGCGCCTAAAGGCGCAAGCCAGGAATGGGGCCAAATTCCTCGGCCTGAAGGCCGAGGCTTCTACCGCCGTCCCGCTACGCGGGACCGCTTCGCGCGTGCCCGTGATTTATCCTCAAGAGAATCATGCAGGATGACGGAATTCCCGCACTGAAGGGATGGAGCGAGGCGGAGCTGGATGCGGCGTTTGCCGCGCTGCGCTCTGAACTGGAGAAGGATGACGTTTTCGTGGCCCTGCGCGGTTCTCCGAAATCGTCGGAGGAAATCGAAGAATTCCGGCTGCGCTGGCTGGGGCGCAAGCAGGGACGGCTGAAGGCGATCAGCGATGCCTGGCTGAAAGCGGCTCCGGCCGACGCGAAGAAGCCTCTGGGGCAGCGGTTCAACACGCTGAAGGCATTGATTGAGGCGCGGCTGGAGTCTGCGGCGGGTTCGGGCATGGCAGCGATTGCGCTGGATGCTGAGGCGATCGACATCACGCTGCCGGGACGGCGGCGGAAGCTGGGCGCGGAGCATCCGCTGATCCGGACGCAGCATGAGATTGTCGGGATCTTTCAGCGGATGGGCTACTCGGTGGGCGTGGGGCCGGAGGTCGAGACCGATTACTACAACTTCGAGTCGCTGAATTTTCCGCCCGGGCATCCGGCGCGCGACACGCAGGACACGCTGGTGGTCGCGGGGCAGGAACGGAAGCCCCTGCGCGAGCGGCTGCTGATGCGCACGCACACTTCGCCAGTGCAGATCAGGACGATGGAGCGGCAGGCGCCGCCGGTGCGGATTGTGATTCCGGGCAAGGTGCATCGGAACGACGCGGCCGACGCTACGCACTCGCCGATTTTTCACCAGGTCGAAGGGCTCTGCGTGGACGTGGGGATCACGTTCGCCGATTTGAAAGGCACGCTGGATCACGCGATGAAGGAGCTGTTTGGATCGAGCGTGCGCACGCGGTTCTTCCCGTCGTTTTTCCCGTTCACGGAACCGAGCGCGGACGTGCAGATCAGCTGCCCGTTCTGCGGCGGCGCGGGCTGCCGCAAGTGCAAGCAGTCGGGATGGATTGAGCTGCTGGGGTGCGGGATGGTGGATCCGGCGGTGTTTGGGTTTGTGCAGCAGAAGCAGCCGGGGTACGACCCGGAGAAGATCAGCGGATTCGCGTTTGGGATGGGCGTGGATCGGATCGCCATGATGAAGTATGGAATCGGCGAGATTGGGCTGCTGTATTCGGGGGATCTGAGATTCCTGGAGCAATTCGCATGAAGAGCGGGTTCAACAGGCGTTGTCCCTCCGGGACTCTGGGTATTCAGGTCGTCTACGCAGCTCTGAAGCGCTGGGCTAATCAGCGTTGCGCCTCCGGCGCGTTGTGCCTGCGTGAAGGGAGGGCCGTGGCTGCGGTCTGCTAACGTGCTGACTCGCTAACTTGCTATGAGAATTCTCTCCAACTGGATTCGGGAATATGTTCCCGGCATCGCGGTGAGCGACCGTGAGCTGGCCGACGATCTGACGCTGCGTGGGATTGCCGTGGAAGGCGTCTTCGATCTCGGCGCGCATGGGTCGCTGTTCGAGATGGACATCACGACGAACCGCGTGGATGCGATGAATCACTACGGCATTGCGCGCGAGGCCGCGACGATTTACGGCTTGCCGCTGAAGGCGGTGGATGCCAGTTTGCCGCCGGCCAGGACCGGGGCGCGGCCGTATCCGGTGAGGATTGAGGAGCCGAAGCTGTGCGGGCGGTTCACGGCGCGGGTGCTGCGCGATGTAAGGATCGCGCCTTCGACGGGAATCGTCGCCGAGCGCTTCCGGCTACTGGAGCAAAAACCGATCGCGAATGCGGTGGACGCGACGAATTACGTCACGCTGGCGATGGGGCATCCGACGCACGCGTTCGATCTGGACAAGGTCGAGGGCGGGATCGTGGTGCGGCGGGCACGCAAGGGCGAGAAGCTGAAGACGCTCGACGGCGTGGAGCGGACGCTGGACCCCGACGATTTGGTGGTAGCCGACGAGAAGAAGGCGCTGGCGCTGGCCGGCGTGATCGGCGGGTGGGACACGATGATCACGCCGGAGACGAAGAATGTTCTGGTGGAGGCGGCGTGGTTCGACCCGGGCACGGTGCGGCGAGCCTCGAAGCGTCACCTGGTGCACACCGACGCGTCGCATCGATTCGAGCGCGGAGCGGATTTCAACGCGCCGCCAGTGGCAAATGCGCTGGTGAGCCGGATCATTCTGGAATCTGGCGGGTGGATTGAAGGTGACCTCGTGGATGTGGTGGCGCCGGAGGCCGAGGCGCGAACGGCGAAGCGCGCCAGCATCGGTTTCAGAGTGAGTGAGGTACAGAGGATTCTGGGCCCGACGGACGATGAGCAAGGCATCACGGCCGCTGCGGCGGAATCGATTCTGACTGGACTGGGTTGCGATTTGTCCTCCGCCTCCGACGGCCAGGCGGTGACGCTGCCGAGCTGGCGGCTGGACCTGGAGCGCGAGATCGACCTGATCGAGGAGATCGCGCGCGTGTACGGCTACAACCGGTTCCGGAACACGCTGCCGCCGTTTGCGGGAAGCGTAGTGGAGCTGCCGTGGGCGGAAAAAGAAGCGGCGGTGCGGGGGACGCTGCTGGCGCTGGGGTTTACCGAGGCGATCTCGTCGAGCTTTTGCGGGGCGGAGGATGCGGCGTTGTTCGCGCGGGAGCCTGGCTCAGCCGTCGCGATTGGGAACCCGCTGAGCGAAGAAGCGGGCATGCTGCGGCCTTCGCTGGTACCGGGCATGCTGGAAATGCTGGCGCTGAATCTGAGCCGCGACGTGGACGATGCCGCCCTGTTCGAGCTGGGCACGGCGTTCAGCGGGAGCCCGGAGAACGGATATGCCCGGGTGGAGGAACGGCCCGCACTGGCGGTTGGCGCGACAGGCCAGGCTCTGGGCAGCGGCGACGTGGACTTTTCCGACATGAAGGGCGCGATGGAGGCGCTGCTGGGGCGGTTCGCGGCGCGGTCAGTATATTTCGATCGCTTCCCTGCCGCGTCGGGATTGATGCCAGCGTGGCTGCATCCAGGGCGGAGCGCGCGCGCCGCGGTGGACGGGGCGACGGTGGCGTGGTTCGGGCAACTGCATCCCGCCGAAGCCGAGCGGCGGAAGCTGAAGCAGACCGTGTGGGTGGGAGAAGTGTGGCTGGACCGGCTGTACAAGCAGGACCCGCGGCAGCCCGCGGTGCGGGAGTTGTCGCGGTTCCAGGCAGTGCGGCGGGATTTTTCCGTGCTGTTGCCGGAGCGCGTGACGTATGCGGCGCTCAGCAGCGCGGTGGATGCGCTGGCCATCCCGGAGATCCAGGGCTACGCAGCGAAGGAAGTGCTGCGCGGCGGCAGGCAGATTCCGGAGGGGCAGTATTCGCTGTTGCTGGGCGTGGTCTTCCAGTCCCACGAGCGCACGCTGCGGGAGGAAGAAGTGCAGCAGTGGTCGCGGGAGGTGGTGGGGGCGC
Source organism: Acidobacterium sp. (assembly GCA_027315385.1). GTDB lineage: Bacteria > Acidobacteriota > Terriglobia > Terriglobales > Acidobacteriaceae > Palsa-343. Next base: position 19,055 of record DAHUYD010000086.1, read on the forward strand.
TGGAAGGCATGGGCGGAAAGCTACGGGGGTAGAGCCAGTTATTCACTTTCGCGTGGGCAGCGCGGGAGAGTTCATAACAGTTGTAAGAGGACGGAACTTCCGCTGAGTCCCTCAAGCTTTGGAAGCTGACAGAGACAGCAAGGCCCGGCACGCGTGCCGGGCCGTAGGCTCAGAGCCTGTTATTAACTTTCGCGTGGGCAGCGGGAAAGTTAATAACAGGCCCCAGGAAAAGGTCAGATGACTTCGGCGAGGCGGGGATAAAGTCCCGCGTGGCTGGTTTGATACAGGGCCAGCAGGCGCTGCCGCATGAGGTAGTAGGCTGAGGCCGCCTCGTGCAGGTGGAACGGGATCAGCGTTGCGGAGCGGCGCAGCACGCCGTGGAACATGAGGGCAATCTCCACGCGGCGAACCGCCTGGCGCAGACGGAGAGCGTCGCGGCGAATGCGTTCGGTGACGATGACACCTTCATCGAAGTTCCAGCGCTGGGCGTGAGCGGCAAGCACCAGCATCAGCTGGGCGTTGTTTTTCATGCGGCGGAGACCTTCTTTGCCGCCGAGCATGAGCCACATATCGGGCGGCTCGAGAGAGATCTGGCCTTCGCGAGGCTCAAGGAAGTCGCGGGCGACAGAAGTTACCTGATCAAACTGGACAGGCTGAAGAGCTGCAACGACGTCGGACCAGCTTCGCCGGTCGATACGCAGAGTGGAAAATTGAGTTTTAAGGGCGGCGAGCAGCAGACAGCCTACAACCGCGCCAAGGAGGAGGAATGGCAGCACGCGTAGATGCCTTTCAAAATACCGGTTAACCGTATTAATACCGGTTAGGCGAATTACAGAACGCTTTAGTTACCTGCGTCCAGTCTGCCAAGATCGTACTCGACCCGGCGGTGGAGCGCAAGAATGTATTCCCGCAAATCCTCGGAAATCGGCTGTCGTTGCGGTTCGGGACTCCACAGACGGATGGTGATCCAGAGGACTGCAGCGATCCAGGCGACGCCCTGGATGTACTCCAAAGCAGCGAAATGCCGGGTACCAAAGTAACTCTCCAGCGAGTTCGTGATAACGGAGGCGCCGGCCCAGGCGGTGAGTCCCTGGCCCAGGGCCATGACGTGGCTGCGCCAGCCGAGGCCGAGGCGATTTGCCGTAAAAGTCATGGCGACGAATAACTCGCAGATGACGAGGCTGGTAAAGAGGTCGCCGCGCAATTGCCAGGTGGTGTAACCGCCGTGGGGAGGGGAGATCCACCAGGTGAGGAGAGCGGCGAGGGCGGCTCCGCCGAAGCCGGCGGTGACGAATTGCGCCCGAGCGTCCCGGACCCATGTTCCGGTGGGACGCAGGACGACGCGGGCAATCTCGAAGACGATGCCCAGCTGGAGCGCAAATTCGGGCCAGAGCCTGCCCCAATAGATTCGGGCGTACCACTTCATTGAACCGTGCTGATGAAGAAGAAAGAGCGGAACGGCAATCGTGGCAACGAACAACATCCACGCGGTGAAAATTGGAAACTGCCTCCAGCGGCCGCGCCAGAGAAGAACCACGAACAGAGCGGCAGTCAGGATGAAGGACGAGGCCCACAGCAAACCGTCCAGCAGAGGGACTTTCATGTGCGGGCCTCATCCAGTGGGTTCGTTGGCGAAAACACCGAGGCAGTGCGGCGACGGGTTCGGGCATCTCCTGAGTACCGCTTGCCGAATGCCAGGCCGAAACCCGCGGCAGGGGGCCATAGCGCTCCGGGAGGAAGCTTTTCGGGAGCGTGGGGCGGCTCGTCAGCGGCGTGGCGCTCCGTGGGCTCGGAACGGAACCGTCTCCAGCGGCCGCGGACAACCAGGATTACCACGAGGGTGGCGTTCAACAGGAATCCCGCGAGCCACAGGGCAAACTCCAGAGGAGACAGCTTCATAGATGGATCGCGCCGGTGCGACGCGCCTCGGGAAGGATCAGCGGGATCGGCAATGCCAACAGGCAGCCTGGATGCGGAGGCTGCAGCATACCTGGGGAATCCTTTCGGTAACCCGGGGGAGTCTGTAGACAGTCTACAGCCAGAACGCCGAACGGAAATCACCCGAAGGAGGGTAACCGGCAGAGTTCAAAGCGGAGAGGGTGAAGGTCCACCCAGCGCACTCGATGGTTGAGGCCGAGACGCGATAACATCGCCCGCGAACTCCGGTACGCGCGGGTAACCGGAGTTCGGAGGCGGA
>DAHUYD010000087.1 GCA_027315385.1 Acidobacterium sp.
GAATCCCTCCCTCTCCGCCAGAAATCCCCATCGCCACTTTCACGATCCACTGAATCGGCTTCCGTTTGCTTTTCATGGAACCGCACCCCAATGCTTCCCGTAATGCAGGACGAGGACTTCCTGCCATGGGAAACGACCTGAAGCTGGCGGTGCGTCAGTTACTGAAATCTCCTGGCTTTGCGCTCACGGCTCTGGTTACCCTGGCGCTGGGAATCGGCGCGAACGCCGTGGTGTTCAGCGTCCTGAACGCCGTCGTGCTGCGCCCTGTGAACGTACCCGGCGCCGCCAGCCTTTACATGGTCCAGCGCGAGTATCATCAGGGTCCGGCGCCCTCGCAGTCCTATAAGGACTATCTGGACCTGCGGGACCGCAACCATACCTTCGCGAACCTGCTCACCTTCGGCATCGTCGGGCCGGTGGGTGTGGATACTGGCCGGAATCCATCGACCGCATGGCCCTATCTCGCCAGCGGTAACTACTTCGACGCTCTCGGTATCCAGCCGTATCTCGGGCGCTTCTTCCATGCCGGCGACGAGAAGGGCTACGACAGTGCGCCCTATGTGGTGCTGAGCTACGACTATTGGCGAACGCATTTCCATGCCGACCGCAAGGTGGTGGGTCGCGCGGTGCGGATTGACAAGCATCCGTTCACGATTCTCGGCGTCGCGCCCAGCGGCTTCCGCGGAACAGAACTCTTCTTCGCCCCGGCCATGTGGATTCCCATGGTCGAGGAGCCTACCATCGACGGCGCCAACAATCTGCAATGGCGCAGCAACCACTCCTACTTTGTCCTCGGACACCTCAGGCCCCGCGTTACGCCGGGAGCGGCGACGGCAGACCTGAACAACATCGCTGCCGCGCTGTCGAAGGCGTATCCGGACGACGATGAGGGGCTCAGCCTCTCCCTCGCCCATCCGGGTTTGGTGGGCGATACCCTGGGCCGCCCGGCACGCGCGTTTCTGGCCGGCCTGATGCTGCTCGCAGGTCTCATCCTGCTGGCAGCGTGCGCGAATCTCGGCAGCCTGTTTGCGGCTCGAGCCGGCGACCGCGCCAAAGAAGTGGCGATGCGCCTGGCGCTCGGCTCGCGGCGCGGGCTCATCCTGCGCCAGCTGCTCACTGAGGCTGTGCTGGTCGCGCTGGGCGGCGGCGTGCTGGGCCTTGCCGGCGGCGTCGCGATCCTGCACCTGCTCAGCGCCTGGCAGCCCATTCCGAACGTTCCCATCAACGTCCCGGTCAATCCGGATGCGCGAACCTATCTCGTGGCGCTCGGACTCGCCCTGATCAGCGGCCTGCTTTTCGGTTTGGTGCCTGTGCGCCAGGTCCTGCGCGCCGATCCCTGGCAGACGATCCGCACCGGTTCCAATGCCACCGGTGGAGCGCGCCGGTTCTCGTTCCGGGATCTGCTGCTCGGTGGTCAGATTGCGATCTGCGCGGTTTTGGTCACTTCCTCGCTCGTCGCTGTGCGCGGCCTCGTGCGCTCCCTGCACAGCAATTTCGGGTTTGTTCCGCAGCACGCCATGATCGTCGAATGCGATCTCCACATGGCCGGGTATAACCAGGACCAGTCCGCCGGGATGCAGAAAAAGATGCTCGACGCCATTCGGCAGATCCCCGGAGTAACCGCCGCGGGCTACACGAGCGATCTCCCTCTGAGCCTCGGCGGCGGCGATTCCTATGTCTATGCCGATACGACCACGGATTACCGTCCGACCAACTATGCCGCGGACGCGATGAACTATAACGTCTCGCCGGACTATATAAAGGCGGCGGGAACGACGCTTCTTGCCGGACGTGATCTGTCCATGTCCGACGACGCGAAGGCTCCCATTGCCACCCTCGTGAATCGGAAGTTTGCGGACAAGGTATTTGGAGGCGTGCGGAAGGCCGTCGGCGGACACTTCAAGTTCTGGGCCGGAAACCGTGCCGTCGTCGTGGGCGTCGTGGAGGACGGCAAGTATCGGACGCTGACTGAAGATCAGCAGCCGGCGATGTTCTTCTCATTCCTGCAGCACAAGGCCAGCGCAACGTTCCTGATCGTGCGGTCGCGCCGCGACCCGCAGGAGATGGCGGCGGTGCTGGAGCAGACAATGCGCGGCCTCGATCCCGGCCTGCCGTTCAGGGTCATGACGTGGGATTCCGAAATGGCATCCGCCCTGTTTGCGCCGCGCGTCGCCACCGTCGCCCTCGGCGTGCTGGGCATGCTGGGCGCCATGCTGGCCGTCACCGGCATCTTCGGCATGGCTTCGTATGTCGTCAGCCGGCGCCTGCGGGAACTGGGCATTCGCGTGGCGCTCGGCGCTGGCCGGCGCGACGTCCTGCGGGCTGCGCTCGGCCGGGCCTTCCGCGTGCTCGCCATCGGCTCCGCCGCGGGCGTTGTGCTCGGGATTCTGGGAACCCGCGTGCTCGCCCACATCGTCTTTCAAGCCAATCCCCGAGATCCGATTGTGCTCGGCGGAGTTGTCCTCGCCATGATGTCCCTGGGCCTCGCCGCGAGCTGGATTCCCGCTCGCAAGGCGCTCGCTGTCGACCCGGTCATTCTGCTGCGCGACGAATAGAGGTCGGAGCCGCATATTGCCTGCCGGAGCATCTGCTTCTTCTTTCCTCCATACTGGTCACCATGCCCATCTCCAGGGGGCCGGTGTGACCACCCCCGATCATGCCACGCCCCCTCGTCTGCTGGCCCTCGGTTTCCACGGAACCCTGATGCCGGATCCCCACGCCGCTGCATCAGCTCCTGGTGCGCACCGGGATTTCTCTCTGGATTCCTGGATCGCAACCGCCATCCGGGACCTCCGGCGCCACCTCGCCGCCGGCCACCCGGAGTGCGGCGGCCAGTGCTTCGACCATGCCACCCTGGTCAGCCCCCTGCGCGAGCGGCTCCTCGGAATCCTGGCCCAGGCCCTCTATGCGAACGCGATGGACGAGTCGCTCGCGCAGTATCCCGCCCTTCCCGCACTTCTGAACGCCGCGATCTCCGAATGGGCGGACTCGATCGCTGTCTTCCATCGCCGGTTCCACCGCGATGCACCACGCCTGGCGGCCTGGCTGGGCCACGCGGAGCTGCCCGGCCTCGCATCCGTCACTTCTGCCGCGTCCGACCCGCACGCCGGCGGCCACAAAGTGCTGCAGCTCATTCTCCGCGATGGAAGCCGCATCTTCTACAAGCCGCGCCCCGTCACCGGCGAGTGGTTGTGGCATCGTCTGGTGTGCACGGTCAATGCCCACTCCGCCCTGCGATTGCCTTCAGCCGCCGCACTGCAGGGAGCCGGCGGACATTACGGCTGGGTCGCGCCGCTGCCGCCCCACCCCGCCCTGCGAGACTCCGATCAACGCGGCGCCGAGGGCTACTGGCATGCCGCGGGCGCCACCATCTGCCTGGCCGCGCATCTCCGCATGACCGACCTGCACATGGCCAACATCCTGGCCACCTGCCAGGGCCCCGCTCCCGTCGATGCCGAGTCTCTCGGCACTCCGCAAACCGCCGCCGCAGCCCGCACAGGTCGCGGCGGCGAATTCCTCGCCTTTGTCGACAGCCTGCTGGATACCGGCCTCCTGCCCGTCCATCATGCGGGAAACCTGCCCGACGTATCCGGCCTCTTCGGCCGCGCCGCACCGGTCCCTGACATCCTCGTCCCTTGTTGGTCCGCCGGCCCCGCCGGTGCGCGCCGTTTGCTGCTGGCTCCCGCGGCCCTCGCGGATCAAGGCAACTCGCCGCCCGCCGTCTCCCCGCTCCAGGTGTTGCCTCTGCTGGTCGGCGGCTATCGCGAAGCCGCGCTCGCCCTGATGCGCTGCCGCGATGGCCTGCTCTCGCCCGGGTCCCCGTGGCGCCGGACTCTCGAAGATGTCCACGCCCCACGCGTCATTCTCCGCGACACCCTCGCCTACGGCCTGCTCCTCAGCGAATCTCTCCAGCCCGGGCATCTTCAATCTCCCCGCCGCCGCCGCACAGTTCTGCGGAAGGCGCTGGAAGACGGTATCTCCGGAACGCTGCCGCAAGCCGTCCTGCGAAGCGAATTGCGCGATCTGTTTCAGCTCCACATTCCCCGATTGATCGCCCTGCCCGGTTCTCGGTCCCTGGCCGCAAGTTCCGGCCGCTCGCTCGCTCCGGGATTCCTCGCCTGCTCCCCGCCTCAGGCCGTCCTGCGCCCCATCGGCGAGCTTTCCCCCCAGCGCCTCAGCGAGGTTCATGTTCCGGCTCTCCTGCTTGCTGTCCTGAGCCGGCGCCGGCAGCGCTGAGCCGCTTTCTGCCTGCAAATTGGAAGCCCCGAAACCGCCATGCTAGAATTCGACCACTTCGCATCCCCGGGAATCGATCTCGCTCCACATTCCCAGAGGGGGAGAAAGGCAATGCATGAACAATCTCCAGCGTCTGCAGGCAGCCGGGCTCATTGAGGTTCAGCACGCTCTCACACCCGATGAGGTGAGCAGCATCAACCAGTTGAGCTCGGCGGAGGTCGATGCTTTGATTTCCGTCCGCGCCAAACTGGGCGACGACTTCTTCAGTCACAAGGTCCCCGTGGGTGATTCTCATCGCATGGGAACCATGATCCTTTAAGAAGCATCTCGTGAACAGTTACGTTCCAGCCCGCTCGGCCGGCAGCTCCCCCCTGCCTGGCCGCAGCCGCCGGCTTCGGTCAACGCTCTCCCTGGCGCAGGGCCGGCTCACGGACCTGATTGCCCAAGTGTGGTATCACCCGCGCCTTGCGGAACTCTATCCCGAATTCCTCTTCGCCAGCTATGGAGTTACCTCCGCCTCGGCTCCTGCCATGCGCATGGCGGCGCACGAATGCGAAAAACTCGTCGACGATCCCCTCCGCCAACCGCTGCGGGACTATTACCTCGAGCACGCCCAGGAAGAGCAGGATCACGGAGAGTGGCTCCTCTCCGATCTCGCCTCCCTGGACATCCCGCGGCACTGCGTCTTCGAACGCCTGCCTTACCCCGGCGCCGCCGCCCTCGTCGGCTCGCAGTACTATTGGATACGCCACGTTCATCCCGCCGCTTATCTGGGCTATATCGCCGTCCTCGAGTCGCCCACCGGCGCGGGCTTTCTCCGGGAAGTGAACCAGCGTACAGGCATTTCGCTCTCCTCCATGTCGTGTCACCTCAGGCATGCGGAACTCGATCCCGGCCATGTGGCCGAATTCGACGCGGCGCTCGATCTCTTTCCTCTCACCAGACAGCAGGAAGAGCTGATCGCCGTCAGCGCCCTCTCCACAATTGCGCACCTCGAAGTGCTCTTCACCCAGTTGCTCGAACGTTTCCAGCGCATTATGAATCCAGCCCTCCGCGGCACGATTTTCACCGCCGGCGTACCGGCGGCTGTTGCGGCCGTTCAGCTTTAATTGAGTTTCCCCATGCCGTCAGCGACCAGTCCCGGCGATCTTCTCCTTCATTACCGCCTCGTCCGCAAGCTCGGCGAAGGCGGCATGGGAGTTGTCTTCGAAGCTGAAGACACCCGGCTCGGCCGCACCGTCGCCATCAAGCTTCTGCAGCAGTCCATTTCCAACGACCCCGAAAGCCGCGCCCGCTTTCTGCGCGAAGCGCGCGCGGCTTCTGCCCTCGACCACCCCAATCTCTGCACCATCTACACCGTTGAAGAAGCCCCGGATGGCGCGCTCCTGCTGGTGATGGCCTGCTATCGCGGCCACACTCTCGCCGAACTCCTGGCGAAGAGCGGCGCACTCGACCACCCCCGCATTCGCGACATCGGCGGCCAGGTGGCCACCGGACTCCATGCCGCGCACATGGCCGGCGTCGTGCATCGCGACATCAAGCCCGGCAACATTTTCCTGGTGCAGTCCGGCGGCGTCAGAATTCTCGACTTCGGCCTCTCCCGCATCGCGCACGAGACCCGCATGACCGCTCCCCATGCCATCCTGGGCACTCTCACGTACATGTCGCCGGAACAGCTCGCCGGAGATTCCGTCGACCATCGCGCCGATATCTGGTCTCTCGGATCGGTTCTCTACGAGATGGCTGCCGGACATCCACCCTTCCGCCACGGCACGCCTGCCGCCACCTGCGCCGCCATCTCCCGCGCGGAGTACGCGCCTCTGCATCAGGTCCGCTCCGGCCTGCCCGATGCGCTGCTCACCGCCGTCGATCGCTGCCTGCGCCTCCACCCGCACGAGCGCCACAGCTCGGCTGCCGAAGTCGTGCACCTCCTCGACCTCATCGCCGGCGAGCAGGTTCCCGTCATTCCCGTCTCGGCCCCCGCCAATGACGACACCACCTCCGATGTGGGCGCCGATGCCCACGCCCGTCGCCTTCGTGTGGAACCCGTCCCCACCGATGCCAGATCCGATTCTCATCGCGCCGTGGTCTTCGACAGCGATCTCGATGCCGAACCCTCCATCGCCGTGCTCCCCATGCGCAATCTCAGCTCGGAGCCCGACAGCGAATACTTCAGCGACGGGCTCACTGAAGAGCTGATCTCCTCGCTCGGCACCATCCCCGGCCTGCGCGTCGTCTCCCGCACGTCGGCCTTCGCCTTCAAGGGCGCAACCAGAGACATTCGCGAAATCGGCGAGGCCCTCCATGCCAAAGTCATCCTGGAAGGCAGCGTGCGCCGCGCCGGGACCCGCGTCCGCGTGAACACCCAGCTCACCCACGTCCGCAGGGGGTTCCATCTCTGGTCGGGGCGCTTCGACAGGGAACTCTCCGATGTATTCGAGATGCAGGATGAAATCGCCTCGTCCGTGGTGTCCGCGCTCCGCGATACCGTCGCGCAACACCTCAGCCTCTCCGCTCCCCGGCCCGCCACGCCCATGCGAGCCGAGGCGTACGAGGTCTATCTCAAGGGCCGCTACCACTGGAACCGCAAAACCCTCGACGATCTCCAGATCGCCGGGCGCTGCTTCGAGCGGGCTCTGGAACTCGATCCTGATTCCGCGGCGGCGCACGCGGGTGTTGCCGATTTCTACGCCCTCCAGGGCAGCCTTGGACTGTCGCCCCCGCACGAAGCCTGGGCCCTCGCCCGCACTTCCGCCCTCAGGGCTATCAGCCTCGACCCCAACCTGCCCGAAGGCCACATCTCCCTCGCCTCCGTCCTGGAGTATTACGACTGGAACTGGGAAGATGCCCGCCGCCACCTCATGAAAGCCGTCGAACTCCGTCCCCAGCGCGGCGAGTCCTACTACCTCTACGGCGCCTGCCTCATGATTCACGGCCTCCTCGATGAAGCCGTGAATCAATTACGTATCGGCCTCGGTTACGATCCCCTTTCCACCCCGCTCCTCGCGGCCCAGGCGATGTGCCGCGCCTATCTCGGCGATCACGATGCGAGTATTCTCCTCGCGCAAAGCGCCCTCCAGTCCGCGCCCCATTATTTCGAGCTCTACTACGTTCTCGGCATGGCCCAGGCGCAAAGCGGCCGCGCCCAGGAGGCCGTCCGCACCTTCGAAGAAGGCATCGCCAACAGCCGTATGCCCGTCCTGCTCGGATGGCTGGCTGAAGCTCATGTCCGCAATGGCGACCTGGAGAAAGCCCGTCGCGCTCTCGATCAGCTCCTCGAATACGACCGGAACGGTGTGGTTCTCCCCGTGGCCATCGCCGTGGCTGCCGCTGCCATCGGAGATAAGGACCTGGCTTTTTCCTGGCTTGAAAAGGCTGCGGAGCGCCGCGACATCTTACTCGCCTATATCGCCGTATTTCCCAGTCTCAGGCCGCTGCATGACGATCCCCGCTATCATCGTCTCCTTCAGAAAATGAATCTGAAGCACCCCTCCACTCACAGGAGATACCATGCGCCTCGGTAGGATTCAATCCGTCCATGACCCGCGCACCGTTCACCTGAAGAATTACGTCAATCTGCGCACCCTCCCCGTTCCCCCCGCCCAGGAGATGCTGGAATCCACGCCGGCCTGGCCGATGCTCGCCAACGACCGCTTCAACTGCTGCACCTCGGCCGCTGCCGGCCACATGATCCATCACTGGACTGCCGCCAACCAGCACGGCGTCTTTCTCACCGACGATGACGTCATCGCCGCTCAGGCCGCGCTTACCGGCGACCATCTCCTGGAGTGTGTCTCCATGCTGGATGCCCTGAAGTACTGGCGCAACACCGGCATCGGCGGCCATCGGATTCATTCCTTCGTCAGCGCCGACAAGGGACACCCCGGCCAGTTGCGCTGTGTCGTCCATCTCTTCGGCAGCGCTTATCTCGGGCTCAATTTGCCGGTATTCGCCTGTGCCGGCGACCCTGCCGGCTGGCCAGACATTCCGTGGGCCATTTCTCCCTCCACGCCGGCCGGCGACCTTGCCCCAAAACCGAATATGGGCCATTGCGTCGCCGTTGTGGGCTACGACCCGCAGACCGTCTACTGCGTTACCTGGGGCCGGCTTAAAACGATGACCTGGGAATTCCTCGAGCGCTACGCCGATGAAGTCTATGCCGCCCTCAGCACCGACTGGGTCGCCGCCAACGCTGAATGTCCAACAGGTTTCGACATTGTAATGCTCGAGCGCGATTTGGCCCTCGTCCACTCACAGATGCCCGGAACCCGTGCATCCAATCCCCTGGCATAAGCCAGGATTCAATTCCTGCATTCAATTCCTGCATAACTGGGGTTTCGTGAATGAGCCTTTCCGGAAAGATTTGCCAGTTTCGGCGCGCGCTCGGCTGCCTTTTCCTGCTCGCCTTCGCATTCCTCGTCTCCTCCGCCACTGCGCAGTCTCTTCCCATTGCGCCCGCTCCCCAGCCGGCTGAACTCGCAGGTTCCGTCCTCCGTTCACCCTCCGGCTTTGGCCCGGGCCCTTCAGCTCCGCCTCCCGCATCCGCAAATTCTCCCGTGTGCGGTATCACCCACCTGGTCCGCTGCATCGGAGATCTCGCTCAGGACGACGCTGCCATCTTCACCAGCCCCCTGCGCATCAGGCCCAAAGACGCTTATTGGCTGGCGCCCCTCGGCGCCGCGACTGGACTGGCATTTGCGTACGACGTGGATGCTGAAACCGCGGAAGGCTACGACACCGCCCGCGAAAACACCGCGAATACCATCTCCGACTTTGGATCGTTCTACGCCAGTGGCGGCTGGGGAGCCGTTCTCTACTTCACCGGCCTGGCTCGCCACAACCCCAAACTGGCCGAGACCGGAAGGCTCGGCGCCGAAGCTGTCATCGATTCCGGAACCGTTGTTCTGGCCACCAAACTAGTCACCAATCGCGAGCGTCCTCTCGAAGGAGATCGTCAGGGCCGCTTCTGGACCAACGGCACCGGAAGCTGGCACTGGGATTCTTCCTTCCCTTCCGATCACGCCGCCGCCACCATGTCCCTCGCCCGCGTCATCGCCGGTGAGTATCCGCAGTGGTATATCTCCGTCCCCGCCTATGGATTTGCTGAGACCATCAGCGTCTCCCGCATCCTCGCCAACGCCCATTTCCCGTCCGACGTCGTCATCGGACAGACCATCGGCTTCCTCACCGGCACCTGGATCCTTCGTCACCGCTCGACGTATCGCGGCAGAAAAACGAGCCTCGCCGCCAGCATCCTCGAGTCCGCCGCTCCCATCGCATCGCAGCGAACCCGCACCTGGGGCGCCATGGTTCAGCTTCCCCTGGGCCGTTGAGCCTTACCCGTTCCGCGTCGCCTTGTCCCGAGCCATGTAGAGCCCAACCCCGGCCAGCACCACGCCCACTCCCATCAGCGCCCGCCGTGCAGGCGGTGACGTCAGCGTCCGCGCCACCTTCCAAAGGCTCGGCGCCTTCGTCGTATCGTCGCGCGCCTCGGGATCCCGCCAGCTCCGCGGCAGCGACCGCTGCACCGTCTCCAGAAGCTCCGGGTTGATGCTGCCCAGCAGCTTTCCCAGCGCAATCAGATTCCGCATCCCCCGCGCCGTCTCCGGCTGCGCCATCGCTTCCGCCACATACGTGACCAGCTCGCCGCCCGCGCCCACCGCCCCGCGCAGCGTGTTGATCACATTGTGCCGCCGCAGATCCTCCGCGAGCGCGAGCAAATCGGCCAGCGCTTCGGCGTGTTCCACCGGCAGCTTCGCAAGCGTCTCGCGGTGTTCCGCTTCGCGGTTTCGCGCCGGGATATCCAGCTGAATCGGCTTCGCCATCGTTGTTACGCCTTTCTCCCGTTGCCGCTTTGGATCTGTACGAGTCCCGCGCCGGGCATCCTGTACCCCGGCTGCGCCCACTTCCGTTCCACCTCCACGCCCAGCTGCGGCGTTGGATTGTGGAACCGGTGATTCGTGTACGGCAGCGGCGGCCGCCCGCGTTTCTCCAGCGGCTCGATCATTACCGGCGTCTCCTTGTATGCCGGTGTGTGCACCACCACGTCCACGTGGTTGCTGGTCAGTGTGTTGATCGGCTGCTCCTGCGAGTTCAGCGGCGCATATAACTGATTCCCGCTCACCCGGTCCGTAATCAATACCCGCAGGTTGATCTCTCCGTCGCGCGACTTCACCTTCACCCAGCGGCCATTCTCCAGCTTGTACTGCGCCGCCACCTCCGGCGATACCTCCAGAAACGTATCCGGGGCCTTCATCGCTATACCCGGCACCCGGTACGTCATGTTGCCCGCTTCGAAATGCTCCAGCATCCGCCCGTTATTCAGGTGCAGCGGATACTCCGCGTCCTCCTGCTGCGCCGGCTCTTTCCACTCCACCGGATGGAACTTCGCCTTCCCATCCGGAAAGTGAAATTTCTCCCTGTAGAGCAGCGGCGTGTCCGTTCCATCGGCTTCCACCGGCCAGTGCAGGCTGTTGTAGCCCGCCAGCCGCGCATAGGTCACGCCCGCAAACAGCGGCGCAATTCCCGCCACTTCGTCCATGATTTCCGAAGGCCCCGCGTAACTCCACTGCGCCCCCAGCCGGTTTGCAATGTCCTGGATAATCTGCCAGTCCGCCCGCGTGCCGGGCAGCGGCTTCATCACCTCGTAAATCCGCTGGATCCGCCGCTCCGTGTTCACATAAGTCCCTTCTTTCTCAAACGACGGCGTTCCCGGCAAAATCACATCGGCATACTGGCACGTCAGCGTGAAAAAGATTTCCTGCACCACGAACAGGTCCAGCTTCTCCAGCCCCGCAGCCAGATAGTGCTTGTTCGACTCCGAACTGATCATGTCCTCGCCGATCAGGTACAGCCCCTTGATCGCCCCTTCGTGCATGCCGTCCACCATCACGTGGTTATCGCGTCCCTTGCCCGCGGGCAGCGGTACGCCCCACGCCTGCTCCCAGTGCCGGCGCATCTCGTCATCGTGTACGTCCATATAACCCGGATACTTATTCGGCATTGACCCGAAATCCGAACACCCCTGCACATTGTTATGCCCGCGCAGCGGATATCCCCCCGTCCCCGGGCGCCCGTAATTGCCCGTCAGCAACAGCAGGTTCGAGATTGCCGTCGACGTATCCGATCCGTGGTGGTGCTGCGTTACGCCCATCGCCCACAGGATGCACACCTTGTCCGCATGAGCGATCTGCTCCGCTGCGGCCTTCAGCGTCGCCGTCGGAATCCCCGTCTTTTCCTCTGCAAACTCCAGCGTGAACGGCTCCAGGCTCTCCCGATACTTCTCGAAACTGTTCACCCGCGCATCGATGAATCCCTGCGCCTGCCATCCCTGGTCCACGATGTACTTCGCCACCGCGCTCACCCAGATCATGTCCGTGCTCGGCTTTGGCCGCAGCCAGATGTCCGCGCGCTCCGCCATCTCATGCTTGCGCAGATCCGCCACAATCAGCTTCTGCCCCCGCAGCTTATGCGCCCGCTTCACGCGCGTCGCCAGCACCGGATGGTTTTCCGCCGTGTTGGAACCGACGATCACCACCACATCCGCGCGCTCGATATCCGAAATCGATCCTGAATCTCCGCCGTACCCCACGGTCCGCGTCAGCCCCATCGTCGCCGGGGACTGGCAATACCGCGAGCAGTTGTCCACGTTGTTCGTGCCGATCACCGCCCGCGCCAGCTTCTGCATCAGGTAGCTCTCTTCGTTCGTGCACTTTGACGAAGCAATAAACTCCAGCGCGTCCGGCCCGTGTTGATCCTTGATCTCCTTCATCCGCCGTGCAATGAAGTCCAGCGCCTCGTCCCACGAGCACTCGCGAAACTTCCCGCCGTCGCGGATCAGCGGCGATGTCAGCCGGTCTCCGCTGTTCACAAAATTGAACCCGAATTTTCCCTTGATGCACGTTGAAATCCCGTTGGCCGGCCCATCCTTCGGCTCGATCTTCAGAATGTGCCGGTCGCGATGCCATACGTCGAACGCGCACCCCACCCCGCAATACGTGCATACCGTCTTCGTCTTCTCGATGCGCGCCGCCCGCATCGCCGCCTCAGCCTGCGACAGCTTCAGAATCGGCCCGAAACCCGTCTGCGGCTCAACCTCCTTCACCATGTCGATCATGTGTTCCAGTGCCTGGCGCGGCAGCCCCGAGAAGAAGCCCGCCTCGCCCAGCATCGACTTCTCCATCAGCGCATTGCACGGGCACACCGTCACGCAATGTCCGCACGATACGCAGCTCGACTCGCCGATGCTCGACCCACCATCCCACAGCACCCGGGGATGCTCGTCCTCCCACCGGATCGTCAGCGTCTCGTTCACCTGCACGTTCTGACACGCTTCCACGCACCGCCCGCAAAGAATGCACTGGTCCGGATCGTATCGATAGAACGGATTCGTCTCGTCCTTCTCGTACGGCTTCTGCCGGTACGGAATCCTCTGATGATCCATCTTCAGCAGCGCCGTCGTGTTGTGTACCGTGCAGTTCTGGTTGTTGTTGTCGCACACGGTGCAATACAACAGGTGATTCCCCAGAATCCGGTCGAACGCCTCCCGCTGCGCCGCCTGCGCCTTCGCGGATTCCGTCGTCACCACCATCCCGGCGCGCACCCGCGTCCCGCACGCCCGCGCCAGCTTTCCCTCCGCCTCCACCATGCAGGTGTCGCACGTCTCAATCGGCCCCAGCTGCTTCAGGTAGCACACCTGGGCCAGTTCCTTGCCCGTCTCGCGATTGATTGCCTCAATCAGCAATTCGCCGTCCATCGCGTTGTGCTTCCGCCCATCGACGGTGATGACGACGGGCTTGCCGCCGGGCTCGCTGCCCTCCTCGGCATTCAAAAAATGCGGCAGAACTGAATTTTGCGGATCCATACAGAAACTTGTGATGCGCCCGAAGAATCGCCCGCCACACGCCGCACTGTCAAATCCGCGGTACCGGCGGAACAGAGCGTGCCCGGAGAAGGTTCTACTGCTCCTGCTTCACGTCCACTTCGAACCCCAGTTCGCGCAGTTGGCGCGCCGTGGCATTGAACGAGCGCGAGGGATCCTCAGCCACCGCCGGGCTCATTCCTACGTCCACCACTTTCGCTTTGAACGCGGTCACGCCTCCGTAGTGCGGCGCTCCGCCCCGCACCCGGTACGGCGCCTCCTCCTGCCCGCCCGCCATCGAGCAGGTGATTTCCAGTTCTCCCTCTTTTTCGTTGCGCTGGAACCGCACACGCGCCGGCTTATCCTCAGGTTTGGTTTCTACGGGCATAGGGAACCCTCTCTGGTTCAGGATGCCGGGTACCACGATCTCCGGTGCCTGCGAATGCTCCACCCCTGTCGCGCCTGTGCGACAGGTTGCGGCTGGCCTTGCCCTCCACTGCGCCGTCCCCCGACAATAGCTCAACGCATCGAAAGAATGCGGAGACTCGGCATGGCCATCATCGTCATCGGCGGCAATACGCGCAACATCGGCAAGACCTCCGTCGTCGCCGCGCTGATTTCGCGCCTGCCGGAATTCCGCTGGACCGCCTTTAAAATCACGCAGTTCGGTCACGGCTTCTGCACTGCCGACGGACACCCCTGCGCCTGTCAGACCGGCGACGCCTGCCTCGCCATCAATCCCGAGCGCGACGCCGCCAGCGGCACCGACACCTCGCGCTTCCTCGCCGCCGGCGCGGAGCGCGTCTTCTGGGTGCGCACCCGTATCGGCCGCCTCGCCGATGCCATGCCCCGCATCCGTTCCGAGATCGCCGACGCCCCCAATGCCATCCTCGAATCCAACAGCGTCCTCGACTTCCTTCAGCCGGAGCTCTATCTGACGGTCATCCACCCCGCCGTGCCGGACTTCAAGGACTCCGCCCGCCGCTTCCTGCCCCGCGCTGACGCCATCCTCTTTTCCGGGCCGGGGAACGCGGGTTCCGGGCACGGGAACGCGGAGGCCTTACTCGATCCCGGCCTCCGCGCAAAGCCCCGTTTCGTCGTTGGCCCTCCTGCATGGATCACCGGCAGCCTGGAGGATTTCGTCCGCGCCCATTGCTCCTCGGTCGAATCCAGTCGACGCTGACCTCCGGTCAGGCCGCTTCGCGCTTCCGGTTCTCCTCCAGCATTCCGATCAGCGTCTTCGTAAACGCCGGAATATCGTCCGGCTTCCTGCTGCTGATAAAGTGCCCGCTCACCGCCACTTCCTCATCCACCCAGGTGGCGCCCGCGTTCTTCAAATCGGTCTTCAGCGACGGCCAGGAGGTGAAGGTCCGGCCCTTCACCGCGCCCGCTTCCACCAGCGTCCACGGCCCGTGGCAGATTGCGGCCACCGGCCGCTCCGTCGCCACAAACTCCCGCACAAACTGCACCGCTTTCGCATCCATGCGCAGGTGATCCGGATTCATCACCCCGCCCGGCAGCACCAGCGCATCGTAGTCGTCCACGCGCGCGTCGCTCAGCGTCTTATCCACCTTCACCTTATTGCCCCAGTCCGTCTTGTCCCAGCCGCGAATCTCGCCGCCGTGCGGCGCGATCACTTCCGTCTCCGCTCCCGCCGTCTCCAGGCCTTTCTTCGGCTCCAGCAATTCAGACTGTTCAAATCCGTCCGTCGCCACAATGGCGATCTTCAATCCATGCAGAGGTTCTGACATCGCGTGTTCTCCATTTCCCGAAATCTGAGTTCTCTTCCTGGGATGGAGCGTGCCCGCGCGCCGTTGCCAGCTGCATCATGGGCCCGTCGCACACGCGTCGTTGCGCGCCAAGTAATTGCCCCTCTGACTGGAGGATTCAAAAGCGCACCTGTCCGTGCACCGGAGTGCCGCGGAGAGCATGTCTCCGCGCCGCCGTCAGGCTCGCGCCGCCGGCGCGGCTTCCGCAACCGCGCAAGGCGCGTTCAGCCTATCCCGCAGCCGCTCCGCCATCGCCGCCAGCGTCTGCAGCCGTCCCTCGATCCGCGGCGGAATGTTCTCCTCCGCCAGCGCCAGTCTCGACTCCAGCAGAAACCCCGTCACCGCGTCCTTCAACTCCGCGTCCATCGCCGCCGCCGCCGCCTGGCTGGCCAGTTGCTGCTCGCGTTTTCTTCGCGTCAGCGCGCCGCGCACCTCGCGTTCCAGCCGCGCTGTCCCCGACAGGGCAAAGTTCATCTGCACCGGTACCGCCAGCCCCGCCCGCTTCCAGATCAGGTCGGCCCCTTCCGCGTCCGACTCCGCCAGCATCTGATCCAGGACCACCGCCGCATAATTGCGCCGGTCCAGCAGCCGCAGCGCGGTGGCTCGGTTCGACGCGATCTCCACCGCCATCCCGATCTTTTCCGACAGCGCCGCCGCCGCGCTCTCCATTGCGTCCATCGCGGTCACCATCAGCACCGCGCCGGGCCCCGCCTCTTCTCTGGCGATCATGACGTCAGCCCATATTCCTTCAGCTTGCGGTAGAGCGTGGTCTTCCCGATGTCGAGCAGCCGCGCCGCCAGCATCTTGTCCCCGTGCACCTGGTCGAGCGTGGTCAGGATCGCCCGCTTTTCCATCTCCGCCAGCGTTTCCACTGTCGCCGTCCATCCGGTCTGGTCGCGGGCCGGCTCCTGGCTCGCTCTCGCCTGCATCCAGCTGTCGCGAATGCTCGTGGTCATCTCCCCCATCTCAATCGTCGCTCCCGAACACAGGTTGCACGCCCGGTCGATGGCATTCGACAGCTCGCGCACGTTCCCCGGCCATGCGTACTCCGCCAGAAACGCCAGCGTCTCCGCGCTCAGCCGGAACTCTCGCGCCATCTCGCGGCTGTTTCGCTCCAGAAAATGCGCCGCCAGCAGCGGAATGTCTTCCTTCCTCTCGCGCAGCGCCGGCAGCGTCAGCTTCACCACATTCAGCCGGAAATACAGATCGCGCCGGAACTTTCCCTGCTCCACCATGCCCGCCAGGTCCTGATGGGTGGCCGCCAGCACGCGCGCCCGGATCGGCACAGCGTGGCTCCCGCCCAGCGGCCGCACCTCTTTTTCCTGCAGCGCCCGCAGCAGCTTCGCCTGCAGCTCCAGCGGCAGCTCCGCAATCTCGTCCAGAAACACGGTTCCGCTGCCCGCCGCCACCAGCAGTCCGTCGCTCGGCCGGTGCGCTCCGGTAAAGGCTCCCTTCACGTGCCCGAAAAGTTCGCTCTCGATCAGCGTCGGCGCCAGCGACCCGCAGTCCACTGGCACAAAGGGCTTGCCCGCTCCAGGTCCATTCGCGTGGATCGCCCGCGCCACCAGTTCCTTGCCTGTCCCGCTCTCGCCCAGAATCAGTACCGGGTGTGTGCTCTGCGCCACCCGTCCCAGGATGCGGAACACCTTCTCCATTTCCGGGCTCTGTCCCAGCATGTTTCCCTGGCCGGCGCGCAGCCGCTCTCGCAGCCCGCGGCTCGCCGTGTCCAGATTGCGCCGCCGTGCCAGCCGCCGCAGCACAACCGCCAGCTCCTCCGCCGTGAACGGCTTCACCAGGTAATCGCTCGCCCCAAAGCGCAGCGCCTCAATCGCCAGTTGCACCGTCGAGGCGGACGTCATCCACACCACCGCCAGATCCGGACGCATCCGCCGCAGCTCTTCCAGTACCACGCATCCCGCGCCCGTCGCGATCTTTTCGTCCACCAGCACCGCGTCCGCGCCACGCGCCAGCAGCAGCTCCCGCGACCGTGCGCACAAATCCGCTTCGTGCGCCACCATTCCTTCCATCCGCGCGATCTCGCAACATGCGCGCCGGATTGACGGGTCCTCATCGGCAACGAAGAGGTGCAGCGGCGTGGATTCCGGCAGCGATGGCATAAAGGGGCCTGGGTTGATCAGCAATCCTGTTTCCCATCCTCGCATCATGAAGCATCGCTCCCCGCCGAATACCCCCATTCCGAAAGTAATGGCGGGGTTACGTTCGTCAGGGGCAGCTCGATCTCGAACCGCGCTCCCCGCCGTCCCGCCGAGCTCGCCTTGATGGTCCCGCCGGCTTCTTCTACCAGCTGCCGCGCGATGCTCAGCCCCAGTCCCTGGTGCTGCGCCTCCGGCCAGGCCGTAAGGCCCCGCCGCGTCGAGAACCCCGGTTCGAAGACACGTTCCAGCAGCTCCGGCCGGATCCCCGGCCCGTTGTCTTCCACCGACAGCACCACGGTCTCCCGCCCGCTCGCCGCTTCTGTCCCTGGCCTCATGTCCTCCGGCACCGTCCAGAAGAAGCTCGCCCCGTTGCCGCGCTGTGCCGTGATGCGGATCCGGCCCCCCTCCGGCATTGCATCCGCGGCGTTCCGCACCAGATTCAGCAGAATCCGCGTCAGGCTCTCCTCCGCCAGACGCAGTGTCCCCGCGCAGGGCAGGCACGTCGTCTGCACCACGATCTTTGGCCCCGCCAGCGCTCCCAGCAGCCCGCCCAGCTGCCGCAACTCATCCGCCAGATCCGTGACGGGCTCAGCCGGCGCGATCTCCGGGATCCGTTCGGCACGCGCCAGCGTCGTCAGCTTCCGCATCATTCCCGCCGACGCGTCGGCCATCGCCCCAATCTCCGCCGCAAAGTGCGCATGCTCCGGGTCCAGCACCCCGGGCTCCCCCAGCAGTTCCGCGCCCAGCCGCAGCGCCGTCACCAGATTGCGCGCGTCATCCGCCAGCCCCGTCAGTTCCAGAAGGTCGCCGCCTCGCCTTTCCACCGCCGGTTGTCGCGGCGGCTGCACCTCCGGCATGCCGGGCTTGTGACGAAGCGATTGGATGAGTTCGGTCGATGCCATCGCGCTTTTCCTCTTTTCTCTGTTCCCCGCCTGCCGACGGCTTGTCCGAAAACCGCGACGCCCTGGCGATTGCCACGGCTCCGCCGGTTTGCCCACCGCTCTGGTGCGAACCACGCCGGTCAGGATCTCGATTCGGAAATCTCTGCCTCAGGACAGAACACGTTGCGTGCCAAAGTCGCGGTCGCCAGCCATGTAATTCAAATTCAATGACTTAGCCCCATGAACGTTCGGGATCGTCCACTTCTGCCTGAGAAATTCCGTCCCAAATTGGGAACAACTCCCCTGGATTCTCTCCGCCGATCTCCTGCACCTTCAGCAAGTTATCCTCATTTTCCCCTTTCGGTTCCGCAATGCGCCCCGTTCCCAAACCCGTACAATGGCCCCATGACGGATCACTTCTTTCGCAGCGGCGGCCGCGCACCCCATCAATTGCGTCCAGTGCGCATTACCCCCGGCTGGACCCGGGTTGCCGAAGGCTCCGTCCTGATCGAGGCCGGCCACACTCGCGTCCTCTGCAACGCCACCGTCGAGCAGGGAGTTCCCGCATGGCTCCGCAACAGCGGCCGCGGCTGGGTTACCGCCGAGTACGGCATGCTCCCCCGCGCCACTCTCACCCGCACGCCACGCGAGGCCGAACGCGGCAAAGTCGGCGGCCGTACTCACGAGATCCAGCGCCTCATCGGCCGCTCCCTCCGCGCTGTCGTCGACCTCCAGGCGCTCGGCGAGCGCACCGTCGTCCTCGACTGCGACGTCCTCCAGGCCGATGGCGGCACTCGCACCGCGGCCATCACCGGAGCCTGCGCGGCTCTCGCCATCGCCTTCAACCGCATGCTCGCCACCGGCGCGCTGAAGGCATCCCCGCTCAAACAACTCGTCGCCGCCACCAGCGTCGGCATTGTCGAGAAAACCGTCCTCCTCGACCTCGCCTACGAGGAAGACGCCCAGGCCGAAGTGGACATGAATCTTGTCATGACCGAGGACGGCGGACTCGTCGAAGTCCAGGCCACCGCCGAACGCCAGGCCTTTCCCCGCGCGCGCCTCATCGAGATGATGGACCTTGCCGAATCAGGCATTCGCGAGCTGCTCGATCTCCAGCGCTCCGCGATCGCTTCCCCGGCACAGAGCTCTTAACCCCGGCCCAGCTGCATTGGCAATTCATTTCGGAACCGGAGCAGCCTGATCGACTCCATCGCCATCCATGTCCTGCTCGTCGCCTTCGTGGCTACGCTGGTCCGCTCCGCCTTCGGCTTCGGCGAAGCGCTCATCGCCGTGCCTCTCCTCGCTTTTTGGATTCCCCTGCGCGAAGCGGCGCCTCTGGCTCTGCTCTTCTCCCTCACCGTGGCCAGCGTCGTGATTGTCCACGACTGGAAGAAAATCCATTTCTCCAGCGCCGGCTGGCTCGTCCTCGCCAGCCTGCCCGGCCTGCCCGTGGGCATGCTCCTGCTTACCGAAGGCCATCCCGCTCTGGTGAAGTCCGCGCTGGGTCTGCTGATTGTCGCCTTTTCCCTGTGGAGCCTCGCCGCGCGGCGGGCGCCCGCAATCGGCGCCGGCGGATGGAGATTGCTCGCGGCCTGCGGATTCTGCGCCGGCATCCTCGGCGGCGCCTATGCCATGAACGGGCCTCCCCTCATCGTCTACGGCGCCCTCCGCCGCTGGCCTGCCCAGCAGTTCCGCGCCACTCTCCAGGCCTATTTCCTTCCCGCCGGTCTTCTCGTTTCCCTCGGCTACTGGGTATCCGGCCTCTGGGTGGCCCCCGTCTTCCACTTCTATCTCATCTCGCTGCCGGCCCTGATCCCCGCGATGGTGCTCGGCACCATGATCAATCGCCGCCTGCAGGGCGATCTCTTTCTCAAAATCGTCTATGTCGGCCTCATCGTCATCGGAGGCATTCTCCTGGCTCAGGGAATCCACACCCTGGGATGATCCGA
>DAHUYD010000099.1 GCA_027315385.1 Acidobacterium sp.
TTCGTCACGCCCGTGCCGGGCGCGCCCTTTGTGGGCCAGGTCACCGTGCAGCGCACGATCCTCCAGCCGAACGGCCACACCCTCACGATTCACACGACGCGCAGGATCGCGCGCGATGCGGAAGGACGGATTCGCAACGAAGTGACGACGTTTCTGTTGCCCAACGCTCCGGGGAACCCTTCGGTGATCCGAGTGCTGATCTATGACCCCCAGAATCGCCTGAGCACTTCCCTGTTTCCAGGTACCCGGACATTTCGCATTTTTCCAGTTCAGCACCCCCCCGCTACCGACGCTCCCGCCGGGTATGCTTCACCCGCCGGCAGCACGCAGCCACCCAGCCAGTATGCGGACCAGCAGGATCTGGGAACGCGTACTATCGCCGGCCAGGAAGTCCATGGCGTGCGCGAGGTGCAGAAGATTCCGGCCGCGGCGAGCGGGACTGACAAGGACATTTACGTCACCGATGAGT
Source organism: Acidobacterium sp. (assembly GCA_027315385.1). Classification (GTDB taxonomy): domain Bacteria; phylum Acidobacteriota; class Terriglobia; order Terriglobales; family Acidobacteriaceae; genus Palsa-343. The sequence continues at coordinate 470 of DAHUYD010000099.1, forward strand.
ACTGGTACTCGTATGACCTGAAGATGAACCTGTCGGTCAGGCACGCGGACCCGCGCACCGGTAGCGTCACCATGACGGTCACGCAGCTTGCCCGCACCGATCCCGATCCGTCGCTCTTTGCGATTCCGGCGAACTACAACCCCTACACGCCGCCGCACAAGACGGACGCCCACTAACCACAGGGAAGCGACGCAGGCGAGCGGTTAGCTCATCGCTGTTAGCTCACCACTCCATTACGTATTGAGGCGAAATCCCGGCACCCACGCCGGATTTCGGATCGCTGGCCAGCTCCAGCACCAGCCGCTCCAGCACCAGCCGCTTATCCGGAGGCTGGGAACGCAGTTCCAGATCGGCGCGGGCGATCAGGCGCAGGGCGCGAGTGAGTTCGCGGCGGGACTTGTAGCGGCGCGCCTGCCGGATCACGTCCTCCGCCGCGAATGGCGGCATCCGGAATCCCTGCCATAGCGCCTGCCAGATGGCGCGCGAGTCGCGCACGTTCTTCTCGAGAATCACCAGCATCTGCCGGAAGGTCCGCGCCAGCATGTACAGGTGGCCGATGGCCGCGTCTTCGCCCCCGTCGCTGGCGTTCAGCAGGCCGTGCAGCAGACTCAGCGCGCGGGTGCGGTCTTTGCAGGATATGGCGTCGGTCAGCTCGTAGAGCGAGCGCTGCTTGGCTGCCAGCACCATGGTTTCCACGTCGCCGAGCGTCACGCGCTTCTTCGCGCCCGCAAAGAGCGCGAGTTTCTCCACCTCGCCCGCGATCAGCATCATGTCCGCACCGAGCGCGTCGGCCAGTTCGCGCGCCGCATCCTGATCGAACTGGATCTCCCGCCGTTTCGCCTCCGCGGCAATCCAGCGCTGCGCATCGGCTTCATCCACGCGCGCCAGTTCCACCACGCCGCACCACTCGCCCAGGGTTTCCCTGATCCTCTCGAAGCGGTTGCGGTCGTCCAAATCCATGCGCCTCGGATCCGAGGGAATGCGCAGGTGGTCGGCGACAAAGATGACCAGAGCCTGCGGGTTGGGCGAGCGGAAATACGCCTCAATAGCGCCGAACTCGTCCTTCTTTGCACCGCGCGTGTACAGCGTCTTCAGGTTTCGGATAAAGAGCACCTGGAATGGAGCCATCAGCGACGGCGTGCGGGCACGATCCAGCGCCTCGAAAATGCTGATCTCGGCCAGATCGATATCGGAAAGGCAGAAGTCGCGCAGACCGGGAGGAACAAGCGCCTCCAGCACGCCACGGCGGCACCGCTCGTACAGGAACACCTCGTCGCCGGCCAGCACATAGCCCGACCGCAGCCGATTCTCTTTGATCTCCGCCAGAAAGCGGTCTGTCGATGCGAAGCCGGCGCCCATCTCGTCCAGTCTACCGGCGGCTGAACCGGCGCGAAAGGCCCTTCCCCCACCCCTTCGGCGATAAGTACAGAAATCCCTTCGCAGCGGGATTCCGGCGCCGGAGCGGATGCCTCAGCCGCCGGTGATTGCGTCTGTCAGACCAGCTCGCGGACGCGCTCATGCAGCGTCGTCAGCACGATCTTGACGCGGTTCGGCTCGCCGCGCGCCAGAGCTTCCGCCAGCTTTGCTGCCTGGCTGGGTTTCACCTTTGGAGGCATCGGGGCAGTGAATTCGTCGACGACCGCCTCGATGAGCATCGGGCCCTGGGTTCTCACGGCGTTCTCCATTTGCCTCGCGCACTGCGAAGGCTCCGCCATCTGCATCGCGTTCAGCCCGCAGCCCCGCGCGATGGCTACAAAATCCGCCGGGTACAAATCGCATCCATACTCGGGGTTGCCGAGGAAGATCATCTGCTCCCACTTGATCTGGCCAAGTGTGTTGTTCTTGATGACCAGGATCTTAATGTTCAGATGGTAGGCCGCCACCGTGATCAGCTCGCCCATCAGCATGCTCAGTCCGCCGTCGCCGATGATGCAGTAAACGGGACGATCCGGGAACGCAACCGCCGCGCCGATGGCGTAGGGCAGACCGCACGCCATGGTTGCCAGATTGCCTGAGCAACTGTGCATCTGGCCCCGCCGCGCGGGTACATAGCGCGCCCACCACGTCGTGATGGTGCCGGAGTCGGAGGTGACGATTGCATCCGCCGGCATCCGCTTCCCCAGTTCCCACCCAACCACCTGCGGCTTCAGCGGCTTGTCCATGAAGGTACCGCGCTCCTCCATCAGCTCTTCCCAGTCCTTCTTGCGGCGCTGGGCCTTCTTCAGAAAGCCGTGGTCGTGCTTTTTCAGCAGCGGGAGCAGAGCGCGCAAACACATCTGCGAGCTGCCGATCAGGCCCACATCCGCCCGATAGCGCAGACCGATGCGCTGCGGGTTGATGTCGATTTGCACGCACTTCGCCGCGCCCGGCTCCGGCAGAAATTCGATATAGGGGAACGACGAGCCGACGATCAGAAGCGTATCGCACTCCTCCAGCGCATCCTGGGACGGCTCAGTCCCCAGCAGGCCGATGCCCCCGGTCGTGTACGGGCTGTCGTCAGGCACCGCGGCCTTGCCCAGCAAAGCCTTAATCACGGGCGCGCCCAGAATTTCGGCGGCCTTTTCCAGCTCGTCGGTGGCGGCCATCGCGCCCTGGCCCGCCAGAATGGCGATCTTCTTGCCCCGGTTCAGGATGTCGGCCGCGTGTTCAAGATCCACTTGGGAGGGCAGATGATCGGAATAGGCCGCCGTGGCCGATGTGTGGTGCGGCGGGTTGCGGTCGGACCGGCCCTTTTTCTGTTCCTGTACCTGGACGTCCACCGGAATCGTGAGATGGCTGACCCCGCGCTGCTCCAGCGCCGTTCGAACCGCCAGGTCGGCGACGCTTTCCATGTGCGCGCCGTTCATCACCCGCTCGTTGTACACAGTCACGTCCTGGTAAAGCTTGTCGAGCGCGACGTCCTGCTGGGTGAAGGTGCCAATCAGGTCGGAGTGCTGCATACCCGTGATCGCCAGCACCGGGTGGCCGTCCATTTTTGCGTCGTACAGGCCATTGAGCAGGTGAATGCCGCCCGGACCCGAGGTGGCAATGCAGACACCGAGGCGACCCGTGAATTTCGCATACGCGCAGGCCGCGAAAGCCGCCGATTCCTCGTGGCGCATGTGGATGAACCTGATGCGCTCCTTGTTCTTGCGCAGTGACTCGAATACGCCGTTGATCCCATCGCCGGGAATACCAAAGATCGTGTCCACTCCCCACGCAATCAGCCGCTCCACCAGCACGTCGGATGCATTCATTGTCAATAACCCTCGTGGATAGGAAGCCGAGGGATGGCAAGGCGGTTGTCGCGGCAGCGCGAGGGGAACTGTGCCCGGACAGCTGGATCTTGCGCCGGGAGCCCCGGACGGATCGCTAAATGGCGTTACGGTGCGTTCAGCGTGGCCGGAAGCCCATCTACCGGCCAGCCTGCTCCCAGGCAGGCGTCGGCCGTTCCTCCACGGGCAGGTCCCGGTTCTTCACGCGATCGTAGAGATACGCGTCGCTCACGGTTCCCAGCGCTTCGTTGTACAAGGTCACGGAACCGGTGACTTCCTTCACTTCTTCGACGAATGTGTGAAGGGTCTTCAGCTTTTCGGCGGTGGCCGGAAACTCAGCTTTGCTGGTATGGAAGAACTTCTGGAAACCGTGATCGTACAGGTGGGCGATCTCGCCCCCGATCACCGGACCCGGACGGACAGCCATCCGCAGACCTGCTTCGTTCTGCGCTCGCTCCAGAACGATGGAGCAGCCGTGCTTCGAAATGGCGACGCGATTTGCGTCCCCGGCGAGGTTCTGAACATCGAACTCAAGACGGCGAAGTTCGCTGAGGACTTCGTCGAAATTGCGCCTGCGCGGCTTTTTGAGCATTATTTCCTCGGGTTTTGGGTGACGCTACACTGATGAACAGCGGCGGCTCCCTCATTCAAGGGTCGCACATGCGAGTGCGGCCTGCAATTGCAGTGGGCGGCGCGCGACGCAGGAAGATCCCCCAGGGTAGCGTAAGCGATTCGAACATGGCGACACTGCTTCACGAAAGGGCCGGCTCGCCGGGGAAGACGCTGCTGGAGCGCATCGGCAACACGCCCCTGGTGCGGCTTGAGCGGCTAACCACCAATTTGCCTGGGATTCAGATTCTCGGCAAGGCGGAATGGACCAACCCGGGCGGATCGGTGAAGGACCGCCCCGCGGCTGCGATTGTGCTGGACGCGCTCAGCCGCGAAAGGCTGTGCCCGGGACAACGGTTGCTGGACGCCACCAGCGGCAATACCGGAATTGCCTACGCGATGCTTGGGGCGGGGCTGGGCTTCGGCGTCACGCTGTGCATGCCGTCGAACGTGTCGCCCGAGCGAAAGCGGATTCTGCATGCGTATGGGGCGGAAGTGGTGTGGACTGATCCTGCGGAGAGCTCGGATGGCGCCATCCGCAAGGCCCGCGAGCTGGCAAAGGATCCGCGGTACTATTACGCAAACCAGTACGGCAACGACGCCAACTGGCGCGCGCACTACAACAGCACCGGCATTGAGATTCTGGAGCAGACGGGTGCACGGCTGACGCATTTCGTGGCCGGCCTGGGCACGAGCGGGACGTTTATGGGCACCTCGCGCCGTTTGAAAGAGGCGAATGCGGCAATCCAGTGTGTCTCCATGCAGCCGGACTCGCCCTTTCATGGACTGGAAGGCCTGAAGCACATGGCCACGGCCATGGTGCCGCCTATCTACGATCCGAAGCTGGCGGATCGCAACGTGGAAGTGCCGACCGAAGACGCGTACGCCATGGCGCGGCGACTGGCGCGCACGGAGGGTCTGCTGGTGGGCATTTCGGCGGCCGCCGTCGTTGCGGCGGCGCTGCGAATCGGCGAGGAAGAGGCAGCGGCAGGTCGCGAAGCGACCATTGTCACGGTGCTGCCCGATTCGGCGGACAAGTATCTGAGCGATCGATTCTGGGAGGAAGAATAGTGCTGCGCGTGAGCCAGCCGGTCTACGATGCGCTGCGGCAGCATGGGGAAGAGACGTATCCGCATGAGTGCTGCGGGGTGCTGCTGGGGCATTTCCTGGAGGAAGGCGGCCAGGCAGTGAATGCTGTCGAGGAGGCGGTGCGCGCGGGAAATACAAGGACGGATTCCGCGCACAACCGGTACCACATCGCTCCGCAGGAGCTGGTGAAGATTCAGCGGACAGGGCGTGAGCGGGGACTGGAGATTGTGGGGTTTTACCACTCGCATCCCGACCACCCCGCGCAGTGGTCGCTGACGGATTTTGCGGAGGCGCACTGGCTGGGGTGCAGCTACGTCATTACGGCGGTAGAGCGGGGCGCGGCGCGGGTGACGAACTCATTCCGCCTGGCGGGCGAGCGTGAGGAAGACAAGGCATTCGAGGATGAGCGGATTGAAGTGACGGGGCAGATGAATCCCGGCTTCGAGCCGGAGCCGCTGCGACAATCGCGGAAGTAGCGGAATGACGGCGCCTTCAGGCACAATAGAAAGAGCGATGGTTCTGATTTCTCCATCCGGGCGGTTGAGCGCGCACTCCACAGGCGCGCGATGTTGTTGTTGCTGGGCTTAATTTAGCTCCCGGTTCAGCGGCGGAAGCTCCCGCTATCCTTCGACAATCCTGACTACGACCCGCTCCCACGGAGAGACTTGCCATGAAAATTGAGATTCCCTATCCTTTGCGCCCGTATACGGGCAATCAGCCGGCGGTCGATGTTGACGCCGCTACCGTGGCGGAAGCTGTGAACGGCCTGACCTCGCGGTATCCCGACTTCCAGAAGCATCTGTACACGCCTGACGGCAAGCTGCGTTCGTTCGTGAACCTCTACCTGAACGACGAGGATGTGCGGTATTTGCCGGAGCGCGAAGAAACCGCGGTGAACGACTCGGACACCCTGTCGATCATCCCTTCGATCGCGGGCGGCTCCTGCCCGGTGGGGTAGCCGCTCCTTTGGCGCCTCAGACCGGGCCCTGAAAAGCATCCCCCGTGCGGCCGACACCTTGCACCCAATGGCCCTTCCATCGCATCCTGAGGAGAACCCTTATGGCAACCACCAGGGAACCCGTGACGCTTCCTGAGCTTTCCAACGACGAAGTGGCCCGCTACTCGCGGCACCTGATCCTGCCCGAGGTGGGCATGGAAGGCCAGCAGAAACTGAAGGCCTCCAAAGTGCTGTGCGTAGGCACCGGCGGGCTCGGCTCTCCGCTGGCGTTCTACCTGGCGGCGGCCGGCATCGGCACGCTCGGCCTCGTTGACTTCGACGTTGTGGACGCCAGCAACCTGCAGCGCCAGATCATCCACAGCACGAAGGATGTGGGCCGGCCCAAAATTCAGTCGGCAACCGAGAAGCTTACCGCGCTGAACCCGTTCCTGAACGTCGTCCAGCACGAGACGATGCTTACCAGCAAAAACGCCCTGGAGATCATCAGCCAGTACGACATCGTTGCGGACGGAACCGACAATTTTCCCACACGATACCTCGTCAACGACGCATGCGTGCTGACCGGCAAGCCCAACGCCTACGGATCGATCTTCCGGTTCGAGGGTCAGGCGAGCGTATTCGCCACCAGAGAGGGTCCGTGCTACCGGTGCCTCTATCCGGAGCCGCCACCGCCGGGTCTGGTCCCCTCCTGCGCCGAAGGCGGAGTCCTCGGTATCCTGCCCGGATTGGTGGGCGTGATCCAGGCCACCGAAGTCATCAAACTGATTTTGGGCAAGGGAGAGCCGCTCATTGGCCGGCTGTTGCTGGTCAACTCGCTGGACATGAAGTTCCGGGAGCTGAAGTTGAGGAAGAATCCGGATTGCCCGGTGTGCGGGACCAATCCCACCGTGAAAGAGCTAATTGATTACCAGCAGTTCTGCGGCATAGTCCCGGAACAGAAGGCGGCGCCCGTGCAGCATGGAATTCCCCAGATGAGCGTGAAGGAGTACAAACAGCGGCGCGATGCCGGCGAGGATCTGTTCCTCCTGGATGTCCGCGAGCCCTTTGAGTATCAGATCGCCCAGATGGGCGGAGTGCTGGTTCCGCTGGGCGAACTGCCACACCGGATGGGCGAACTCGATCCGAAGCGGGAGATCGTGGTGCAGTGCAAGAGCGGCGGTCGCAGCCAGAAGGCGGCGGAGTTCCTGAAGAAAAACGGCTTCGAGAAGGTGCACAACCTGGCCGGTGGCATCCTCGCGTGGTCGAGCGAAGTCGACCCGAGCGTTCGCCGATATTGATCGATTGATCCAGCCAGACCGAGCTTTTCCCCGTGGTGGGCCGCGTACGAGTTACCCTGGTGGCTTGCAAGTGACGGTGGAGTCCGGAGTTGCACGGTAGCGGTATACTCCGTGTGCCCGGTATTCCTGTCCCATTGCCGCTTTCAGGCCGGGGTAAGCATGGGGGGCCTGTATGGACTTATTGGCGTTGCGTCTTGTCTTTATTCTGGTTCTTGCAGTTGTCTGCTGGTTCTTCCGTCCCTTCGGAGTCGAGCCTTGGCTTGCTGCCGCGGGTGGTGCCGCGGCGGCGGCGCTCATCATCTTCTTTGAGCTGCGCGTGCGGGCGCTTACGCTGCGCAGACTCTTCGGGGCCGTGATCGGCAGCCTGCTGGGGATTGCAGGTGCCTTCCTGTTCTCGCTGGTACTGGGGAATAGCCTGCCCCCAGGCCACGCACGCAGCCTGCTGCAAATCGGAGTATTGCTGCTGATGACCTACATCGGCCTGGTCGTCGGCACCAGCAAGGGAGACCTGCTGAATCTTGCGGCCCTGGGCGATCTTTTTGCCAGCGAACGCAGCGGCAGGCGCAACCCCAAGGTGCTGGACACCAGCTCCATTATCGACGGCCGGATTGCCGATATTGCCGATACCGGATTTCTGGAAGGCACGCTGATCGTCCCGGAGTTCATACTGCGCGAACTACAGATGGTAGCGGACTCGTCCGACTCCTCGAAGCGCCAGCGCGGCCGCCGCGGACTGGATGTGCTACAGGCCATGCGCGCCAATTCCAACCTCAACATGCAGATTGTCGAGGAGGATTATCCCAACATCCGCGAGGTGGACCTGAAGCTGATCGAGCTGGCGCGGCAGCATGAAGCCAGGATCGTCACTAACGACTTCAACCTGAATAAGGTGGCCCAGGTGCGGGGCGTCGCGGTGCTGAACATCAACGACCTGGCGAACTCGCTCCGGCCGGTGGTGCTGCCCGGCGAAAAGATGCGCGTCCTGGTGATGAAGGAAGGCAAGGAATACGACCAGGGCGTGGGCTATCTGGACGACGGCACCATGGTGGTCGTTGACCACGCACGGCGGCTCATCGGCCGGCAGGTGGAGATCTCCGTGACCTCGGTGCTGCAAACCGCGTCAGGCAAGATGATCTTCGGTAAGGTGGACGAGACGCCGAAGCCGGAGCCCATCCGCGGACCCGTGGAAGTGTCGTAGGGCCACGATTACGCAACTCTTACACATGGAACGCCCGGGTTACCGGTAAGGTAATGCTGGATTCGATTGCGCATGTCTGCTGCCGCTGAAGCTACCCCTGTGCCCGCGCCGGAGGCCGTCCTCGCCGATGCGGAGGCGCTCGAGCAAACACGCTCCGCAAAACTCAACCTGATCTTCGCCGTCACCCTCACCATCTTTCACCTGGGCGCGCTGGCGGCCCTGTTTTTCTTCAGTTGGAGCGCCCTGGCGGTGTTTGCCGTGCTCTGGGTGCTGGGGCAGAACGTGGGCATCGCCATGTCCTACCACCGCCTGCTGACGCATCGCGGCTACTCCACCCCGAAGTGCGTGGAGTACGCAATGGCGCTGTGCGCCACGCTGGCGCTGCAGGGTGGGCCGATCTATTGGGTCGCCGTGCACCGGATGCACCATCAGCTAACCGACCGGCCCGGCGATCCGCACTCGCCCAGAGACGGCAAGTGGTGGTCGCACATGGGCTGGATCCTGCACGGGTCGCTGCGGAATCGGAATCCCCTGCTGGCACGGTACGTGCCGGACCTGTCGAGCGATCCGTTCTATGTGTGGCTGAGCCGCTGGCACTGGGTCCCGGTCACGGCGGTGGGCATCGGCCTCTTCCTCGTGGGCGGATGGTCGTGGCTGTTCTGGGGAATTTTTCTGCGCATCACTGTGGGCCTGCACTCCACCTGGCTGGTCAATTCCGCCACGCATCTGTGGGGACGGCGGCGGTTTGATACCCGGGATGACTCTACCAACAACTGGTGGGTGGCGCTGCTGACGGGCGGCGAGGGATGGCACAACAATCACCATGCGCATCCGGTTTCGGCCAGCCACGGCATGGCCTGGTATGAGCTGGACTTCAACTACTGGGGCATTCGGCTGCTCGGATGGATGGGACTGGCAAAGCGCATCAAAGTGCAGAACGCGAGCGGCGGCCCGGCGCGGGTCCTGCATCCGTAGCTCTCTTCTTCGGGGAAGTTAGGTATCCGTCAACAGGTGAGATACCCTCTCTGAGGGCCGACACCTTTTTCTGTTGATTCGACGGTGTTTAGCAATGTTGACGGCATCGACAACAGGGTGACAGACTGATCAACAGCGGCCAGCGGCGAATTCGGAGATCTGGAGATTCGCGATAGCCTCCAGGGGAAAAGGAAAAGCCCGCGTATTGGCGGGCTTTCCTCTGTTTTCACTCTAAGTTCAGTGGTAATTATCCCTTTGACGCACGTAAGTGAGATGGCGAGCCCATGTCATCCAGCCAGCAAGCCGGTTAGGAGTGAGCCTGGAAGAGGCAACTGTGGATTGTCCTCCTCGGCCTTTTTCTTCAGGGTGGCAATCTCCTCCGCGAGCGCGCCGATTGCGCTCTTGGCAATGTCAAACAGGCCTATGGCATCCTTCATCGACAAAAACTCCTGGGGATGCATAAGCGGATTCCGGTGAAGGTCCCGAATCTGGTCTAAGACTTGGAGGACTTTGGGATTCGCCTGTGCTTTCGTCAACTCAGTCACGCATGTGTGCCAGTCAATTCGATCCACCATTTTCCCGGTAAGTTCGGCATGATACTGGCGCAGCACGTTCTCGGTCGCACGCATAGCGTGAAACCCGGCAGCCGTAGGAAGTTCAAACGCCAAACAACGCCCTGCCTCTCTGAAATCCTTCTTGGCTTGGTCGTCAATCACGGCAAGCGCATCCTCAAGAATGTTTACCTCAGCCTTCGTCGCAAGCAGAGGCATCGAATAGCCGCCGATCTGCAAAACTAAGTAGGTTTGATGTCTCTGAAGTTCCAGAGCCATGACGGTTTCGAGATTCGTCAGTTTGGTTCGGATAATTCTCAATTCGTAGTCATGCACCTCAACGGGAGGGTCAGCCCACAGCTTGTTCGCAACCTGTTCAATTGCGCGGCTCAATTCCGCTGCAGCATCCCCCGAGAGTTCCAACGGCACCGGGCGTTGTTCTACAAAAAACTGGTTAAGATGGAATTGCGCCAGATACATCGAAAATGCTTCGTTCTTAGTCAATTGCGCTGACTCTAAAGGAATGGCGCGCAAAGGGGCCAGTTCGTTTGCCAACTGGTAAAGTGCGTATGTGTTGATTTGCTTCATCTCCAGCCCCTCCAAAGAGGCCGCGAACGGCAGGGTTTCGTATCCCTCCGTAACAGATAAATGCCACCCTTCAATTGACATGCCTCTCCTGTCCCCGCTGTGCTAAACTGGCAGAGAGGGAGAGGCAGCGCACAATGAGCGGCAACTCAGAGAGCGATGCGAACCCGAAACCTAAACTGTTCAAGCCTTCGGCGGAAGTAGCATCGAAGATGCAACCCGTCTCCCGCGAGGCGTTTACAAATCTCGTCAGACGAGCGGCTAATTCGCCCGCTCGGCAACCTGATCCAGCAAAGAAACAAACATAGGCTCTTCAGCGAAACGGCGGTTGTAGCGGAAGCTGTACTCGTCCAAATAGGACTGCAGGTACTTCCGGCTCACTGAATGGTACACCCCGCCGATCCCTCGCTTTACCAGACTCCAGAATCCCTCAATTGAGTTCGTATGGGCATCGCCCATGACGTAGATGTTCTGCTGATGCTGGACCCGTTTGTGGACGTATCCGTTCGTCTCGTTGGCCAGCCGATCATAGACGGATACTCGTCCGTGTAGATCGTGCTTGAGGGCAGCACGCGCTCATGGACGATAGGGAAGATCGTTTTGGCTTTCACGTCCGGTGTCACTTTGGCAATCACTCGTCCGCCGCGCTCACACATCCCGAACACCGGTGTCTTAGGCGAGTTCGGGCCGGGGCGTCCGCTGTCTACGCGCTTGCTGACGTGCTTGTTCTTGTCCTTGCCGCCCACGTACATCTCGTCCAGTTCCACCGCTTCGCCCTCCAAGCTGATGTCCTCCGACATCAGGGTGCGAATCTGCTTGAACATCCGCCAAGCGGTTTTGTACGTCACGCCAGTTTCGCGCTGAATCTGTTTTGCAGAGATTCCGCAGCGTGTGGCCGACATCAGGAACATGGCATAGAACCACGTTTTCAGGGGCGTGCGGCTGTCCTGGAAGATCGTTCCGGCCATCGGATGAAAGTGACTTCCGCAGTGGTCGCAGGAATAAGCGGGGCGCTTGGCGAGGCGATGGAACTTCCGATCCTCGCCGCACTTCTCGCAGGGAATCAGCCCGCTGGGATACTTCTGCTCCATTAGGAACTCAAGGCAGGCGGCATCATCGGGGAATTGCCGGTTAAAATCCCCCATTGTGAACCGCAAGTGCTTCGGAATGCTCTGCTTGACTTTCATGTTCACATCTTCGCACAATCTTCTACGTGCGTCAAAGGGATAATTACCAGTTCAGTATATCAAGCTGGAAGAATTGGACGGCCAGGATTCTTTGCTGGTTTTGGCGTGGATGTTGCCTGGAATCAGCATGGATTACCTTCTTGCGGAGGCCGGGGGGCTTGACACAAGAAGAGCAGGGGGTACCGGTTACGGTGTACGCGATAAAGCTCGGTTGTACACTTTTCAGGCATGATTCCAAAGAGATTGGTCCGCTTTTTGCCTCTGCCTTATCTGCTGCTGGCCGCTTGGCTGGCCGCGGCGCCGACCACCGCAACGCCGCACCTGTTCTTCCGTGTCACGCTCGGCTCTGGCATGGGGCCGAATGCGTCGGGACGCGTCTTGATCTTTCTCCAGGCCGGCAGCGGCGCGAAGCAGGTCCAGGCAAACGAATTTCATCCTTCGGCAACGTCGATCGCGGCGAAAGAGGTAACCGATCTGCATCCAGGCCAGTCGATTGATGTCGACGTGGACAGCATCGCCTTTCCCGCGCCGTTTTCTGCCCTCAAGCCGGGGACCTACGAAGCCCAGGCCGTGCTGGATGTCGACCACACCTACGCCTACGACGGGCTGAATCCAGGCGATCTGGAAAGCAAGGTCGTGGCGCTGCCCAACTGGACGCCGGGCAGCGGCACCGAGCCGGCCTTCGTGCTGGACCAGGTGGTTCCCAGGCACACGATGCCGACGCCAAAGATGAGCCCCGAAATTCTGGCGGCAGCGAAGGCGTCGATCCATGCGGCCGACTTCGTTAGCCCGGCGCTGACGGCGTTCTGGGGGCGCCCGATGCACGTGCGCGCATGGGTGGTGCTGCCCCCGGGCTATGCGGATCATCCCCGTCAGCACTATCCCACGGTGTACTGGACGCATGGCTTTGGGGCGACGCTGCCCTATGATCGGCTCTACGGCATGATGTTGTACCAGCGGATGGCCGAAAAGAAGATGCCGCCCATGATCTGGGTGATGCTGGACGAGTCCTTCCCAACGGGGACGCATGAGTTCGCGAATTCCCTGAACGACGGACCGTGGGGCACGGCACTCACCGGAGAGTTCATTCCGTGGCTCGAAGCGCAGTACCGGATGGACGCGCGGCCTTCGGGCAGGTTCCTGCAGGGACATTCGTCGGGCGGCTGGGCCACGCTCCAGTTGCAGATCAATTATCCGAGGGTCTTCGGGGGAACGTGGTCCACGTCGCCCGATCCGAGCGACTTCCACAACTTCACCGGGCCTGACTTGTATGTGCCGCATGCGAACGTCTATCGCCGCCCGGACGGAACGCTGTATCCGCTGGTGCGCGACCACGGGCATGTGATCGCGACGTTTGAAGAGTTCGCGCGGCAGGAAGCGGTGCTGGGCAGCTACGGCGGGCAGTTGGCGTCGTTCGAGTGGGTCTTTTCGCCGCGTGGCCCCGATGGGCGCCCCGCAATAATGTTCGACCGCAACACGGGCGATGTGAACCCGGCGGTGGTGGCTTACTGGCACGACCACTGGGACCTGGCGCACATCGTGCGGACAACCTGGCCGGAGCGCGGTCGCTATGTGAAAGGGAAGATCCACCTGATCGTCGGGACGGCCGACACGTTTTATCTGAACGAGTCGGCGCAGTTGTTCCAGCAGGTGCTGCAGGGGCTGCACGCCGATGCGCATTTCACATTCAGGCCAGGCCGAACCCACATGAATTTGTACGAGGAGCACGGCGAACGGATGGCGCTGATGGACGAGATCGCGGCGCAGATGTACGCCGTCGCCCGGCCGCGCGCGCACTGGCACGCCCCCGCGGGGGAGGACGTGCTGGCACGGGCGCAAGCGCAGTAGTTCGGATAACCGGGCGATATAATCAGGTCGATCCTCCCAGGATGCCCGGCGGTGGAACGATCAGGCCGCGCGCGTGGAAATCTGCATTGAGAAAGCCTCTTCGAGAACCCTGCGAACTGAGAGAGAAATTGATCCCAATTCCTGTGAATCCTGAACGCCGCCCATATTGCGGCGTTTTCTTCATTTTTGCCGCGCTGCTCTGCTGCCTGATCCCTGTGGGATGCGGCAAGCACGCGCCGGTCACCATCGGCAGTGGAGCGGACTCGATCGACCGGGGAATCGTAGCGCACACCGGCAATGTGCAGGTGGCGCGCTATGTCCTTCGTCCTCATTCGGCAGCGCAGGTGACGATTGAGTTCGGTCCTACCCTTGCCTATGGCCTGAAGACCTGGACGGTTGCGGCTGGGCCTGCTCATGCGGCGGATATTCTGGTGGCGGGCATGCGCGGCGGGACGGTGTACCACATGCGCGCAGTCGTGCGCTTTCCCGATGGGACGGTAGTTCAGGATACGGATCATAGCTTCAGAACCGGCGCTTACAGCGCCAAGCTGCTGCCCCGGATTGTGGTGCAGCAATTCGGCGCACCGGAGCCGGGGGTGGAACTCCTGAACCCCACTGTGGGCGTATATCAGGCGATCGTAACCGATCTTCAGGGCCGCGTGGTGTGGGCGTACCGGTATAGCGACTACCAATCGCTGCGGCGGGTAAAGTTCCATCGGGACGAGCATGCTCTCTGGCTCACCCTTGTTGGGTGGAGCAACTGGGTTCGCAGCCACCTCGGGTTTCATCCCGCAGGCAGAGCATTTCTGTGGGATTCGTCCATGTGGAAATATCTGCCTCCCGATCAGCTTTCTCCGACGATGATCGACCCCATCAAGCTGCTGCGCAACGGCAATTTCCTCATGGCCATTGGAATCATGCCGGGCTACCTTATGCAAAGTCCCGACGACGCCCTGCCGCCAGACACCACGACGGTGCTGCGAGAGGTCAACCTCGCAGGAGAAACCGTTCGTAACCTCACGGTGGCCGATCTGGACCGGAAACTTCGAGCCATCCACTATTCGGGACCGATGCCGCAGGTTCTGCACCACGACATCGCAGTTCTGCCCAACGGCGATTTCGTCCTGATCGCCGCCGCCACGCGCGACTTCGCCAGCCTTCCCGGCCATCCCGGAACTACGCGGGTGCTGGGGGACATCCTGGTGGAGCTTGATAAAAACTTCAACCCCGTCTGGACCTGGAACGAGTTCGATCACCTCGACGTGAATCATCACCCCATCGATTTCCCCGACTGGACTCATACGAATGCAGTGGTCTACACAAAGGACGACGGCAATCTCCTGGTCTCCATGCGCACGCAGCACTGGGTCATCAAAATCGATTTCCGCAATGGCAAGGGCACAGGCAAAATTCTGTGGCGTCTGGGGCCAGGCGGAGATTTTCGTCTGATTGGGGGCCATGCGCCGACCGACTGGAACTACGGGCAGCATGATCCTGTCGTCTTCGGCGAGCGGGACGCCGGAGTTTTCGATCTGGGCATGATGGACAACGGCTATGGGCGCGTGATGCCGGACGGCAAGGTGTGTGGGACGACTGGCGCTCCGGCCTGTTACAGCGCGGCCGTGGTCTACCGGATCGACGAGAAGGCCAGGACCGCAACGATTGTTTTCCGCAAGGTATTTCCAGCCAGTCAGTACTCATTCTGGGGCGGGAGTGTGCAGCCCCTTGCGGATGGCGAGATCGAAGTGGATCTTTGCAGCGTGGACTTGCACAATTCCGACATCTACGATCTGACTGACGCTGCAAGTCCAAAGCCGGTGTGGCATATGCGGCTGCAGAACGCAACGGCCTATCGCACGAAGCGGATGGCAAGCCTGTATCCCGGCGTGCAGTGGTGAACCGCGGTCCGCGGCTGGCGAATGCGGTTCCGGCAACGTTTCACGGCGAAGGCCGATCGGCCGGGCTGACAGGTGCGGGCGGCCCGAAGCGCGGGAAGTAGGGCGTGAGTTCGCCGGCATCGATGCGATTCGGCTGCAGGAGCCAGACATGGCGCCCTGGAAAAGCAGCGATGAGGGCTCGGTCGGAGGCGTTGCTGAGGCTGCGCCCCCAGACGATGCGCGCATCGGACAGGTCGGCGCGATTGTAGAGCCAATCCTGATCGGGGCCGGGATCGCGGCTCGCATAGCGCACCAGACAGAGCTGCCGCCCTGGCTGGGCCCTCAGGATGCGCATGATGCGGGGGCGGTCGAGCGTGGCATAGAACGGCTGGCTGGGCGCGACGCCGGAGACCATGTGCGCCCAGCCGACGCTGGCAGCCAGGAAAAGCTCCGCCAGAACCATTCCCCGCAGGAGATTCGGGCCGTTAACGCGAGGAAGGCGCAGCCGCTGCACCCGATAGATGCCGAAGCCCGCGAGCAGCAGCAGAAGGGACGCTGCCGGCGCGCCATATTGCGGCGACGGTTGCCAGGCCATCACCGCGGTCTGCGCACAGAACGCGGCGAGCGCGGCCAGTGGCGCCCAGAGCAGCCGCTTGCGATGCCGCACCAGCAGCAGACTGGTACCTGCCAGGAGCAGGAAGCCGAAACCAAAAACAAACGCGCGGTAGTCGACCAGGAATTTCCAGGTGAGAAAGCGGAGAGGAAAATGCCTCGACCATGCGTACTGTGGTAGTTGCCACTGCATGTACGTGACCCGCATCGAGGCCTGACGGTAGTGCGGAATCGGATTCAGGCGCGACCAGATAAACGGACCGGTAATGTGATACATGCGGAAATTGACGGCGTACGGCATGACCCATGGGCTGCCGGTGCCGCGCCAGTCGTAGTAGCCGAGCCACGCGGCGCAGGCGACGACGGTGGCAAGCGGAAGCGCGGCGAGCGAGCCGATGCGCCTCCATCCCGCGGGATGGAGAAAGACCAGGAGCACCAGGATTCCGGGCAGGGCGAGGACGCCCCCTTCCAGAGGCCGAGTGAGCATGAGGATGGCAAGGCCGAAGGCGAGCGGGACCGTTGCGCTCCAGCGCCGGCGGCGGAAGATACGCGGGAGACTTCCGAGCACGAGACACCCGGCGAACGCCGGAAGTCCGACGCAAATGTAGTTATCGAACCACCAGCTGCCGTTACATGCGACGAGGGCGGCAAGAAAGGCGGCCAAAAGGGCGCTGGAGCGGGGAAGCCATCCGTAGATCATCCAAAAGACGGATGCGCAGAAGGCGGCGGTAGCCAGGAGTACAGCGATCCATGGGGAGCCGGCAAGCTGACCGGCGGCAAGAGCCAGGCCGGTGCCAGGCATATACATCGTTTGCCAGCTAGGCCATACGTTGATATGAATTGTTTCGAACGCAGCGGGGTGCGGAGGCACGGGGTTGGTCAGACGGCCGTGCACGAATGTATCGGCGGCGAAGAGGCAGCTGAACTCGTCATGAACGACGGGCACCGGCGTCGGCCAGACAGGCAGCAGCGCGACACGGAAAACCACGACGGCAGCGAAGATGAGCACGACTGCAAGCACCGGATAACCGGAGAGGCGGCGGGCGGGTGCCTCCACCGCGGCGCAAACGCGCAGCCAGGGCCGCCAGTGCGCAGCGGCCAGGGCAACGAGGAGCAGCAGACATTCGAGGAGAAGGTAATGCTTCAGCGAATGAACCGGCACTCATAGCCTCCGCAATTAGAGGTTCACGGACCATCGCCGTGGCCGGGAAGAGTGCCGGTGGGAATACCCACAGTTAACGCTACAGGCAGGCCGCGGCGCGTTCCTCAGTTCGATTTTGGCTGCGGCGAAAACTTTCTTCGTACTCCGGCGGAACCACCACCAGCTCGCCCATCCGCCAGGTGCTCGGATAGGACATCGTGTGGACGATCTCCCAGTTGGGCGCGGCGAATTCCACCAAAACTGTTTTGTCGACGTCGTTGAGAACGATATTGCCGTTCGGGAGGCGCGTGCAGTCCTGGATCCAGCCGCCGTCGTACGAGATCCTGCCGCTGATCTTCAGCGCATCGTCGAGCAGCACCAGTTCCTTGGCCAGGCTGTTGCAGAAAATCCAGCCGCCCGGAATCTTTTCCAGGCTGTGCGGGCGCGCCAGACCGTCGAGAATCACCTCGCCTTTCTGTTGGTGCAGAGGCTCGCTGCGGTCGATCTGGAGCAGTTGTCCCTGATGAAAGAGCAGACAGAGCACGAACCTCTCGTCGGCGTCGCGCATCGTGGCGCAGTTGACGTGGGTGGCCTGAAACCGGGTGTGATAATACCGGTTGCGATGCTCGGCGCCGCGTCCGCTTTGGCGAAATTCGCCGGAGGGCGTTTCGGTGTAGCCGTACTCCGCGGCCCACCACTCCCAGAGCATGTTGCCCTGCAGATCCACTTCGGCAATGAGATCGGTGCCGGAGCATGCCGCCATCAGCCCGCGCTTCGTCCGCTCCAGGCTATGCAAATCGTTGAAATACGGATGAGAGATGCGCTGCAGAATCTTGCCTGGTTCCGGCTCTATGGCGATCCGGAAGATATTCCCGGCTTCGAAGTCGTTCATGTAAATAAAGCCGTCGGCAAAGCAATAGCCGGCAGGGTTGCCGAGGATCATGCCCCAGTCCGATTGCCAGACGCGCTCGCGGCGATCCCAGTCGTAGATCACGAATGTGCCGGCATAATCGGCGCGCCCATTGAACGTGGGTCCAAGGTCATCCGGAGGGCAGAACGCGTACTCCTCCTTCAGCCACGTCAGGGGCACCGCGGGCTGTGCGCTGCCCGAGGTGAGGCTGGTGGCGACTTTCTGCCCGCGAACCGGCGGGAGCCCACCCTCCAGTTTCCAGCGCGCCCGAAGACGCTCATTCTGGGTGGTATAGACAGAGGCGGCAAGCAACATCGTGGTATGGAGGTCCTTTAGCGAGAATGGTCTCAGGCATCCTGAACAGTCCCTGGGAAAAGGTTAACTGTTCAGACGGCCGGAAAAACGCAAAAGTTGCGCGAGCATGCCCTCCAGCATACTGGAGCCCGCCGCCGGAATTGTGCTGCTGATTCCGCCTCCGCATCGC
Source organism: Acidobacterium sp. (assembly GCA_027315385.1). Lineage (GTDB taxonomy): Bacteria > Acidobacteriota > Terriglobia > Terriglobales > Acidobacteriaceae > Palsa-343. The sequence continues at coordinate 19,025 of DAHUYD010000099.1, forward strand.
AATGGGCGGCTTCCCTGCCGCTTCGGCCGTCGCCTTTCGCCAGTCGATTCCAGCCGCTACAATCAGGTTGAACGTTCAGATTGGCTTATGGATCAACTGGAAACGGCCCTGATTACGAATCTCCAGGCCGCCGCGCGCGCCGCCGGCCTGGTTGTGCTCTCCATTGACGCGGGCAAGGACTTCAACGGGCATCCTACGACCCGGTTCCAACTTGCTGGCTCCCCGGAAGCTCCGCAGGAGCGTTGCCTGCTGCTGGAGCTGAGCGAGACGTTCGACTTCCATAAGCCGGATCTGCTGACGGAGATCGGCACCCACCTGCGCGAAGCGGCGCAGCGGCTGAGAAACCCGCGGCCGGATGCATACGTGACGCTGGCCGGGCTCCCGATACGCTTCAGCCGATTCGGCTGGCCGTTCCACACGTCGACTTCGGGAGCGGACACCTACATTGTGCACGGAACAGTGCACCTGGAGGATGGGACGGACTCGCCGCTGCACGCCCTGGTTTCCGCCAGCATGACCGTGACCTTCGCGGAGATTGTGCCGGCCCCGGAACAGCCCTGCGCCGAGACGTTCATCTACAACGCGGTGCGCAAGACGCTGGACCGCGGGCAGCTGGAAATGCTGAAGAGCGGCAACCGTCAGCCCGTGCCCGTGACGACGCGCTACTACAGCCGTTGGCAGAAGAAGTTTTTCTTCACCGACACGGACGACAGGAGCCGCATGGAGTTCCTGGCGCTCAAGGCATTCTGGCTGTCGGGTGTCCTCGGTGCCGGACGTCCAGTCTGGATCGCGGATCCACGCGATGCACAGTACCTGAACACAACCGCGGAGGAGCTGGCGCGGATGGCAGCCGATTTGTCACGGCAGGGACTGCTGGCGATTGAGGGTGAATACGCCTCGGCCGCGCCGGCTCTGATGGCCCGCGCCGACGAGTACAACGCAAAGCGCGATGCGGCTCTGGCTGTGACGCGGCCCAGCTTCAACGAAGAGATGCGGGCCGGCCACACGAATATGTAGCCGACGGCCGGGCGGCTGTCCGGCCACGGAGCGCCGCGTTGTCAGGGCCGCTCCACGAATGAGGCAGGGCACGACTCCAGGCCAGGAAAAGAACACCGGCTGATCGTACAGCCGATGCGCGGCACGGCGCAGGGCCACGCACTCCGCCGTCGCGCAGTGGCGGCCTTCATTCATGCGGGCCGCGCGGCGCGCCTTCAACTACTTTTGCGAATAATAGCCATCCAAAGTACGCGCCTTCGCGCCGTGCCTGTCCACCTTCACTTGTAGGGAATGAAAGACATACTGCTGATCGGAGGGCGCCTGCGGCTGAAAGGTCAGATCGTAGCCGCCGGCTGCATCCTGCGTGCAGGCGGAAACCGCCTGGGCCACGTTGTTGCCGCCGATACGAAGGAGCCCGCCGCTCTGGAGCGCAAGCACCTGGAGCGCGAGGTCGCCGGGCAACGCCTTGTCGACCCGGGTGACTGGCTTGATGAAGTCCTGCCAGAAGACCGTATTCGAGTTCCCCACATCGGTGTTGCCTTCCGGATCGACGGCGTAGAGCGTGGTATTCGTCACTCGCAGCAGATCGGACATGACCACAATGCTCTGAAAAAACTGTTTCTGCTGTGGGATCGTCAGAGTCACAGAAGGAGTATCGATCACCGGCCACCCGGACCCTACCCAGATCAGCAGCTTGCGCTGCGGTACGTTCGCCTCATTCGCCAGGAGCGTTTGAAGATTGTCCAGCGAAATATTGAAGAGATTGAGCCTTTGATAGAGCGCCTTCTTCATCACCTGGAGCTGGGGCAGATGCTTTCTCAGCGCGGCACTCAGAGCTTCGCCATCGACGGTGGGCTTCATCTGATCGATGCCGGAATTCGTAAGGAAGATCAGAGAGACAGGAAAAGGTAGATGCGAATGGTAGCTCTCGAGGTAGTTGGCAATCTGAGTTTGCGTCTGACTCAGATCGCGGAAGGCATAGCTGTTGCCGACCTGAGTCGTGATTTGACTGTTGACCTGGTCGATCAGAATCAGGACCAGGGGCGGCTGAGCCGGCGAGGCCGCGTCGAAATCCTCGATGGGCACCGAATGCCGATCATCCAGCAAAGTGAAGTCGGACTTTTGCAATCCGGAAATGAGGTGTCCGGATTTATCCGTCACAGTCACGTGAACAGTGATCTGAGGCGGCTGCGCCGTCGACGCTGGCGCAGCAGCCGGAGGCTGCGCCCAGGTCAGGGCACTCCATGCAAAACACGCCAGCAATCCACAATAGCCGCCGCAACGAATTCGCACAGTCACCTCCGCAAGCTGCAAGTGCAGACTATTATGTCAGAGAATGAGCAGCGTTGGCGTTTGATTAACAAATAGTAACCCTATCCTCCGCATGTCATACACGATGGCTCAGCTATGCTGGGCACCTCAGCCGCGCTCTACGGCTGCGCGTAGTAACCGGCCAGCGTCCGCACCGTCACTCCCCGGCGATCGACCTTTACCCGAAGCGAACGCCAGGTATTCGGCGTCTCGGAGGATCGAGGCTGGAAGGT
>DAHUYD010000104.1 GCA_027315385.1 Acidobacterium sp.
GAGGATCGTCATGTCAACTTCAACGTCCGGAATGCGTGCGGGTTCGATCGAGAAAATGTCTTCCGAGAGCACAACGAGGTCGGCCAGTTTGCCAGGAGTCAGCGAGCCCTTGATCGCCTCCTCACCGGAGGCAAACGCAGCGGCAACGGTATAAGCGTGCACCGCCTGTTCCACCGTAACTTTCTCCTGAGGGATCCAGCCTTCCGGGTGGCCGCCATCAAGCGTGCTGCGTGTGACCGCCGCATGGATCCCCAGCAGCGGACTAATTGGAGCCACCCACCAGTCGGAGCCGAAAGCCACCACGGCTCCGGCTTCCAGCAGCGACCGAAAGGCGTAGGTGGTGCGGGCTCGGTGCTGCCCTATCCGCTTCTCTGCCCAGCGGCCATCGTCGATGCAGTGATACGGCTGCACCGAAGCGATGACTTTCAGCTCCGCAAAACGGCGAATATCTTCCCGCCGGAGATGCTGGGCATGCTCGATACGCACACGCCGGTCACGCGGACCGTTCTCGGCGCGCAGGCGCTCGCACAGGTCGAGCACCACTTTATTGGCCCGGTCGCCGATTGCGTGAATCGCGATCTGAAGTCCGGCGCGGTCGGCATCGCGCAGGTTCGCGTACATCGCCTCGTCATCCACCAGCTCCTCGCCGGGCAGGCCGCAGGTGTGCGGAGCATCCGTGTACGGGTCGAAGAACCATGCTGTCGTGGAGCCGAGGGACCCATCGGAGAAACTCTTCACCGCTCCGATCTGCAGCCTTCCCGATCTGAAGTTTGCCTGTATCCCGGCATCGGCGAGGCGGCGCCACTCGGGCAGCGGCAGATGCGCCGAAACACGAAGCTTCAGCATGCCTTCGCGGTCCAGTTCCTGACATATCCTCAGCACTTCCACCTGGGTTTCAGTCCCGCGGCTGCCAATCACACCCATGTCCTGCACGCTGGTGACGCCAAAGCGAAGCGCGTTCTGCTGCGCCGCCAGAATTCCTCTGCGAATCCGCTGCTTCGAAGGGAGCGGGATCACGTGGTCGATCAGCCGTGTGGCAGCGTCTTTGAAAATGCCCGTCGGGCTGCCGTCGGCATGCCTTACGATTTCACCGCCGGGCACATCGGGGGTGCTGCGAGAGACTCCAGCGAGCCGCATTGCGACGCTGTTGGCCAACAGCATGTGTCCGTCCGTACGGTTCACCCACACGGGATTGTTCGGGGTAACGTCGTCAATCAGAGCGGCCGTGGGCAGTTCCGGCGGGGTCCAGCGCTCCTGGTCCCAGCTGCCGTGCTGGATCCATTCGTGCGGGGGCAGCGTCGCGGCAAAACGCCGTACAGTCTCTCTGAACTCGGCCAGGCTGGAGACCCCGTGCAGATCGATGGCCGCGAGGGTATCGCCGCCCTTGTAGAAGTGGATGTGCGCATCATTGAATCCTGGCACCACTCTTCTTCCGTCCAGCTCCACGATGCGCGTTTCCGGAGTGGCCAGGGACTCCAGTTCGCTACTGCTGCCTACCGCGACCACCTTGCTATCGGCAAGAGCCACGGCCTCCGTTTCCGCCAGGTTCGAGTCACAGGTCCAAACCCTGCCGTTCCGCAGAAGCAGGTCAATCCGGGGTTTCCATTTACCTGGATAGTTCATAACTTTCATTCGATCGGGGTGAGCTGGCTGCTGTAGTACCCGCCGCGATTTCAGGCATCCAAGAGTCCGGTCTGGGAGATCGTGGCAGCCATTCTTTACGCAGTGCCGCCGCGGGCACCATCACTTCCTCAGGCGGTATACTCAGGCCCCTTCGTGGGTCTGGTAAAGGTCCAGATTCAGTCCGAGCCAGAGTACCAGAACTTCAGCCGTTCGGACTTCCGAGGTTTGCGAGGCCGGGATATTCGTCAGGATACCGCCCCGATGCTGGACTCATGAATCCGTCAATCTCTGGACCTTTACCTAATCCAGATGCTCGGGCGAATCTCGCTTCGAGGGTCAGGCGCATGTTTGTTCGAAATAGCTGGAAGGTACGCACGGAAGAAGAGTTGTGGAAATTCGTCGACAAATACAGCTGGGCTCTTCTGGTGAACAATGGAGATGCTGGCCCTTACGCCACCAACCTTCCGCTCATGCTCGATCGATCCGGCGGCGCACCTGTTCTGGTCGGACATATTGCCGAGGGCAACGAGCACGCGGGCGCCCTGCGCGGCGCGGCCACTCCGACTCTGGCAGTCTTTCAGGGGCCGGTGAGCTATGTGACTGCTTCCTGGTATCCCGGGCGGGACATGCCTCCCACTTATTACTACACATCCGTACACTGCTACGGCCATGTGAGAATTCAGGATGAGGAGGCTCTCCGAGCGTCGCTGGAGGTTCTGACGGCGAGTATGGAGTCTCAGTTTATCGGTGGCTGGAACACCTCCGAGATTCCCCCCTTCGATATCACTCGGTGCCTGAAGCACATCATGGGCTTCGAGCTCTCCGTTGAACGAGTCGAAGGAAAATTCAAGCTGGGGCAGGACGAGCCGAAGCGCGACGCGCTTGCCGTAGCGCAGCGATTGTCAGATTCGCAGGACAGCGGGCAGCGCGAACTGGCACGCATGATCTTCCGCTACAACTCGGATCGCTCCGAATCCTGAGCCCTCCGGAATGGAGCCTGAGTATCTCCC
>DAHUYD010000108.1 GCA_027315385.1 Acidobacterium sp.
CAGCCGTCCGCGTTCGGTCACACAGACCTCTCCGTCCTGCGCCTGCCGGACCCATCTTCCAGTGGATTGGTGGAGTTCGCGGATGGTGATCGTCTTCATGTGTCACATTGTGACACATCGGTCGAACCGCGGCAACCGCCCTTCGCGTGCCACTATGTCCGAGTTCGCACCGGAAATGCCGGGCGCACAGTCAGTGGCACGTTGGCCGAACTGCCGGCAGGAGGGCGAATCGTTGGGCGTGCCAGTGCCGGTACAGGCGACGGAGCCGGTCCATCGTACTCAGGATGGCAAATCGACAGTTGGCCGAACGTTAATTACATTTCCGGGCTGGCTGCCGGCATTCCAGCCCCGGGCACGCTTTACGGCGTCATGCCAGCGCGCATAGCGGGCGTCCATCTGGGCACGGCTGGCCTGCGGCCTGAAGATCGCGCCCGCACGCATCTCGGCAATCTCATCCACGCTGGACCAGAAGCCGGTTGCCAGTCCTGCGAGATACGCCGCACCCTGTGCGGTGGACTCCAGCATCGCGGGCCGATGCACAGGGATGCCGAGCAGGTCAGCCTGGAACTGCATCAGCAGGTCATTCGCCGCGGCACCGCCGTCGGCGCGCAACTCGCGGCACGGCAGGCCGGTGTCCGCATCCATGGCGCGCAGGACGTCGGCCACCTGAAAGGCGATGCTCTCAATCGCGGCCCGGGCGATGTGCGAGATCTGCGTATCGCGGCGGATACCGATCATCATGCCGGCGGCGTAGGGATCCCAGTGCGGAGCGCCGAGGCCCGTGAAGGCAGGAACCAGCACCACCCCATTGCTGTCGGGCACGCTGGCGGCGACGGTTTCCACGTCGGGCGCGCAGGCGATAAACCGCATGTTATCGCGCAGCCACTGCACTACCGCTCCCCCGATGAAAATGCTGCCTTCCAGCGCGTAACGCAGTTTGCGGTGGGCGCTGCATGCCAGTGTCGTCAGGAGGCGCTGCTGCGAAAGCCGAAAGGCGTCTCCAATGTGCTCCAGAACAAAGCAGCCGGTTCCATAAGTGCATTTGGCCTCGCCTGGGCGCACGCAGAGGTGGCCGAAGAGCGCGGCCTGCTGGTCGCCGGCGATCCCGGCAATTTCCACGCCCGCCGGACCCAGCGGCGCGGTGACGCGGCCGATTTGCTCGCTGGACCACACCACCTCCGGCAGCATCTTGCGCGGAATACCGAAGATGCGCAACAAATCGTCGTCCCAGCGATCTTCGACGATGTTGTAGAGAAGCGTGCGCGAAGCGTTGGTGCGGTCGGTAACGTGGTGCGTGCCTCCAGTGAGATTCCAGACAAGCCACGTATCCACGGTGCCGAAAGCAAGGCATCCGCGCTCGGCCCGGTCGCGTGCACCCTCCACGTTGTCTAGAATCCATGCAATCTTCGAGGCGGAGAAGTAGGGGTCGAGCAGAAGGCCGGTTTTGCGGCGAACCGTCTCCTCCACGCCCTCGGAGCGCAGCCGCTCGCAGAGGGGCGCGGTCCGGCGATCCTGCCAGACGATGGCGTTGTATATCGGCTTGCCGGTGCGCTTATCCCAGACGATAGCGGTTTCGCGCTGATTGGCGATGCCCAGCGCGATCACATCGCGGGGGCCGGCGCTGGCTTTCCCCAGCGCTTCCACAGCCGCGCTCAGCTGCGAAGTCAGCAGATCGACAGGATCGTGCTCCACCCAGCCCGGAGCGCCGAAGATCTGCCGAATTTCATGTTGGGCGATGGCGGCGATTTGCCCCTTCTGGTCGAAGAGGATCGCGCGCGAGCTGGTCGTTCCCTGATCGAGCGCAAGCACATATCGCATGGCCGGTCACCCGTGGAGCATGCTCCTCCCGAGAAGCGCGCCGTTCGGCGCCTGAACGATGCAGCCGGAAGAGATGCTCTACGATACCAGCCCTTTGACCACTTCGGGAGCGGATTTCAGCGCCGCGTCCAATTGGCTCTCATCCTTGCCGCCGGCTTCGGCCATGTCGGGGCGTCCGCCGCCGGAGCCGCCGACCCGCTTCGCGATCTCCCCGACCACTTTGCCGGCCTGCACTTTGGCGGTCAAATCCTTCGTGACGCCAACGATAAGGGCGACCTTGCCGTCCTCCTGCGCGCCGCCGAGAACCACGACGCCGGAGCCGAGCTTGTTGCGCAAGTTGTCGACGAGGGTCCGCATCTGGCCCCGGTCGAGGTGGTCCACACGCTGCGCCAGAACCTTGATGCCGGCGACGTCGACGGCCTGATCCGCCGCGCCGGAAATGCGCGAGGCGGCGGACTTCATGCGCGCTTCGTCCAGCTCGCGGCGCAGCTTCTTCAGCTCGTCTTCCTGGGCGGCGAGGCGCTGGCGCAGGGCTTCGGCAGGGGTCAGCTCCCCGCTGGGAGCGAGTTGCGATGCCAGCTGCGCGACCTGATAGTCGCGGCGGAATTCGCTCAGCGCGCCCAGGCCGGTGACGGCCTCCACGCGGCGAACGCCGGAGGAAACCGATCCTTCGCCGAGTAGCTTGACCACGCCGATCTCGCCCGTCGCGCCCGTGTGCGTCCCGCCGCAAAGCTCGGTGGAAAAGTCGCCGATCTTCACGACGCGGACTTTTTCGCCGTATTTCTCGCCGAAGAGCGCCATGGCGTGGTACTCGTTCACGGCCACGTCGATAGGAACGTCTTCGAGGGTTTCGACGCGGGTGTTGCGCAGGGTCTGGCTGTTGATGATGTTCTCGATGTCCTGTAGTTCTTCGTCGGCGATGGCGGCAAAGTGCGAGAAATCGAAGCGGAGGCGGGCTGGCTCGACGAGCGAGCCGGCCTGCTTGACGTGCGTGCCAAGGACTTCGCGCAGAGCCGCGTGGAGCAGGTGCGTGGCGGTGTGGTTGCGGCGCGTGGAGTTGCGGAACTGCTCGTCGACCACGGTATCCACGCGGTCGCCGAGCTTGAGCGGCTGGCGCAGGACGGCGCGATGGGCGAAAACGCCCTGCACCGGCTTGGTGCAGCCGGAAATGTCGGCGACGACGGAGTTGTGGTCGTCGGAGTAGAGCCAGCCGGTGTCGCCGATCTGACCGCCGGAGTCGGCGTAGAAACTGGTGCGGTCGAGAACGATCTCGACGGCATCGCCAGGCGCGGCCGCGGGCACGCCCTGGCCGTCTTTCACGATGGCCAGGACTTCGGCGCCGTCCGTGCGGAGCTGGCGATAGCCCTCGAAGGCTGTCTTCGGGAGGTCGCGGAAGACGGGGCTGGCGGATTTTTGCGCGCCTCCTTTCCAGGAGGCGCGGGCGCGAGCTTGCTCTTCGGCGCGAGCCTGCTCGAAGCCTTCGAGATCGAAGTGGATGCCGGCGTCGCGCGCGGCGTCCATCATGAAGTCGAGTGGGAGACCGTAGGTTTCGTAGAGGTGGAAGGCGTCGCGGCCACGTAATCGAATTGGGCCACTTGCCTCAGATTTGGCGGTATTCAGTAGCGATTCGCGGTCTATGGAAAAGTCGAAAAAGTCAGAACCTCCGCCCTCGCTGAGAAAATCATCGAGATTTCCCGACTCATTCCCTCCAAGAATTTCCTCCGCCTCCGCATGCCGATCTTTGGCTTTCTGAAGCGCCTTTTCGAGTTCTCGATCTCCAATCTCCAGAACTCTTGCAAACTGCCGCTCCTCGGCTTCCACGACTTTTGCTACGCGGTCCGCGCTTTCCTTCAGTTCCGGATAGGGCGCATTCGGCCCCACTCCCATCTGTTCGCTAACAGCGTAGACCATCTTGTATAAGAAAGGCTGCTCCTGACCATGCAGACGTCCATGGCGAATCGCACGACGAATGATCTTGCGGAGCACGTAACCCCTGCCTTCGTTCGAAGGCAGTACACCGTCCGCAATCAGAAATGTGGCTGTACGGGCGTGATCGGCGATGATGCGTAGGCTAGCGGTATTAACGAGTCTGGCTAACGAACCCGACACTTGAGAATCTGCAAGATTCGATGAAGTTGCAAGCACTCCAAACTTCTTGATCGTCTCGGCTAGCTGGGCTAACGCTGTTCTCTCCATTAATTCCGCTGCCCTCAGTATCAGCGGGGTGAAGAGATCGGTTTCGAAGTTGCTGACCTTGTGTTCGAGGACCGCGGCCACGCGCTCCAATCCCATGCCGGTGTCGATGGAGGGTTTGGGCAGGAGGTTGAGATCGCCCTGGCCCGTGGTGACATTTAAAGTCCGGTCGAACTGCATGAAGACGAGGTTCCAGATTTCAACGTAGCGGGCCTCGTCCTGGCCGAAGGGCAGATCGAGCTTTTTGCCGTCGGGGCCGACGGAGTCCGACGCCTCAATGCCCATGTCGTAAAAGATCTCCGAGCAGGGACCGCAGGGGCCGGTGTCGCCCATCTGCCAGAAGTTGTCCTTCATGCCGTACTCGTGGATGCGATCGGCGGGAACGTGGTCGAGCCAGAGCTTGTAGGCTTCCTCGTCGCGCGGAACGCCGTTCTCGCCCTTGAAAATGGTTACGTAGAGGCGGTCTTTGGGGATGCCGTACCACTCGGGCGACGTGACCAGTTCCCAGGCGTACGCGATGGCGTCCTTCTTGAAGTAGTCGCCGAAGCTGAAGTTGCCGAGCATCTCGAAGAACGTATGGTGGCGGCGGGTGAAGCCGACATTTTCGAGATCGTTGTGCTTGCCGCCGGCGCGGACGCACTTCTGCGAGGTTGTCGCGCGCGAGTAGTCGCGGCGTTCCAGGCCAAGGAACACATCCTTGAACTGGTTCATGCCCGCATTGGTGAAGAGCAGCGTGGGGTCGTTGGCGGGCACGAGCGAGGAGGAATGGACGCGGCGGTGGCCCTTCGATTCGAAGAAGCGCAGGAACGCCTCGCGAATCTCCGAACCGGTCCAGGTACGGGCCTGGGAATGAGATTGCGTGCTGGAAGACATATCAGCAATAAGTTTACAGGGGCAGTGAGCAGCGATCGGTAGACGGTAGCCTGTAGTCAGGAGTCAGAGATCAGCGGGAAGCTGCCGGCTGCTCGCGGTCCCCAGCGCGCCGCAACGCGGACCTGATACACTCGACGGCGTTCCCCGGATCCCCCGAAAATCCAATTGGGAATCGAGGTCAAGCGCCGATGGCGACGAGTGTGGCAAAGAGTGCCCCTGGGCAGCCCACCCCCGAACGCATCCTGCAAATGGCATGGGGCTATGTGCCGCCGCTGGTGCTGGAAGCGGCCATCCGGCACCGCGTGTTCGATGTGCTGGATGCCGGCGCGAAGACGGTGGCCGAGACAGCGAAGGCGACAGGCGCCTCGGAACGGGGGCTGGCGGCCATCATGAACGCGCTCGTGGGCCTCGACTATCTGGCGAAAGACGAGGAGGGGCGATATCGGCTCACGCCGGAGAGCGCGGCGTTCCTGGTGAGCACGAAGCCGGGGTTCCAGGGCGGCCTGATCCGGCACTGCAGCGAGCACCTCATTCCGCGCTGGCTGCACCTGAACGAAGTGGTCGCGACGGGCGCTCCTGTTTCCGCTGTGAATCAGGAGAAGTCGGGCGGCGAGTTCTTCCACGATTTTGTATTAGACATTTTCCCCATGAGCTACCCCGCGGCGCAGTTCCTGGCGCGCGAGATGAACTTCGGCGCGAGCGGCGAACCGGTGCGAGTGCTGGATTTGGCGGCGGGCTCGGGAGTCTGGGGGATCGCACTTTCGCAAAGCTCACCGCGCGTCCGGGTCACCGCGGTGGACTGGCCGGAGGTGATCCCGGTGACGAAGAAGACTGCAGAGCGATTCGGGCTCGCGGATCGGTTCTCATTTGTCGAAGGCGATCTGCACGATGCGGATTTTGGATCGGAATTCGCGCTCGCCACGCTGGGGCACATCCTGCACAGCGAAGGCGAAGCCCTCAGCCGCAAGCTGCTGAAGAAGACGTTCATGGCTCTGGCCGGCGGAGGCACCATCGCCATCGCGGAGTTCCTGGTGAATCAGCAGCGCACCGGCCCCATTGCGGGGTTGTTCTTCGCCGTCAACATGCTGGTGAACACGCAGACCGGCAACACCTGGTCGGTGGAGGAGATCGGCGGATGGTTGCAGGAAGCGGGATTCACCGCTGTCCGGACGATTCCCTCACCCGGACCGTCGCCCCTGATTCTGGCAACGAAGCCGTAAAGGCACATGGCAGAGCAGGTCTGCAGAGTCACCGGCGCGGCGTACAGGCGCTTCCGGCGATCGCGATCTCGCCGCAGCCTACTGCGGGGCGGCCGCTGTGGCGTACACGCGCTGCCGCCGGCTTCGCGGGGAAAGCAACCGCAGCGTAATGATCATGGCGGGGACGAGATACATCATCGATCCCGAGACCCACATGAAGGCGCCGGCGGCGATCTGATCGTTGAGGGCGCTCACTCCAAAGAGGCGCGGCTCCAGCAGATAGCCGGGGTAAATAACACGGCCGGAGAAGCAAAGGAACGCCGAGATGGCGGTGTTCACCACGTCAGCCAGCGCCAGGTAGGGGAGCAGCATCCAGCGGCGGGACTCGCCGCTGCGGGTGTATCCCGGCCGGCGAAACGGCCAGGGCGCGATTACCGGCCACCAGAAGATGAGACTGGCAAGGAAGAAGCTGGCGTGCTCTCCGTATTCGTGAATGTATTCGTTGGAGAGCGCGAGATCATACATCTTCGGGATGTGCCAGCACAGGAAGGCCAGCGTCCAGATGAGCCATGCCACGCGCAGGCGGGTGAGGAATGCGCCGATCCTGTGCGGGATGCCGCTCGTGAACAGCGGACGCAGCGCGCCGCGCATCGCCAGCCGCGGCAATCCGCGGAGCATGGGAACCACCGGCGCCGAGAAAACAATGAGAATGGGCGCCACCGACCAGAGAAAGAAGTGCTGCACCATGTGAATGGAGAGCATCCGGTCGGCAAAGGCATCAAGCGGTGACGCGACCGCAATAAAAACGGCCAGCATGCCGCCCAGAAAAGCGGCCAGGCGCCAGCCGGGGAAAAGCTCGGGCCGCGTGCGGCGGATCCGTGCCCAGCCGCGCGCATAGATCAGGCTGGACACGATCAGCGCCGAGGTAACCCCCCAGGGAATGTCCCACGCGGTCCACAGCGCTGAAGAATCCATAAAAGCCCTGCTATTTGCTGCCGGTTACTGGTGGCGGCGATCCGTTATGCGTGGAGGTTTCGCGCAGCGCGCCGTCGTAGGCGGGCCGCTCGTTGGCCGGGTGCAGCGTCTCGAGGAAGGCGACCAGCGCCTCGACCTCAGCGGGCGACAAATTCTTGCCGAAGGCGGGCATGTTGCCGCCACCGGTAACAACTTTGTAGCGCATTTCGTCGGGAGTCATGCGCGTGGCCACGTCGTCGAGGGCCGGGCCGCGCTGGCCGCCGACGCCCTCGATCTCATGGCAGTTACGGCACTGCTTGGCCTGGAAGACCACCGCGCCCTCGCGCACCAGTGGCGTGGCGCTGTGCGTGTAGCGGGCGGGTATCGCGTCGGAACTCCACGCATTCATGTGCGGGCTCCACGGAGTGTACGTACCAAGGTGCGTAAACACTCCCCAGGCAACCGCAATGAAACTTACCGTGAGGACGGCGATCGGACGCCGATGCCAGCTCTTCTCGCCTTCGCCCGCCACAAAGGGCAGCGCCAGCAGTCCCGCGATGGCAAGGATGGGGGCAACGAGGATGACCGGCGTTTCCAGTGCCGGCGGCAGATAGGCCAGGATGGCAAAGATCCAGAGGAACGGGAAGTCGGGCTTGGGAGTGGTCTGGATGATGGAAGGATTGGGCATGCCGCCTGGGCCATAGGGTCCGAAGACCATGGCACAGACAGCCACCGCGGCAACGATGGCCCCGGAGAAGATCAGGTCCTTCCAGAAAGCGCCAGGCACAAACGGAATGCCGTCCTCGTGGGAAAGACGGTTGTAGATCGCGATGTAGGTCTCGCGGCGAACCAGGCGTCCCGGCATCGGCCACTCGTTAATGCCGAGCTTGAGGACCATCCAGACGTGCACCATCGCGAAGCTGAGCAGGAGGCCGGGGATCACGAATACGTGAAGCGTGAAAAAGCGCGAGAGCGTAGCCCCGGAGATATTCGGGCCGCCCAGCAGGAAATGCACAAGCGCGCCTCCGATCAGCGGCACGCGGCTCATCATGAAGACGCCAATGCCCAGGCCCCAGTAGGCGTCCTGATCGAAGCGCAGCACCTGGCCCGTGAAGGCCATGCCGAGAGTCATCAGGAGCAGGAAGACACCGACGATCCAGGTGAGTTCCCGCGGAAATTTGTACGCCCCGAAAAGGAAGACCTGGCACATGTGGATGAACACGATGGCGACCATGAAGTTCGATCCCCATCCGTGCAGGGCGCGAATGAACCAGCCGAGCGGAATCTGGTGGTTGAGAACGTTGAGGCTGTTCCAGGCATTCGCGGCGGTGGGCGAGTAAACCAGCGCAAGCAGAATTCCGGTGACGACCTGGAGCAGCAACAAGGTGAAAGCAGCGCTGCCGAAGACATACCACCAGCTGGCCGTACTGCGCGGAACCTTGTGCAGCGCAGCGTCCTTCACCGGACCTTCAATCTGAAGGCGGCGCTCCAGCCAGTTGTAGACGGTTTTTGCGTCTCGCTTCATCCGCGGCATGGGCAGTCTCCCTCAGGCGTGGGCGCGGCGATGTTCACCAGTTTCGCGGATTCAGGCGGCTTCGGCACATTGGACAGCGTCGGCATCTGCCCTGCATAAATTTGCAGATTGCCCGCAACCACCTTATTCGGATAGGTAAACAATCCGCGAGTGGGCGGACCGGAGGCGCGGGATCCGTCGGCGTAATAGACTCCGCCGTGGCAGGGGCACATGAACAACTGGGACTGCGGGAACCACCGCACCGGGCATCCGAGATGGGCGCAGTTGATCGCGAACACCTGGAACTGGCGTTTGCCGGTGCGACGCACGTAGCAGGGAATGTCGACAGTCTGTCCATCCCATGGACGCCGCCAGGGATTGGTAAAAGAGATCAGGCGCGTCTCGCCCATGGGAAAGCTGTCTGCGGTTCCCAGCGAAACCCAGGAGTTGTAAGCGGAATCCGGGCGGATCGGCGAGAAGAGATAGCGGATGATGGGAATGGCGAGACCGATTCCGATGAGACCGTTCAGCGCGATGCCGGCTTTCAACAGCATCCAGCGCCGCGATACGACGCGAGGGCCTTCGAGATCGGAAGCCACTTCGGCGGCTCTTCCGATTTCAGCGCCGGTGCTGGCGGGATGCGGGCTGTCGCTTCGTTCGACCACGTTTATCTCCTCGAAGAAAGGGGTACGGGGGGCGCGGAAATGGCGGTGTTGGTTCGCAGCGAACTGAGATACGCAACGATGCTGGTGACATCCTGCGGGCTAAGCTGGCCGTTGTCGTGGCGCCAGTCCGGCTGTCCGATGTCGGGCCGGCCCGCGATGATGATGCTGCGCAGGGCCTGATCGCTGATCAGCGCCAGATAAATCGGGCTGGTAAGTTCCTGGCGAGCATGACCGCTATGGCACGATGCGCAGTGCGCCTGATAAAGTTGTTGCCCCTGCTTCACATCCGCGGTTTGCGTCTTGGCGTCAGCGCCGCTGGGCTGCTCGTAGGCCGGAGGCGTAGCTTCCTGAAACGGGTTGGGCTTCGACCACTCTTTGCGCATGCCCTCGATGATCGCGTTCACCTGCGCGTCGGTGAGCATGCCACCCGCGGACTGAGCCCAGGCGGGCATTTGCGTGCCCGGCATACCGTTCGAAATAATTCTGCGCAGCGTGGCGTCATCGACCAGGGCCTGGTATTCCGGATTGGCCAGGTCCATCGCGGGACCGTTTTCTCCGGCAGGACCATGGCAGGCACGGCAATTCGTGTTGTAGAGCGCGTGGAAATCCGTGACCTGGTCCGGAGGCACGTATCTCTCGGTCTGTTCGACAGGCAGCCGTCCGCAGCCGGCGGCCAGAAGCGCCAGGGAGAGCAGGCCCCCGGCCACCGTCGAGCGAAGCCGCATCAGTGTTTCTCCTCGTCCCGCCGGGGCGGACCGGCGTCCAGGTTCGATTCGATAAGTCCAGGAGCCTCGATACCCATACGCGCTATAAAGGGCAACCCGCGATCGGTCCGCACCCTCTCTTCTCGCGCGACCACTAATCCCGCCACTACGCCGAAGACAATCTGCGAGGCGACAAACCATCCCCACGCTATTCGCGCGTCAAGGGCGGGATTGATGATGCCCATGCCGGAGTAAAGCAGGCCGGTCCACGCCAGCGGAGCCAGCACGCCGCCCAGCAGAATTGGGTGGCGCGGCAACATGGGCAGCATGGCTCCGTAAAGGAGGCCAACCAGCATGCAGACAATCGCCTGGAGCACGATTGCGATGCCGAGCCAGTCGCCATGGAAAGCCGCGATTTGCGCATCGGTGACATGGCTCCAGTGGGCCACGCCGGCGCCGCCCAGCAGGTTCACCGCCCACCAGATGCTGCCGTGCGCGAGCTGGCCGTAGATGATGGCCGGGATCACCATGGCGATGCCGCCGGCAATGCCGCCCTTCAGGCCGCTGGCAACCGGATAGGTCTCGATGGGAAGGTGAGCGCGATGCTCGGGGTGGATGTGGATGCGCTCGACTACACGGCGTCTTGTGGCAATGGTGACCGGCTGCACGACTACGGGAACATCCTCGTGCGCCTCGTGGGGCAGAACCTGACGGAACCAGCCGACGCAGCCGGTAACCATGAACACTCCGCCCAGAACGCTGATGAAGGGGCTGGTGACCAGTCCGGCGGCGGCGAGCGTGCAGCCGAAAGCCAGAACGATGGGCCAGTGGGTGGGCGCCGGCAGATGAAGGCTCTCTCCGTGCACCGGGCCCGATTTTTGCTGAACGGTTTCGCTCATCGCTGCCTTATCGCCCCACGATATAAACCACGGTGAAGACTACGACCCATACCGCATCGACAAAATGCCAGTAGAGAGCAAAGGTCTGAATGCGTTCTGTATGGCTCTCGTTGATGTGCCCGGTGAGCGTAAAAATGAGGATCAGCGCCAGGCCGACGGCGCCGATGACGACGTGCGTGGCGTGCAGGCCCACCAGGGAGTAAAACGTCGTCCCAAAGAGATTCGTGCGGATGGTTAAGCCGCCGGCGATCAGCTTTTTCCATTCCAGCCCGGTGCCGATAAGGAACTCGACGCCGAGGGCGAGCGTCAGCGCCCAGAGCGCGGCGAATTCCTTGATGCGGCCACGCTCGATCTGCCGCTCCGAGAGCCAGATCGTGACGCTCGAGGAGAGCAGGCAGATGGTGTTGAAGACAGGAATGTCCAGCACCTGCCTGGGCGTGGGGCCGCTGATGTCCTTGCCAAGATAAAAGATGTAACCGACAACGAAAATGGTGAAAATGGCCGACTCGGCGGTGATCAGCGAGAGCATGGCCACCTTGCCGCGATAGGGCAGTTCCCAGTTTTCGGCGCCGGGCGAAACAGGAATCGCGCTCATGACTCGTACTTCCAGTCCGGGTCGTCCGGATGCTTGATGTCCCACAGCGGCCGGCGGCTGTGAACTACCGGATCGGAAGCGAAGTTATACGCAGGCGGGGGCGATGGCGTGGCCCATTCCAGAGTCCAGGCGTCCCAGGGGTCGTTTCCCGCCTCTTTACCTTTCCGGAGCGAGTGGATCACGTTCCAGAAGAAGATCAGCACAGCGATGCCCTGAATAAAGGCGCCCACCGAAATGATGAAATTCAGGTGCCCCCAGCCGCGGTTTGCCTCGTACGTATATATCGAGCGCGGCATGCCCATCAGGCCAACAAAATGCATCGTGTCGAAGGTGAGGTGAAACCCGATCAGGAACAGCCAGAAGTGCCACTTGCCGAGGGTTTCGCTGAGCATTTTGCCGGTCACCTTGGGAAACCAGTAATAGACAGCGGCAAAGATGTTGAAGACAATGGCGCCCACCAGCACGTAATGGAAGTGGGCGATGACGAAATAGGAGTTGTGCAGCTGCCAGTCCCACGGCGCCACCGACAGCATAATGCCGGTCAGGCCGGCGATGAGAAACTGAAACAGAAAGGCGATGCAGAAGAGCATCGGAGTCTGGAATCGGACCTTGCCGCCCCAGATCGTCGCCAGCCAATTGAAGATTTTGATTCCGGTGGGAATGCCGACCAGCATGGTAGAGAGCACGAAGAAGGTGTTGCTGACCGATGACATGCCCACCGTGAACATGTGGTGCGCCCATACTCCCAGGCTGACGAACGCGATGCCCACCGACGCCGCCACCATGGCCGGATATCCGAAGATCGCTTTACGCGAGAAGACGGGAATGATTTCGTTGGCGAT
Organism: Acidobacterium sp.; assembly: GCA_027315385.1. Lineage (GTDB taxonomy): Bacteria > Acidobacteriota > Terriglobia > Terriglobales > Acidobacteriaceae > Palsa-343. Next base: position 12,256 of record DAHUYD010000108.1, read on the forward strand.
TCCGAAGACCGGCAGCACCAGGACGTAGACTTCCGGGTGGCCGAAGATCCAGAAAAAATGAATCCAGAGCAGGGCGGAGCCGCCGGCCTGGGCGTCGAAGAAGTGCGCGCCGAGATTGCGGTCCAGCAGCAGCATCGCCTGAGCCGCCGTGAGCGGGGTAATCGTAATGAGGGTGAGAGCGCTGACCACCAGCATGAGCCATACGAACAGAGGCATGCGCAGCAGTGTCATGCCTTTGCACCGCATGGATAATGTGGTGGCGATGATGTTGATGGCGGCGCCCAGCGTGCCGAACCCGCTGACGATCAGAGCGAGAGCCCAGTAGTCGATAGTCGGCCCGATGGAAAACGGTTTGGAGCTCAGCGGCGCGTAGGCCCACCAGCCGACATCCGGCGCGTTGCCCATGCCGTAAAGGCCAAACCCGCCGATGTAGCTCCAGTAAAGCAGGATGCCGCCAAATGCGGTGAGCCAGAAGCTGAAAGCGTTGAGGCGCGGGAATGCCATGTCGCGGGCGCCGATCTGCAGCGGCACGATGTAATTGGCGATACCGAAGAGAATCGGCATTCCCACGAGAAACACCATGGTGGTGCCGTGCATGGTGAAGAACTGGTCGTAGATCTCCGGCTGCAGGAAGTGGTTATTGGGCACAGCGAGCTGGATGCGCATGGAGAGCGCCTCCGCGCCCGCCACCGCCATAAAGAAGAGCGAGTAGAGAACGTAGAGAATGCCGAGCCGCTTGTGGTCCACCGTGACCACCCACTCGTGCAGGCGATCGAGCAGCGGTAAGCGCTCGCGCTCCTGGGGCGTTACGTCGAGGGATCCGCCAATCGGTATGCTATGGTCTGCCATGCTCCTGTCCCGCTGAAGCTTAGTGAAGTGTTTCCAGGTATGCCACAAGCTCGTGGATTTGGCTGTCGTTCAACTGCATCGACGGCATCAGGCAGCCTGGTTTGACAGCGTCCGGATCTTTGATCCACTCAAACAAATCCTGAGGCGTATTGTTCGCAGCGCCAGCCGCGATCGTGTCGCGGCTGGCCAAATGTGTCAGGTCGGGGCCAAAGGTGCC
>DAHUYD010000110.1 GCA_027315385.1 Acidobacterium sp.
ATCTGCCCCGGCGTCCGGCCGCATCCCGCATACTCCCCAAATTCCTCCGGCGCATCCTCCAGCGCTCGCGCCGCGCGATACGCCACCGTCGCCACAGCATGACGCAGCAATTCCCGTTTCCCGTCCATGGCCGCCATTCTAGCCGCCGCGCATCTCTATGGGAAAATAAGACTTCATGAGTCATCCGTCGTCGGAATCCGGTCCCAGGAGCGCCCTTCTGGAGGAATTGCGTTGGCGCGGCTTTCTCGAGGCGGCCACCAGCGACGATCTGGATGCCTTCCTCAACCAGGCGCGCCGCACCATCTACGTTGGCTTCGATCCCACTGCGGACAGCCTCCACCTCGGCAGCCTCATTCCCGTCATGGGCCTCGCCCACGTCCAGCGTCACGGCCATCGTCCCCTGGTCCTCGTGGGCGGCGGCACCGGGCTCATCGGCGACCCCAGCGGCAAATCCTCCGAGCGCACTCTGCTCACCAGCGAAGTAGCCGAGCAAAATTCCGCCGCCATCCGCGCCCAGCTCAGCCGCTTCTTCGACGTCTCCTCCGATGAACGAGCCCTCATCCTCAACAACGCCGCCTGGCTCCTCAAGCTGAACCTGGTCGACTTCCTCCGCGACATCGGCAAGCATTTCTCCGTCAACGAAATGATCCGCCGCGACTCGGTTCGCGTACGCCTCGAAGAGCGCGACCAGGGCATCTCCTTCACCGAATTCAGTTACATGCTGCTGCAAGCCTACGATTTTCTCTTCCTCTGTCAGCATTTCGACTGCACCATTCAGATGGGCGGCAGCGACCAGTGGGGCAACATTCTTTCCGGCAAGGATCTGATCCGCCGGATCCTCGGAAAGCCCGCTGAAGGCATCACCTTCCCGCTCCTCACCACATCCTCGGGAAAGAAGTTCGGCAAGACCGAAGAGGGAGCCGTCTGGCTCGACGCTGCCCGCACCAGCCCCTACCAGATGTATCAATACTGGCTGCAAACCGCCGATGCCGACGCAGGCCGCTTCCTCAGGCTCTTCACCTTTCTCGATCGCGAGCGTATCGAAGCCCTGGAAGCCGAAACGCAGCGCCGGCCCGAGGCGCGTGAGGCGCAGCGCGTGTTAGCTGCCGAATGCACAACCATCGTCCACGGCGCCGAAGCGGTACGCAGCGTGGAGGCGGCAAGCCGGATCCTGTTTTCCTCATCGGACGAAATTCCAACGCCCGCAACCGTTGCCCTCCTGGCGCGAGAGGTCCCCGTCACCGACCTTCCGCAAACAGAACTCGCCTCCGGCATCGGCCTGACCGACCTCCTGGTCCGCACGAAGTTAGCGGACAGCAAAGGTTCGGCGCGCAAGCTGATCGAAGGCGGAGGCGTCTATATCAACAATGAACGCCAGACCCAGGCAGCGACCATCACCAGCGGCCACCTGAAATGGCCAGGCGCTCTCCTGCTCCGCACCGGCAAGAAGAATTACCACTTGCTGCGGGTTCGGTAACACAGCCGACTGCGGTAGATGCCCCAGGGGAGCCCTGATCGAACGACGACGATATGGCAGATACCGTTCATTGCGGCATTCATGGCGACACCGCGGAAACCTTCGCCTGCACGCATCTCATGGGCGAAGCAACAGGCCTGGGTTTTAACCGCGAAGCCCCCACCGGCGACAATCCCTTCCCCGACGCGTGGTGCGATAACTGTGAACTGATCCGCGCCGCTCACGGCACCTGGGACGACACACCCGACGACCTCGTAACAATCCGCCTGCTCTGTTCCGGCTGCTGTGAACGCGCTCGCATTCGCAACGAGCGCCCCACCACCACACTCGCAAACCTCGCCCACCTTCGCTGGAAATGCAGCTCCTGCGACGAATGGCATGAGGGGCCCTGCCTCGATTTCGGCTATTCGGAACCCCATTACTGGCGCCGCGAATTGGAAGCCAGTTCCAAGTCCGGCACGTTTCTTACCGATGACTATTGCGCCATTCGAGGCGAACACTATTTTGTTCGCGGACTTCTCCACCTCCCGATCATTGGTACGGGCGAGAGCTTCCGTTGGGGCGTCTGGGGCTCTTTGAGCAGGGAGAACTTCGAGAAGCTGCGGACCATGTCCGACGACGACGCAGCTGAACTTCCGCCGATGTTTTCCTGGCTCAGCACACAATTGCCGGATTACCCCGATACTCTCAGCCTGAAAATGTATGCCTACCCGCAATTTCACAATCAGAGGCCCCATTTTCGTCTGGAAGAAACCGACCATCCGCTCACCCAGGAATATCACCATGGCACCACTCCCGAACGCGTCCGAGAATTGATGCGCAGGCTGCTCCCTGAAGTGGACTTCGACGACTGACAACGGCTCTCTCGCCTCACTCCGCAGCGCGGCATTCATGCCGCGTCCCGCTGGACGTGTAGTCCTTACCGAATCACCTTCAGCGTTCCCCGGAACAGCTGATCGAAATCCTGCGCCGCCGCCTTGTCCTTCTCCACCGCCGTCTCAATCGCCTTCTGCGCTGCCGCCCGCTGATACCCCAGATTCACCAGCGCCGACAGCACATCGTCCGCCGCCGGTCCCAGCGACCGCGCAGCCGCCGCCGGAGCCACGGCGAAATCCTCGAGCTTCTCCTTCAGCTCCACCACCAGCCGCTCCGCCAGCTTCTTCCCCACCCCCGGAATCCGCGTCAGCGTCGCGTGGTCCTGGGCCCGAATCGCCGCCACCGTCCGCTCCGGATTTAGCCCGCTCAGTATCGTGATCGCCAGCTTCGGCCCCACCCCCGACACCGTGATCAGCCGCTCGAACAGCCGCTTCTCATCGCGCTCCAGAAACCCAAACAGCGCCAGCGCGTCCTCGCGCACGTGCGTGTGAATGTACAGCGCCACCTCGCCGCCCTCTCGTGGCAGCGCCGTAAACGTCGGCACGCTGATCGTCACGTCGTACCCCACCCCGCCGGCTTCGACAATCGCCTGCCCTGGACTCTTCGCAAACAGCCGTCCCCGCAAATGCGCAATCATGTCCGTTGTCACCTTGCCTTGTGTC
>DAHUYD010000119.1 GCA_027315385.1 Acidobacterium sp.
GGGGTGCTCTTCGCTGTCTTCGCGCCCATCTGGCTCATCGCCCTCTGGACGCCGCGGCTCATCTCCCCCGCGCTGGAGCTGCACCTCGTCCTGCTCCTCGCCACCGCCGGATTCCTCATCGCCATCACCCTCCCCCAGGCCATCCTTCTCTGGACCGAGCCCGACTTCGTGCTTGACGCAGAACCCGCGGCACCTGTCCCGTAAACCGTATCCCGTAGCCCCTGCTCGGTCCCATTACTATGGTTTCTCCCGCACGCTCAGCATCACTGAGAAGGGCCGCTCCCGCTGCTACACTCCCGGCAGAATCGGCTTATCATGCTCTTCACCGCCCGCAGCGCCGCCGTCTACGGCATTGACGCCTCCATCATCGACGTCGAAGTCGACTTCTCCAAGTACGTCTCCGAAAAGGACACCTTCGCCACCGTCGGCCTGCCCGACGCCGCCGTCCGCGAATCCCGCGACCGCGTCCGCGCCGCCATCCGCAATTCCGGATTCGACCTGCCCTCCACCAAAATCACCATCAACCTCGCCCCCGCCGACATCAAGAAAGAAGGCTCCGGTTTCGATCTCCCCATGGCCGTCGGCATTCTCGGGGCGTATGGCGCACTCGAGCTCCGCGACCTCTCCGACTTCCTCCTCATCGGCGAACTTGGCCTCGACGGCGCTCTCCGTCCCGTTCCCGGCATGTTGCCCGTCGCCGTCGCCGCACGCGAGCGCGGCATCAAAAACCTCATCATCCCCAAAGCCAATGCCCGCGAGGCCGCCGTCGTCGATGGCGTCAGCGTCTACCCTGTCGCCACGCTGCTTGAAGTCCGCGACCTCCTCAACCAGGCCGGCAATGGAGGCATCCACGTCCCCGCCTTCCACGTCGAGCCCACGGAGGTTCTCAACGAACTCCAGCACTTCGCCCTCGACTTCGCCGACGTCCGCGGCCAGCAGACTGCCAAGCGCGCCCTCGAAGTTGCCGCCGCCGGCGGCCACAACATATTAATGATTGGCCCTCCAGGCTCCGGCAAAACCATGCTTGCCCGGCGCCTGCCCTCCATCCTGCCGCCGCTCACCTTCGACGAGGCCCTTGAAACCACCAAGATCCACTCCGTCGCCGGCGTCCTCGACGCCGAAGCCGGACTCGTCACTCAGCGTCCGTTTCGCTCCCCGCACCACACCATCTCCGACGCCGGACTTATCGGTGGCGGCGTCATTCCCCGCCCCGGCGAAGTCTCCCTCGCCCACAACGGCGTCCTCTTCCTCGACGAGCTGCCCGAATTTCCCCGCAACGTCCTCGAAGTCATGCGCCAGCCCCTCGAAGACCGCCACGTCACCATCGCCCGCGCCAGCATGTCGCTCACATTTCCGGCGGCATTCCAGCTTGCTGCCGCCATGAACCCCTGCCCCTGCGGCTATTTCAACGACAAGTCGCGCGAGTGCCACTGCACCCCGCCGCTCATCCAGCGGTACGTCGCGAAAATCTCCGGCCCGCTCCTCGACCGCATCGACATCCACATCGAAGTCCCCGCCGTCCAGTACAAGGAGCTTCGCGGAGCCGCCGCCACCGAGACCTCCGCCACCATCCGCGCCCGCGTCCTGGCCGCGCGCGAGCACCAGCGCCAGCGCTTCGCCGCCGCCGGCGCCCCCGCCAGCGCCACTGCAAAATCAGCCCGCGAAAAAATCTTCTCTAACGCCCAGATGTCCACCCGCCAGATCCGCGCCTTCTGCGACCTCTCCCCGGACGCGGAAAAGCTCCTCGAACGCGCCATGGTCCAGCAGGGACTCACCGCCCGCGCCCACGACCGCATCCTCAAGGTCGCCCGCACCATCGCCGACCTCGCCGCCGAGCCCAGCATCGCCCTCCCCCACATCGCCGAAGCCATCCAGTACCGCACTCTCGACCGCAGTTACTGGGCGAGTTAGAGTCTGTTCTTAACTTTCCCGGCGGGCCCTCTCGGTCGATGGAGCAGCTGAATCGAGTCGACGCTGCAGGTTGTCGTCTCTTTCGGCTGCTCCATCGGTCCTGCTGTTGCGCGTTGGCTATTGCACCGTGAGCGGAACGCTGAGTGTATGGCTCAGGCTGCCGGACGCGGCCACCACCTGCAACGTGGTCGTGCCCGTGACCGCCTGATACATCGGCTGCGAATCCGAACCCGAGTGCTTCGAATCGCCGCTGTATCGCGCCGTGATGGAGTGAGTTCCGATCGCAAGGTTGCTCACCGAAAAGGCCGCTTCTCCATCGCTGAGCGCCACCGGGTTGCCGAGTTCGATCGGACCATCGAAAAAGGCGACAGTACCCGTGTAGGGTCCGCTCCCGCCGGAGACCTGAGCGGTGAAGGTCACCGAGGTTCCGGACGCGACCTTCGTTTGCGAACTCGTGAGCATCACCGCGCTCGTCGGCGTAACGCCGCCGCCTCCGCATCCTGAGGCCAGGCCGAGCCCGGCCACCATCGCGACCACCAGAAGCATCGCCCACGCCTTTCTGCGGCGGCCCACCAGCCCAACGACGAACAGGCCGAACAGTCCGCACATTTCACCGCCGGCCAGCCAGCCCGGTTTCTCATTCCTGGCCTGCGTCGTGAACGGCCCCTGGAGAGCAACCGTCAGGTCCGACTGCCCCCCGCCTGCGGCTACCGACGACGGAGAGAAGCTGCACGTAGCCCCGGCCGGCAATCCGCTGCCGCAACTCAGCGCCACGGCGCCGGCGAAGCCCAGAACCGGCGCCACCGTGAGCGTCCCCGTGGTGCTGCCCCCGGCGGAGACCGTCAGCGCCGTGGGTTGAGAGCCGATCGTGAAGTCCGGCGCTGTAACCAAGACCGTCACCGGCATGCTGCTGACGGAATTGAATTGCGAGTCGCCGGAATAGACCGCCGTCACGACATTCGTTCCGGTCGGCAGGATGGCGCGCATGCTCAGCGCCATGTCGATCGTGGGTTGCGTGGGCTCAAGCAGCGTGGGAGCCGTTATCGCCTGTGGCGCTGCCCCATTCACCGCGGTAAAGAACTGCACCGTACCTGACGGATTCAGAGTCCCGAACTGGCCATAGCTGAACCCGGTCACGACCACGTTCAGGCTCGTCTGTTGCCCCGGCAGCACGTCGGGAGCCGCAGTGGTGAACCGGATCGCCGGCGTGTATTTCATGACGGTGGTCGTGATCGCCGGGCTCGTCGATCCGGAATAGGTCGAGTCCCCCATGTATTGCGCATAGACCTGAGCGGTCCCGGCGCCCGTGCTTGTGATGACGGTCCCCTGTCCGTTCACGAGATTCACTTGCCCGCCGATGAACGTGCTGCCGGTGCTGGACAACAGCACCTCTCCGGTTGGCGCAGCGCCTCCAGGCTTCACCGGAGTTACCTTCACCGTGTAAGTGATGTTCTGCCCGAAGGCCACGGTGGGGGACGACTCCGTGATCGAGGTGGTCGTCGCCAGGCCAGCGGCAATCACCTGGAAGGACGAAGGATAGGCCACACTTGAATCGGTTCCGGAGACAGGCGCGAAGTTGGAATCGCCGCTGTATCCAACCGAAATCAGGTGCTGCCCCGCCGTCTGGAAGCTCGCCGAATACGTAACAATCGCTTCCGGAATCCCGCTGCTCGGGATCGCGATTGGGCTCCCCAGCGCCGTCCCATTGTCATAGAACTGGAAGGTACCGGTCGGAGCGACCCCACCGTAGAGCGCGTAGGCGCTGGCGGTCAGAATCACCGGCTGCCCCACCGACGCCTGGAAGGTGCTGATGCCCACATTCGTCGTGATCTGCTGCTTCTGAATCGCGATCTGCTGCGCGGCGGAGACACCCGCGTTCAGGCTGTTGTCGCCGCTGTACTTCACCGATACCGCACTCGTTCCCACAGGGAAGTTGTAGCCGGTTCCGTTGCCGGTGGAGATGCTGACCGTGCCGCTGGAGGTCAATGGCGCGGTGGCAATCACGCTGCTTCCGTTCAATACCTCCACGGTCCCGGTGCCAAGCCCCTGTCCCGACTTCCCTTTCACCGTGACATTGAGATAGAGGGGCGATCCATACGCGCTGGTGCCTGAATAGGGCGCCTCGCCGTTGGTGCTGGGATTGATGACGTCGACATTCAGAGAAACCGCACTGTCTTCCGGAGAGACGGTAATGGCCACCGGAGCCGAGACGCTGCTGGCAAAGGTTCCATCTCCGCTGTAGCGGGCCGTCAGGTTGTAAGTTCCTCCGGGTAAGTTCGACACCGCTCCTGAGTACTGCCCCGTGGCATCCAGCGGCAGCGTGGCAATGTCGCCGTACTTATCGGTTTCCAGGACGATCTCCCCGGTAGGAATCCCGCCGCTGCTGCCGGTGGCCGCCACGGCTCCGCTCAGGGTCAGCGGCTGCCCGTGAGCGACCGTGGTCCCGCTTGCGCTCAGCGTGGTAGCCGAGCCGGCAAAGGAGATCTTGCTCCAGTTCGCCGCCAGATTGGCCGCATTCACTGAGCCGAGTCCGCTCGCCATGTCGTATCCGGCTCCGGCGCTCCACTGCGCGGTGTCGGTCCCGTAGCCGGTCAGCCCGGGATCGCTGTTATTGCCCAGCGTGACATCGTTAAAGTTGCAGGAACTCGGCTGCGTCGGATCCGTCATCGCCGACGAATCGCACGACGACGAGCTGTCCATGGCGGCGAGCTGATAAAACTCGTAGTCCGCCTGCCCCTGCCATGCCCCGTTCTCCTGCTCCACCAGCGCCATAATTCCGGCCATCGATGGTGCGGAAGCCGACGTGCCGCCCACCGTCCCGGCGCTCGTCAGAACCGGATTGCCATTCACAGACTGTGTCGCGCAATCGCCGTTGATACAGACAAGATAGCCATCGTCTTCCGGAGACGCGTTCAGAGAAAGGTCGGGTATGTCCCGAACGCCATCTTTGGGAACGCCCGCCCCGGTCTGCCACGAGGGCTTCGTGTACCCCCCAAGGCAGGTCTCGTTGCCCTGGCTGTCCACTGAAGCCTGGCTGCAGCTGCTCGGTCCGCCGCCGCCGCCTTCAAGAAGATAAAACGACTCTCCGTAGGGGCAGTTCGTTCCCACCTGAGGCAGAGTCGGATCGCAGCTCTGATTCCACACCTGCTCCGGAATGTAACCCAGCGCCGAACCGTACTGCGCGTTGTTGTTCGCACCCCAGTACTGGGAGTAGTTACCGGCCTCGTTGAACTGGGTTCCCCCTACCGCGACGTCATACGGAGTCGACGCGGTTCCGTTCACCGTTGGACCATATTGCGCTGGCCCCTGCGGTTCGATAAAGGCCCGCTGCAGATCGGCATCGCACTCGGCCGCGCCGCCGTCTCCGCTCGAAACAAAAACCGTGATGCCTTCTGCCGCCGCCTGCTGCCACAGCGAGTTATAGAATGCGTTCTCGGCCGGACCCAGCAGCGCCTCGCACGCGCCATAACTCATGCTCATGATGGGAGACAGATCGTTGTCCACAATGTAGGCTGCGGAGAGATCCGTGCCGTCCGTCGTGTCCGTGCTCGCGCTCTCCACCAGGTTGATCGTCGCTCCCGGAGCCGCCGCGCCCGCCCACTCCACATCCAGCGTCGATTCCGTCAGGTCGCTTCCGAAGTTCGGATATCCCGGATCCGTGCCGTTCAGAATGATATTGGGGTCGTTCGCCGGCAGCCCGAAAATCGAACGAAACGTCTGCACATCGCTCAGGTAGATATCGCTTCGTCCCACGATGGCAATCGACAATCCTGCGCCGTTCACATTCTTCGTCAGCAGCGGCTTCTCGTTGTAAATCGTCTGGAAGTCGGTGGGCGCCATGTAGTAAAAGTAATTTCCGTTTCCGTCCGTCGTGGTCAGATCCGGACTCACCGGCGCCAGCTTGCCTTCCGCGTTCCGCTGCAACCCAATCACATTGGTGTGATCCGGCTGCTTCTGGAAATTGTTCAGCGACAGCACTCCCTCCACCACCGGCGTCAATGCTTGCGGAATGGAAATGTCGGTTGCGTTCGCAATATGTGTTTGCCCGTTCACCTCGAACCGGTGCAGGGTCGTACCAAATGCACCCTCCACCTGTTGCCCTGTGCCGGAAAACTCGATCCACTGCCCTCCCCGCGCAATCCCCATCGGATTCAGCCCGTGCGACTGCAGCCATCCTTCCACCTTGGTCAGATCGCTGGCCGAAGGGCCGAACTGGGCGGCGAACTCATCAGGCGTCAGCCAGTGGTGATACTCCGCGGAATTCCTGTTGTGGAGTTCCTTGATCAGACTGGTCAGAGCAGCCTCCTGCTCGCCGCTCGGCTTCAGCACCAGAATCATCCGGTTCAGCGTCTGCCCCGCAGTCAGCGGACCCAGATCCCGCGCACCCTTGATCGCGCCCGGAGTCGTTCCCCTCAGCACCGTCCGGCTGGAGTCGTCAATCGGGCGCACAATGCGCGAAGCCACGCGCGTGGTTTGCGCAAATGCGGAAACCGCGAACAGCGTCATTCCAAGGCACACGCGGAGTAACCGCGCACTGGTCGAAGCACGTTTCATGGTCGATCCTTAACGAAGTTGTCTGTAGGTATAAACGGCCGCGAAAACACGCCCGGCAATCGACCGGCGCGCGTTCGAGATACTTCTCGATACAACTGAATTCGTCTGCGATTGGGGAAAGAATCTAACTTAGGGCATCGGGCGGATAACCCTGACATACCGGCGCGCCTGATGGCAAAGCTCCGCGCTCCTGGTACAGATTACCCCTGCTGGCGTGTGCATGGCACAAGGTAAGCCGAACCCGCGCACCATGTCAAGCATTTTTTCTAACTCTTCATTTCGGGTTATGAACTGGCCGCTTCTCTCGCCTGCCGCGCCAACTCGCGAAACGTCGTCCGCAGTTCCGCCGGACTTCGCACCACGATCCGCCGCCCCAAACTCAGCAGCATCGCCGCAAACAGCTCCAGCCGATCCCGCCCGCACCGCAGCCGCGTCCCCTCGCCGTCCGGTTCAGCGGCAATCCTCCACGGAGCAAACTCGCGCACGGCGTCTTCCGCCGCCATGTCGATCCACACATCGATCTGGTACTCCGACTGCACAAACGGCATGTGCTCCGCCAGATACTTCCGCGCGTCGAAATCCGCCGGCCGCCGAAACCGCTCCGCACCCAGTTCCAGATCCGTCACGCGATCCAGCCGAAACGTCCGCGCCGCCTTCCGCGTCAGGCAATACCCGATCAGATACCACCGCCCATCCGTATGCAGTGCCGCCCACGGCTCAACCTGCCGCTGCGAAATCCGCCCCCCATGCGACCGGTACCGAAACCGCACCCGCCGCCCGCCGCGAATCGCCGTCGCCGCTCGCATCAGCGCCTCCACCGGCGTTGTCACCACCCACGGCCCCGGCTCAATCGCCACCACATCTTCCACCGTCCGCAGACTCTCCCGCAGCGCCGCCGGCAGCACGCGCCCCAGCTTCTCCAGCGCGCCCTCCGTTGCCGGAGCAAACGCCGCCAGCCCCACCTGCCGCAGCGCGCGCAGCCCCAGCGAAAGCGCAAACGCCTCCTCATTCGTCAGCAGCAGCGGAGGCAGCCGATACCCCGGCCTCAGCCGGTACGCCCCGCCCACGCCCCGCGACGACTCCACCGGAATCTTCAGATCCTTCAGCCGCACAATGTACCGCTGCACCGTGCGCAGATTCACTTCCAGCCGCTCGGCCAGCTCCGCTCCGGTCACATGGTCGCGCGCCTGCAGAATCTCCAGCACCGCCAGCACGCGCAATATCGGGTCGTACATGTGAATTTCAGTCTCTCTCCAATTTACGACAGCTTCTGTCGGGAATGTCTCCTACACTATTCACACCGCCAAATTGGGCGACACACGAGGAAACCGACCATGACGACTGAATTGAAACCTGTGATGAACGCCGACGAGCTGCTGAAGCACTGGCAGGGACACCGCCGGCTCACCCGCCGCACCATCGACGCCTTCCCTGAAGACAAGCTCTTTCAGTTTTCGGTCGGCGGCATGAGGCCCTTCGCCGACATGGCCTTCGAGTTCATCAACATGGCCATGCCCATCGTGAATGGCGTCTCCTCCGGCAAGTGGGAGAAGTATGTAGGCGAGAAGCCCACCACCAAAGCCGATCTGCTCCGCCTGTGGGACGAGCAAACCGCCGCCATCGACGAAGCGTTCCCGAAGATTCCCGCGCACCGCTTCGCCGAAACCGATACCGCCTTCGGCTTCTACACCAACACCGGCACCGGAATGTTCGAGTACGCCATCGACAACGAGATCCACCACCGCGGCCAGGGATACGTCTACCTCCGCGCCCTCGCCATCGAACCCCCGCATTTCTGGGAGCGGGAATAGCCTCGAAAAGCAGCAATTTTCTCAAGAAATGAAAATAACTGTCCTCCTGAGCGAAGCGGATCGCGTCCCCGCGCGATCCGCGCAGTCGAAAGCCTGCCCTGAGCGAGGTCGCGCAGCGACTGAGTCGAATGGGGACCTGCGGTAGAACTGTCATCCTGAGCGAAACATGCGGCGAAGATGCGGCCATTGCTGCGATCATTTGTCGTTAGCAGTATGAGCAGCAGGAACCTACATCGTGTATGGGCGCAGACTCCCTTCGGAAGAAGGGGCGACGCACCCCGGCTCCTCGTGCCCAAGGGAACGGATTTTCGGCCGTGCTTTGACTGGCTTGAGGAACATGGCGTCGTGCCGCAGTCGCTGGTGTTTCTTACCGATCTTTGCGGCACGTTTCCAGGTGATGCACCGCCATTTCCGGTGCTGTGGGCATCAACGGAGGCTCGAAGAGCGCCATTTGGCCAAGTGGTTTGGATGGAGGCAGCATGAAGCTTCAGACCGTTCGGAGCCATTGTCGCTCGTCGCTACATGCGGCATCGTCTGCTCGATTCTTGTGCGCAATCTCTTCCGCGCGGCAATCGGTTCGGGCGCACTTGTCGCGAACGCGACTCTCAACTTTCGATGGCTGGCGCCCGCCGATCAGCAGTTTCGGAGACCCTCTAGTTGGAGCCCATTCGGGATGCAACCATCTTCCATTGCCCACCGTCGAAAAACAACAGCCCGAACGCATGCATCGTGGAACCGCTCGCGATGGACGACCCTCCGGAAATCGTGGTGCCGGTCTGCTGATAGACTGTCACGCTGGTCGCTCCGGTCAGGGTGGTAAAGGCAGAATCGGAGGGAAGCATCAGTGTGAAGCTTGCGGCTGCGCCGCTCGTGATCGTGGTCGCAACCGTCCCGCTCAACCCCTGTGGTTCCAGTTCAAGGTTCGAGGCCGTCATTGTGCCCGCCATCGAACTGCCGCCCATCATTCCTCCACCACCGCTCATCATGCCACCCGAGCTGATGGGCATCACGCTCTGGCCCACATAAACGTGGCTGGCGTCGAAGACCGGCGTAAAGGGCAGGCCGGACATGTCCATGTTGTCTTCGTCGATCTGATAGGTTGTGCTCCCGTTCAAACCAATCGTGACACCCGCAGCAAAATAGGATGACATCATCCCAGTGCCGACCCCGTTCTGCATGACCATGGTGAGCGAGGTCGGCGGCTGACCCGTCACTGTAGTGATGATGCCTCCGCCCATAGCTCCGCCGGAGCCCATCATCGACTGCACTTTGGTTGCAAGCAGCGAACCGTCAGCCTGCATCGTGGCGTCCACGATTGCCAGCATGCTGCCCGACATCGAGCTCATGCTGGTGCCGTCAAACACGGTTGAGGAGTTGGTTGCAAAGGTAAAGTTCTGTGCCGCCTGCATCGAAGTCATGGTGAACGAACTGCCAGAGACGCTCGAAACCGTGCCCATCATCTGCTGAATCCCGCCATTGGTGGGATCGAGAGCGTTCCCCGAGCCCTGCATCCCCGAAGTGACGTGAAAGACGGGATTCATGCTCAGGTTGCCCCCGGAGCCAGCGGTCACGGAACTCGCGAGATCGAGATTGAAGCCCATCGCCATCGGCGTCGTCCCGACGGTAATCGGACTGCTGAAGGTCACATTTGCATTGATCGGGCCGGGGATCGTCGCCTGAACTGCAGCTTTGGTGGTCGGGTCCATATACATCACGGTCGCGGAACCGATCGTGATGGATGCGCCTGTGTACGTGCCTTGAGGCGCGGGCACCATCGCCAACGGCTGCATCGAGCCCATCAGGTGCATCATTTCCATCGGCGTCGAGGAAGAAACGACGGTGGCCGAGCCATTGCTTCCGGTAAGCGACATGGAAGTGATGTTCATGGAAAAAGCAAGCATCCAGTCGGCGGGCGAATCGCCCATATTCACCAGGACAGGCGTCTTGGCTGCGGGAGTGGGATTCGATCCAGTCCCTGAGGTGGAACTGCTCCCCCCTCCGCCGCATGCCATCAACAGGGATGCGAGAAAGAGGGCGAGGCAGGCAATTGCTGCGGTCGTTGTTAATCTGTGCTGGGTCATCTCTGTTCTCCTGAGGAAGAAACGGCACGCAGTTGCGGAACACTCACTGTCCTATCACTCAACAGCACCCTGTCATTCCTGCTTGTGCTTTTTCATTGGACAATGCCGTTTTCTCGGTTGTATGTGACTTAAATCACGTGTTGAGCGCGAATCCCGGCTCTCTCCGGATGCATCGACAAAGACGGAGATGGGGGCGTACCTCCCATCTCCAGCTGGGGTACAGCCTTCGTCCGGATTCGGACGCTTCCGAGACAATGACCGCATTACAGGTTCGTAACAAAGACATTAGTGCGCAACCTCCCGCACGGAGCGAAGCTGCAGAGTCCCGGTCGCACCATCCAGAAAGCCAGTGGCAGCGACGCTTTGTCCAGCCAACGCCTCGCCCTCATGCTGGTCCGCCAGCGTGAAGATGCGGGATCGCGTACTATTGATCCGGCCCTGAAGAGTGGAACTTATGAGGCATAGGCCACGTCCTTTTGGCCGAAATAGTTCTTTACCCTCCCCGGCTGCTTCTGGATGCTGCGCAGAGTTCGGATGGCTGTTCGCGTCAGCGCGATCTTGTTT
>DAHUYD010000120.1 GCA_027315385.1 Acidobacterium sp.
CGTCCGCTCTCCATCAACTATCTCGCGCAGAACGTGCCCGTCATCTACGAGTGCTGGTACCTGGGCCAGGAGACGGGCCGCGCCGTCGCCGATGTGCTCTTCGGCGACTTCAATCCCGGCGGCAAGCTGCCGATCAGCATCCCCCGTTCTGTCGGCCATTTGCCGGTCTTCTACAACTACAAGCCGTCGGCGCGGCGCGGCTACCTGTTCGACGATGTGTCCCCGCTGTATTCTTTCGGCTACGGTCTCAGCTACACGACGTTCTCGATTACGAATCCGCGGCTCAGCAAAAAGAAGATGACGAAGAACGGCTCGGTGAAGGTCTCGGTGGACGTGACCAACTCCGGCAAGCGCGCGGGCACCGAGACTGTGCAGCTCTATGTCCGCGACGTGGTCAGTTCCGTCACGCGCCCCGTGAAGGAGCTGAAGGGATTTCGCAAGGTGCGGTTGCAGCCCGGCGAAAGCACCACCGTGACGTTCGAGATCACGCCGGATCTGCTCAGGTTCTGGGACGTGAATATGAAATATGTTGTGGAGCCGGGCGAATTCATCCTGATGGTCGGCGCCTCCTCGCGCGATGCCGATCTCCACAAGCTGACACTGCAGGTCACCGAGTAAAGCGAAAGCTGGCCACATGATCCAGAGACTTTCGTTCAAAGAGAAGCTCGGCTACGGCCTCGGCGACATGGCCGCCAACTTCATCTTCCAGGCGCTGCTCGCCCTGCAGTTGAACTACTACACCGATGTGTTCGGTCTGAGTGCCGCTCGGGCCGGCACACTCTTTCTCGTCGTCGGGCTCATTGCCGCCGTCTTCAATCCCGTCATGGGCGTTATTGTCGACCGCACCAGCACCCGCTGGGGTAAGTTCCGCCCCTGGCTGCTGTGGACCGCTGTTCCCTTCGGCATCATGGGCATCCTGACGTTCACCACGCCCCACATCAGCTTCACGGGCAAGCTCATTTACGCGTGGATCACGTATCTGCTGCTGCGGCTCATCTATGCTGCCAATAACGTTCCGTACGCCACTCTCAATGGGGTTATCACCGGCGATCCCGACGAACGCACCAGCATCGCATCGTACCGCCAGGTGCTGGCGAACTCCGCCGGCTTCATCGTGCAAAGTCTCGCCATCCCAATGATTGCGTTCTTCGGCCACGGCAACAGCGCGAAGGGCTACCAGTACACGATGGGCCTGCTTTCCATCCTCAGCGTCATCTTCTTCTTTATTGCCTTCGTCAGCAGCAAGGAGCGCATCCAGCCCAACCCTCAGCAGAAGACCTCTCTGGGCCAGGATCTCGCCGACCTCTTCAGCAACTCCGCCTGGATCGTCCTGTTCCTCGCCACTACGTTCTACTTCGCGGCGCTGGCGATGCGCGGCAGCGTCATGCTCCCCTATTTCAAATACAACGCCGGCAACGAATTTCTCTTTAGCTGGTTCAACGGATTCGGTCTCGCCGCGCTCATCCTGGGCGTCACCTTCTCGACGTTCCTTTCCATCCGCATCGGCAAGCGCCCGCTCTTCATCCTCAGCATGGCGCTCACCGGCGTATTCAATCTGGCCGTCCTGGTCCTGCCCGCTACCGCCACAGTGCCCATCATTGGCTCCGAAATCCTGCGCCAGTTTTTCTTCGGAACCTCCGGGCCGCTGCTGTGGGCGATGATGGGCGACGTGGCCGACTACGGCGAATGGAAAACCGGCCGCCGCGCCACTGGGACCGTAACCTCGGCTGTCGTTTTTGCCCTTTGGGTAGGGCTCGCCATCGGCGGCGCCCTGGCTGGCTGGCTCTTCTCCTACTACGGATACGTTGCCAACGCCGTGCAGACCGCCCGCGCGCTCGCCGGGATTCGGCTGACAGCGGGGCTGTGGTCCGGGCTCTTTTTCTTTGCCACCGCCGCCGTGCTGTTCTTCTATCCCATCTCGCGCGGGCTCAACCGAAGCATCTCCGACGATCTTGCCGGGCGCCGCAAGGGCTTTGGACCCCCCGCGCCGGCAACCACGAAATAACTCCTCGAAAGGAGCCTCGCTGCCTATGTTGATGCGATCGGCACTCTGCACCTCGCTTCTCATCGCCGCTTCCGCCGCAGTCCAGCAACCTGCTTCGCTCAAACAGTCCTACCAGGGAGACTTCTACGTCGGCGCTGCGATGAATACCGCGGAGATTACCGGCCAGGATCAGAGCAGCGATGCGCTTCTCCTCAGGCAATTCAACTCCATCTCCCCAGAGAACGCGTTGAAGTGGGAGGTCGTGAATCCGAAACCAGGCCAATACGACTTCAGCCTCGGCGACCAGTACGTGGCCTTCGGCGTGAAGCATCACCTGTGGATCGTCGGGCACAACCTGGTGTGGCACAACCAGGTGCCCGCCTGGGTCTTCCGCGATAACAATGGCAAGCTGCTCCCGCGCGATGCGCTGCTGAAGCGGATGAAGGATCACATCTTCAGAGAAGTGGGGCGCTACAGGGGAAAGATCCAGAGCTGGGACGTGGTGAACGAGGCGTTGAACGAGGATGGCACGTTGCGGCAGTCTCTCTGGTACAAAATCATCGGTCCGGACTACATCGCGAAGGCATTCGAGTACGCGCACGAGGCCGATCCAAAGGCCCAGCTCACCTACAACGACTACAACCTTGCGAGTCCTGCCAAGCTTGCCGGTGTGGTCCGCCTGGTGAAGCAGCTCCGGGCCGAAGGCGTGCCCATCGACTGTGTGGGAATGCAGACGCACGATCACATGGATTCTCCCACGGCGGAGGAGACGGATACCGCGATTCGCGCCATTGCCGCGACCGGCGTCAAGGTCGCGATCTCCGAGATGGATATCGATGTCCTGCCGTCTCCCGTGCAGGGGAACACGGCCGATGTCTCGATCCGCGCGGCGGCGAATCCAAAGCTGAATCCCTGGCCGAATGGTTTGCCCGCCGCCATGCAGCAACAGCTTGCGGCGCGCTATGCCGCGCTGTTCCGGGTCTTCTACAAGGATCGCGCCGATATCAGCCGCGTAACCCTGTGGGGTGTCACGAACGCCCAGTCCTGGAAGAACAACTGGCCAGTGCCGGGACGCACCAATTACCCGCTGCTCTTCGACCGCCAGGGCAAGCCGACCCCGTCCTGGTACGCCGTGGTGAAAGTGCCAGGCGAAGCGGAAAAGTAGGCGGCTGCCGCAGCACGCTCATCCCAACACGGATGAAGTGCGAAGATTTCCAGCGCATGACGCGTCCGCAATGTACCGGCGGAGGCGCTGCTCCCGCGAGCCTGTGGCTACAATAGGGGGACTGCTTGCATCCCCTGCTCGTGGGAGAACTGCATTTGAGGTTTCCTCGGAATCGCAGGCCCCTGCTGCTTGCGTTGCTGCTCGTCGCCAGCGGTATCGCGCCCCTTGCGGCATTTGCTCAGACCGACGAAATCCAGGTCTACGATGCTGTGATCGCCCCCCCGGGCGTCTTCAACATCATGGTGCACAGCAACTTTACTCCCGAGGGAAGGATGTCTCCCGCCTACCCAGGCGCTATCATTGCCAATCATTCGTTCAACGGAACATGGGAGTGGGCGTACGGAGTGCGGCCCTGGATGGAGCAGGGCCTCTATTTGCCGGTTTACACGCCCTATTCCACCCAGCGCGGCGGTTCGATTGACGGTTTCAAGATCCGCGAGCTCTTCGTGCGGCCAAACGCCGAGCAGCACAGGGTCTTCTGGGGCACGAATTTCGAATTCAGCTTCAACTACAAGTACTGGGAGTCACGCACGTTTACGGCCGAGGTGCGCCCGATCATCGGCGCCTACGCCGGCAAATGGGAACTCATCTATAACCCGGTCGTCGATACGGACTATACAGGCGGATTGAACGGCTTGCAGTTCAATCCAGAGTCGCGCGTGGTGTACTCCTTCAACGAAAAATGGGACGCGGCCGCCGAAGAGTACGACGGATTTGGACCATTCAATAACTTCGCCAGCCTGCACGATCAGTTCCACGAAGTGTGGGGCGCGTTCGACCACTACGGCAAAATCTGGGATGTCGAAGCGGGCGCGGGCTACGGCCTCACCGCCTCCTCCGACAAATGGACGTTGAAGCTCATGATCTCGCGGAATATTAACAGAAAGCCATGGCGCCCCAACATCCGCTTCTGAGAAATGCTCCCTCCAGCTTCGTGCCTCGGGCCGCGGGCGATCGGGAATCACGACTTTACCTGAGGGAAAATCGTCAATCGCAATTTGGTTGAGCCGTAGGGTTCAAGGCGGATTCGCTCCGTTGCTTCGCTCACCTGGGCTGAGTCGAGGTCAGGCAGGCACGGAGTGAATTTCTGCTCGGGCTTGTCAGGGTTCGCCTGCAGATCCCATCCGTCGATCTTCTTTACCGGGACCGTCAGCGCGACCGGAGGATTCTCCCAGGGATCGAACGCCTGATCCGGCGCGACGGGCTGTTGATTCACCTCGACGTCCCGCTCCAGCGTGGCTTCGTTCAGCGCGAGGCCATAATTCCAGTCGCTCTGCGGCTTTGCTTCCCAGCAGGGAAATTCCGCCGTGGAGTAGCGAGGAACTACCGTGCTGGTCCAGTTTGCGCGGATGGGCAGCGAATAGACGAGTGGCCCGCGCTCGATGCCGACCCCGTTCTGCGGCCAGCGCGAGAGGGCAACACGCATGGGAAGGCTGAGGACGATGCGGTCGCCCGTGCTAAATATGCGATCCAGAGTTACAAATCCGTGGCTGTCGGGCGCCGCGTCCGCCCTCTTGCCATTCACCGTCAGGCGGGGCGCCGGGCACCAGCCCGGAATCCGCAGCGACAACGGAAACTCAACCGGCGCGCTGGTCTTGATCGTGAGGCGGATGCTTTCTTCGAACGGGTAGTGCGTCGATTGCACGATCTCCACAGGATGATTCTGCGAGCCCACGGTGCTTTTCACCGTGCAGGGTCCGTAGAGCACCGCCGCAAGACCGCCGTCGGCGCGCTTCATCCACATGCGCACGACATAATTCGGCATCACCCGATGGACATTGCCGCCGCAGCACGCGGTCCGGTGGCCCGGATTCGGCTGGTAAGCCATGAAGTAGCCGCCGTGCTCGGGAAACTTCGGCCAGTTGTGGTCGGAGTCGAGCGTGGCCAGGAACTGGTTGGGGCAGGAGAAATACTGCACGCCTTTCCAGTCATTGCGGATGGCGCCCGGCGCGGCGTTGAAGCACGCCCGCTCCACGTGGTCAGCCCAGCGGCCGTCCCCTGTGGCCATCAGATAGTAGCCCCACGTCCAAGAGTGGTCCACGATATCGCAGGTCTCGTGCGAATCCAGCGAGGTGGTGGTCGAGAACCACTCCGACGTCGACGGAATCCCGTCGATCAGCATGTGGTAGTCGAAGATGCGGCGCTGCGTGGCCAGCCCAAACGTCAGGTAATCCTGTTTGCCGGTGTACAGATAGAGGATGGCCGGCTGCTTGGATGTCTCCGCATACGATTCGCCGTGGGCGTTGATCGGCGAGTTGCTCATCACGCGCAACAGGCTCAGGTCCACCTCGTCGTCGTTGCTGCCCATGAATTTTTTCCAGGACTTTTCCGCGAGCGCGAGCAGCTGCGGATTGCGCGTCTGCTCGTAGCACCACAGCATGTCTTCCACGTTGTTGATGTTCCGTTTCGGCTTGCCGTAGGAGGCATCGTCGTTGAGGTAGTGCCGCTGCATTTCCTCCGCGATCTCGCGGTGGGTGATGCCGCGGAGCGGCGTGCGCGAATCGGAAACAGACGCCAGAGCCCGGAAGAAGACCACATGCGGCCAGCGATGATAATCGGCCAGCGGATCCTGAAAGAGCTGAGGGCCCAGATAGCCTTCCTTGTCGGCGTGGGTGAGCGTGTAGATCATGGGCCGGGTGGTCATGCCGAGGAGCTTTTCGTCCTCCAGCAATATGCCCAGGCGCGTCACGCCGTCGATCCAGTACGCCCGCTGCTCCCAAGGCCACCACTCTTCCCACTCCTGATCTTTCAGCCAGTAGTCGCCCTGGAGCTGGTCGCCCCAGAAATCCCTGGTGAAGGGCCAGGAGACCTTCGGGAGATTGCTGGCGAGCTGGGCTGCCTGCTTTTGCAGGTACCCGCGCAACCAGCCCTGCGGCTTCACCGCTCCCGGCGGCAGCGCATGGAAAACGCCATGGTAAGCAACGGGCTCCGGCATGCCTTCGGTCTCCGCCGCCCCGGCCCCGGGTCCCATCATCAGCGCGGAGCTCATGAGAGCCAGACGCACAAACTCGCGGCGGTTAACGCCGGTGCCCGCATCCCTTGAATCCATCGATACCTCTCCTTGTTCAGTTCTCGCGCATCGGCTGCGCCTGCGCGGGGCCGGCAATTCCGCGGCAGAGCAGAGCGGCGCCGATCATGGGCGCGTCCTCGCCCAGAGTCGAACGGCAAATGCGCACCTTCTCCGACACAGATTCGTAAGCGCGTCTGCGCACGAAGTCCAGCAGCGGATCGAGCAGCAAATGCCGCGGCGCATTGCTCATGCCCCCGCTCAGGCAGATCATCTCCACGCTGGTCAGGTCAATCAGATTCACAAGTCCGATGCCAATGAAGCGCACGACGCTGTCGGTGAGCTCGCGGGCCTGTGGCTGATTCTCCTCGGAGAGGCGATACACGTCGGCCACCGTGACGCTGGACGAATCTTTGCCGAGGAGAGAATCCAGCCCCCCGATGCGCTTCTTTGCTTCGCGCACAATGGCGAGGCCCCCGGCATGCGCTTCCAGACAGCCGCGCCTCCCGCAATTGCAGCCTTCGCCATCGAGAGCGACGATTTGATGTCCGAACTCCCCGGCGGTGTTCAGCGCGCCATGAAAGATCTTTCCATCCAGCACCAGGCCGCAGCCGATGCCCGTCCCCAGTGTGACGGCGGCCAGCCCGCGCAACCCGCGTCCCTCGCCGGCCAGATATTCGGCCCACGCGGCGGCGCGAGTATCCTGCGCAACAAATACGGGCGTGTGGAAGACCGGCTGAATCGCCGAGGCGAGATCGACATTCCGCCAGAAGAGATTCGGCGCATAGACGACAACGCCGCTTGCCGAATCGGCGGTGCCGGGAACGCCGAGCCCAATGCTCTCCGGCTTCCTGTCGAGCAACAGCGGATCCCGCAGCAGGGCTTCAATCTCGCCCACAATGGAGGCGATGATCGCATCGCTGCCGCGCTGCGCGCCGGTTGCTGTCTTTCTCTGCAGCAGAATCCTGCCGGCCTCATCGACAACGCCGAACTTGATGTTCGTACCGCCAATGTCGACGCCAAGGTGCAGCGCGCTCATCGCGGCTCCCTCGCGCTCTTCGAATCCATCCGGCCCTCTTCGTAGGCGGCGATTTTTTTGATCCGGTCCAGGTGACGCCCGCCCTCGAATTCAGCGCTGAGCCATATCTCGACGATCATGCGCGCCAGCTCCGGACCCACCACCCGCGCGCCCAGCGCCAGAATATTGCTGTCGTTGTGCTCGCGCGACAGTTTGGCGGAGTACGGTTCGCTGCACACCACCGCGCGAATGCCCTTGACCTTATTGGCGCTGATCGAGATGCCGACGCCTGTGCCGCAGAAGACCAGGTCCTTGTCGCACTCGCCGCGGGCCACAGCTTCGCCCACCAGAAAGCCGAAGTCGCAGTAGTCCACACGTTCTGTGCCGCAGGCCCCAAAGTCGCGGACCTGATAGCCCTTTTCCACCAGCCACGCTTTGATGTCTTCCTTGAACGCGAACGCCGCGTGATCCGAACCGATTGCAATCATAGTTGCTGCCATTTTTTCACGAGCCAGGTACCGGTTAACGCAGCATCGAAGTCACCAGCAAACTGAGTCCCGCGAGGAAAAAGACAAACATGAAGGCCACCAGGGCGTTCGTCCCTATCGTAGATCCCTTCAGCTCTTTCCACACAAAGATGCCCCAGATGGCCGCGATCATAGTGCCGCATTGTCCAAGGCCGTAGGCGATGGCCGGACTGGCGGCCCGCGAAGCGACGAAGTTGGAGGTGACGCCGATGCCGTTGATGATGCCGCCAAGAGCGCCGATCGCGTGAAACTTGAAGTCCGCCTTAAAGAAATCCGAGTACGTCACCTTCGGTCCCTGGATTGGGTGACTCATCAGGTAGTGGTTGAACGCGAAGTTCGAAACGAACGAGCCGAGCGAGTAGATCAGGACCGCCGCGTAAGGTCCAAACTTGCCTGGCGTGAGCTGATGGAAGTCGAGCGAGATGGACCGCTCCACCAGAAAGTAAAACAGCCCCATGAGGAACCCGCCGGCAAGCGCGAGAGAGATGCCGAGGCGAAGACGGCCAGGCGCGCTCGTATTCCCCTGCGCGTTGCGATAAGCAAGAGCGTCCAGCACGATGGCCAGCGTGATGCAGGCGACCCCGATGAAAATCAGCAGCGGCGAGCCGTGAGGATCGGCGATGTAGTTGATGACCACGCCCTCGACCAGGGCGAGGCCGATCGCAATGGGGTAGGCCACGGCCATACCCGCCAGATCCAGTGCGGCCATGAAGAGGATGTTGGCCAGATTGAAGACCACCCCCCCGGCCAGGGCCCAGCCGTAGGTCGCTGCGCTCGCCTGATGCAAATCCGCGAACAGGGTGCGGCCTGTCGAGCCCAATGACCCCAGGGTCAGCCCGAGGATGAGTGGCAGCAGCAGATACCCGATCCCCTGATCCCAGTAGAAGAGGGAGAAAGCATACGTGCGGGGCTCCATCTTCAGCGTGTTTGCCCAGGAACCCCAGCAGAACATCGTCAGCACGCAGAGTGCTACGGCCAGCGGATAGGAATGTACCGTGATCATTGAGCCCGCCCGGAAGTTTCCACGAGTTTTCGAACAGCGTTGATGGCGTCGGGGATCGAATAATCTTTGTGAAAGATGCTGGAGGTCCCGCCCACCAGCATGCTCGCCCCCTCTGCCACCATGGCCGGGATATTCGCGAAGCTGACGTTGCCATCCACCTGAATAACGACATCTTCGTGTCCCGAGCTGTCAAGCAGGCGGCGCACGTCGCCGATTTTCCTCACCATGGCGGGGATCAGGCGCTGGCCGACGGCGCCTGGGTTGACCGTCATCACCGTCACCATCTCGATGTCGTCGAGGATGTAGTTCAGGCACTCCGGCGGAGTGGCGGGATTGAGCGCGACTCCCGCGCGCGCCCCGGCCTCCCGGATCTGCTGCAGCGCCCGCTGCGGGTGGTGGGTCGCCTCCACGTGGATCGTGAGCCATTCTGCCCCCGCCTGCGCGGCGCGGTCGATGAACCGCTCCGGTTCCTCCACCATGAGATGGCAGTCCATGGGAATGTCGCAGATGCGCCGGATCGTCTGCATCAGGGAGAAATCGAGGCAGAAGTTGTCGACGAACCTGCCGTCCATGATGTCGATGTGCAAATAGTCGATGCCGCCGGCGCTGAGTTGCTTCAGATCGGCATCGAGCGCCGCAAAGTTCGCGCAGGCCACCGAGGCTTCGATCCTGATCGGCTTAGACATGAAAGATCCTGGTAATCCCCTTTTGTGCCGGGCGGAAGGATGGCACTGGTTTGCTGCGCGGCTTGAATCGACGTCTGGAACTGAAAGCTTTCAAGCAGAGATTCGTCCGAAGTCTAGTATTCGGCTCAACTCCATGTCAAGGTTATTTCCTCATCCCCTCCCTCCCGCCACGGGAGACGCCGCGACATTATCCGCGCCCGCGTTCCCAGGTGGGACATGCGCTTTTCTCCGGGCTCATTCGGTCGCCCTCGCTGACGATTTTCCGGCGGCCTCCCGCGGCGCCAGGGCCGAAGCGGCGCGGCCGGCATCATGCTGTCTGCTATCCTCAGTCAAAGCATTCGGCAGAGCGGAAAAGCGATTTCTGCGCGAACCGGCGCGCTGGATTCCGGCAGCCGGATGCCGTAGTGGAGGCGAGAAGGGCACACAGCAACATGGCCAACATGAAGAAGATCGCCGAGCTGGCGGGGGTCTCCCTGGGGACCGTCTCCCACGTTCTCAATGGCACGGCGAGAGTGCGCGAGCCGCTCCGGAAGCGGGTTCTGGATGCGGTGCGCCTGACCGGGTACCAGCCCAGCCAGTTGGCCCGCGGGTTGCGCCGGGATAAAACCAACCTCCTGGCAATGATTATTCCGGACATCCTGAACCCCTTCTTCCCGGGCGTTGTGCGCGGTGCCGAGGACGTGGCCTTTGCGAATGGATACCGCCTCGTGCTCTGTAACACCGACAACGATCACGGCAAAGAAGTAATGCACCTGAATGCCCTGCGGACTTATCTGCCGTCGGGCCTGATTGTTATTCCCTCGGACTTCAGCGATCTGACCGCGCAGACCGAATCCTATCGCCGGGCCGGAGCCGCCGTAGTCTGTATCGACCGATTGCCGCGTAACTGGATCGGCGACAGCGTGACGATCAATAACGTGGATGGCGCAGCCAATGCCGCCTCGTATCTCATCGGACTCGGTCACCGGCATCTGGCGGTGATTACCGGACCGCTCCATCTCACGAATTCCCAGGATAGATTGAAAGGCTTTCGCCGCGCGCTCAAGCAGGCGGGGCTCGAACTTATGCCCGGCTATATGCAGGAAGCCACCTTCGATCGGGCCGGCGGTTATTCCAAAACAAAAATCCTGCTGAAGATGGTGCCTCGCCCGACGGCAATTCTTGCGTGCAACGACCTGATCGCACTCGGCGCACTGCTGGCCATTCGGGAGGAGAAGCTTCACTGCCCGGACGATATTTCCCTTGTCGGATTCGACGGCCTCGACCTGACCGAGACCACCTCTCCGCAGCTATCTTCGGTCTACCAGTCACCCTACCAACTGGGCGCCGCTGCCGCGCAGCTGGCTTTGGATCGCGTGGCGCAGAAGGACGCTCCGGCAAAGCACATCGTGCTGAAAACGGAACTCAGGGTCCGCGATTCGGTAGCGGCGCCCCGCCCGGACAGCGAAGCAATCCATACGACCCCGCGAAGAAAATCTCGCAGCGTTGCCTCCTGACTTCGAGCACTGGAGCAGCCTTACTGTTTCGCGGGATTCACCTCGATGAGAAGCGGCTGAGTGGACCCGGTCTGAAGCCAGATCACCAGATCCGTTCGGTCCAGATGCTCGATATGGCCAGCTCGGTCCTGCTCGCTCCAGGGTATGGCACGGCCATTCACCTTCAGTGACGCATCTCCCTCGCCCCAGTTCCTGATCAGAATGGCGGGATCGACCACCGGTGAAGCGTCGGTGGCCTCCAGGGTGAAGCGAGCCGGTGCGGCGGGATCAGTCCGCGTCAGAACATAATCGCGCTGCGTGGGATCGTATCCCTCGCTGTGGTAGCCCGCGCCCTCCACGGTGAGAGCGGCCGGCGAGAGCCACGACTTCGCCAGGGGCAGGAGCTCGGCCGGAGTCTTCGTCGTTAGGCCATCCATAAGAAGCTTGACTTCGGTGTGCTTGTCCTGGAAGTACGGCTTCCAGTACAGGTGCGACAGCGAGCTGTGCGATGCGCGATCCGCCGCGACGCAGGGGCGGTCGCTCGAAGCGATCTGCGCTACAGGCCAGTGATTCCAGCACAGAAAGGAGAAGTAGGTGAGCTCGTTGTTATAAATATCCGCGCTCGCTTCCTCCTCCGAATGAATCTGAAAAGGCTTCCACTGCGACTTCATATTGACGAGCTGGATGTTCGGGCTCGGCGGCCCGGTGATGCCACCCGGGGGGCCGTAAGGCGTGTGCAGCAGGCCATATGGTCTGGGCCTCCACGTATATGTCTTCGTCTGGCCCCGCATGTTTTCGAGTGTGATCGCGTCGAAGTTGATATCGTCCTCGGGGCGGCTGCCCGGCTGGTGCAGCACAATCGTCTCCTGCCACTCATGCGGGCGGCTCGTGTCCGTCGCGTGCAGCACCTGTTTGCGGATGGCTACGCCATCCGGATACACCGTCCAGTACTCGTCGATCCACTGGAACCACCCGGTGCGCGGATTTGGCCATGCCCCCAGCAGGTGTTCCACCTCGGCATCCGCATAGCGCCAGTGGACCACGACGCGCGCGCGATTGCTCTCAACGATATTCACGTGCGAGTAGCGGCTTTGCTTGTCCGACATGGGCTCGCAGTCGCCGCCCGCCGGGCACCCCTTATCCCACGTCTCCACGAATTCATCGGTATACCACTTGTCGTTCTCGGTCACCCACGCCGGAATGTAATTCGTTCCCTGCCAGAAGACCAGGCGAATCGGAGATTCGTCGAAGCGGACCACCACGTCGGAGTCAGGCCCGATGCGGCGCAGGCGGTCCCAGGATTTCTGGTAGTGCAGCGTGGCGTAATACGCACCGAACCGGCCCGGGTCCGTCGGGCCCTCGGGCAGCTTCGGCCAGGGCAGCACGTCCCCCGCCGCAGGATGGACCGCCGCATAGCTGCTCGCGATCTCCGCCGCGCTGCCAGGCTTCCCATCAAGAGCCACTCCGGCCAGAATCCCATCGAGCGAATACCAGATCGGATACTGCGGCTTCGCCGCCGCGTCAGGGAAGGGAAGCATCGCCTCGCGCACTCTGCCGATGAGCAGATCGGTCTGTGCCGTCAGCAACTGGCCGTGCACGGCCAGTTGCCCCGCGGGCTTGCCATCGATGTAAATCGCGAGCACCCCCTCGCCGCCCGCGGTCCGGTACGTCCCCGTCACGCGGGCCCACCGCTTAAGCGGCAGCGTTGTTGTGGATGTGAGCGCCTGCCACTGGCCGTCGATCGATGCGTCGAACGCGAGGTGTCCGAAGGCATCCAGTCCGAAAAAGAAGCCCTGCTGATCGTCAATCTCCTGATCGACGATCGGAACCCGATTCCACGGATAGGTATTCAGAGCCACCCAGGCCTGAACCGTGAACCCGTTGCTGAGCCCTTCGTCCGCATCCTGCCAGGGCGTCGTCATGCTGGTGGTGTAGCCGTCGAATCGAATGCCGTCGCCGGCCACCCCGGGCACATACGCGTACTCGCCCTCCAGTGAAGCCTTAACGCCTTGCATGCTGTCCACAGGCGCATCGCCCTGGCTGCGGGTAAAGTCCCATCGGAGATGGATGGCCCCGGTCTATGCCTGAGCGGAGCCAGCGAGCAGAGCTGCGAAAGAAACGGTGAGGACAAAGTATCGCATAGTAGCCTCTTCGATCCGGCTCGGAGGAATAAGGCGCGCCGGCAATATCTTGAAACGATTCAGAGTTCCCGAGCCTCAAGCTAAACGCCCGCTCCTTCGCTGTCAAATGTGCGGCTCCCAGGACAGCAATCTACGATGGGGATAGATTCTCGTTGACAGAAAACGCGACGGGACAGTAACGTTCAGGGAGGGTTTGAAACCATTCAACTGGCCTGCTCTTCGCCGCCTCCGCCGCGATCTGCCGTCCAGCGGCAGTCCATCTTAGCTGGCAAGGATCAGATACCTATGTTGAAGATGCTTTCCGTTCTGCATACGCCGGAGCTTCTGCATACTCTGGCCTCCATGGGCCATGGCGACGAAATCGCTCTTGTAGATGCCAACTTTCCCGCCCTCTCCAACGCAAAGCGCATGGTGCGCCTGGACGGCGCCGACCTGGCGGCCGCGCTTCAAGCGTGTCTGCAGCTTTTCCCGCTGGACACGTTCGTGCCCGATCCCGCTTTTAGAATGCAGCAGGTTCATGCCCCCGATGAGATTCCCGAAGTCCAGAAGGTCTGCCAAAAGATCATCGACAGGGCCGAAGGCCGCCAGGTTCCGATGAAGGGCATCTCCCGCGAGGCATTCTACGAGCGCGCGCGGCAGGCTTTTGCTGTGCTGGTGACCAGCGAGCAGCGTCCCTACGGCTGCATTCTGCTCAAGAAAGGAGTCGTCTTTCCATCCTGATCCAGCGGCGCCCCGTTGCCCCTCCGGCCGCATCGCCGATCGCGCGGTTCTTCGGGGGCGTTTGCCCTCCGCGTATCCGGATGCGGGAAGCGCTGATATGCAGGCGTACGAGCGGGCCGATGGATGAGGCTTCAAGGAAAGCAGGTACAACTATGCAGGCAGGGAAAGGCATAATTCTCACGGCTCTTGCGGCTCTGGTTGCCGCTCCAGCGTTCGCCGCTGCCCAGGCGGCCGGCAGCTCAGCGGATGTAAGCGCGCAATGGACGAAGGTCGAGCGTGTGTCGGACACGGTGCCGACGACGCAGATTCTGGCTCATGCCTTCACGCTGCGCTCCAGCCCGCTCCACGACCCGCTGATGCGGGCGCTGCGCAACCTGCACACCAACGACACGCGGCTGCAGTTCTGGTTCTCTGTGACCCGCGCCGCGTTGCCGGAGCTGAAGCCGCCCACCGCGACGCAGACGTTCTGGGACTTCCAGTACATGGATCCGCTGGTGGCCGACTACTACGCCAATACCTCGGGCAAACACCACATCAACATGGGCAGCATCCCGCGATGGATGTTCAAGGTGCCCCCGGTCGATGTTCCCGCGGATCCCGCGGCCTCCTTCTACCACTACACCGACGGCACCCAGGGCTACCTGCTCAAGGATTCCAGCGGCAAGCAGTTCGCCGATTATCAGGTGCGGCTCTATGAGTGGTACACCAGGGGCGGCTTCACCGACGAGCTCGGCCGCTATCATCGCTCTGGCCATCACTACAAGATCGATTACTGGGGCGTTCTCAACGAGCCCGACTTCGAGAACCACATCACCGTGCAGCAGTACACGCGGATTTACGACGCCGTCACCATGTCGATCCACAAGATCGATCCGCGCGTGCAGTTCTTCGGGCCCGAAGTTTCCGGTGCCGAGATTGAATGGGCGAAGTACTTTCTCGACCCGAAGAATCACGTCCCCGGCGCCCTGCTCCCGATCGAGTACTTCAGCTTCCATAACTATGTGAACGCGCCCAACGACCCTTCCACCTGGCACCGCAAATATTTCACCGATCCCGATGAGGGACCCGGCACTGGCGCCTCCGCCGATGCTTTTAAACAGCGCATCGAGACCGTCATGAATATCCGCGACCGGCTTTCGCCGGGGACGAAGGTCATCGTCGACGAAATGGGCACTTTCGATATCGTGAAGCCGGCGGAGGAGTCCTGCCGCGCCGACGAGCCCTACAAGGCCTACAATCCGCTCTACTGGAACGCGACCGGAGCCAACTGGGCCGTGAACTTCATCAACGCGGAGTATCTCGGCCTCCCGCTCATCAGCATGTCGCAGATGGTCGGCTACCCCACCCAATGCCCCTCCATCGCAATGTTCGACTACACCACGGCGAAGCCCAATGCGCACTACTGGGCGCTGTGGCTCATCAATCGTAACTTCGGCCCGGGCGACAAACTGACCGCGACCAGTTCGTCGACCGGAGATGTTCGCGCTCAAGCTGCCATTACACCGAAGGGCGAAAAGATCCTGCTGGTGAATACGACGAATCGCAATATCGCCGTGAATCTGGAGGGTGGCTTTAAGACGCCTAGTTTGCACGCACAGGTTGTAGACCGCGCGTCGGGCGAAGACGCGCCCCGGCAGGAGAACCTGAGGGGAGGCAGCATTAAGCTTTCGCCGTTCGCCGTCGCCGTGGTGTCGCGGTAGTTCGAAATCGCCGGGCCGCCGCGGAAGCGCGGCTCGGCTCATCAGCCAGACGCGGGCGCGCCTGCCCGCAACGTCGGCGCTTTCTGGAGAGCTTTCGTTGCCTGTCTCATTCTCAGTCCGCCGCCGCGCTGTCGCCGCTCTCCTTCTGCCCTTCGCGTTGATCGTTGCGGCTTCCGCGCAGAACATGTCGTTCAGCTTGCAGCCGGCGCGCTCCGTTCCCCCGTGGCTGTACCAGTCTTCGATTTACGAGTTGTGGGTGAATGCTTTCAGCAAAGAAGGTAACCTGCGCGGCGCGATTCCGGGGTTGAAGCATATTGCCGATCTTGGCGCCAACATTGTCTATCTGGGGCCGATTGCAAAGCGCACCGCGAATCCCGATGGTTCGCCCTACAGCATTGCCGATTACAACGCGATCGATCCCCAGGCAGGCACCGCGCAGGACCTGCGCGACTTTGTATCGGCAGCCCACAAGCTGCACCTGAAGGTGATGCTCGACATCGTCTATTACCACACCGCGCCTGACAACATCATGATGAAGGAGAATCCCTCCTTCTATGTGAAAACGCGGGACGGGCAAATTGCGCGCGGCTTCTGGCCCCAGCCGCTGCCGGATTACAGCAATCCGAAGGTGCGGAAGTATCTCGTCGACAGCCTGGTGCACTGGGCGCGCGACTTCGGCATCGACGGCTTCCGCTGCGATGTCGGCGGCGGCGTTCCCGAATCTTTCTGGATTCAGGCTCGTCAGGCGCTGGACCAGGTGAATCCGCAGATCGTGATGCTGTCGGAATCCGACCGGCCCGACGATCAATTGCGGGCTTTCGACATCAATTACAACTTCCAGGGATATCTCGCGCTCATGAAGGTCATGCGCGACGGCGCTCCCGCCATCGATATTCGCAAAAGCTGGGAACAGATGCGCGCCACTTTCCCAGAGGGCGCGCGGTTCATCCATTACGACGATAATCACGACTGGCCCCGCGCCGTGATGCAGCTTGGCCGAAGAGGTGCGTACCTCGCTCAGGTGCTCGACTTCACCCTCGATGGGGTGCCCTTCATCTATAACGGCCAGGAGGTCAACGACGCTCACGCCACGCCGTGGCGCAAGCTGGTGCCCATTCGGTGGTCCGATCCCGCCAATCCCGCCGATGAGAAGAGCATCGAGGAGACGGAGGCCGCCTACAAGCGGCTCTTCGCCATGCGGAACTCCCAGCCGGCCCTCACCACGGGCAGCCTGATCTGGATCGATAACACTGAGCCGGCCAGCGTACTCAGCTTCATCCGCAAAAAGGGCAACACTCGAATCCTCGTCATCCTCAACCTTTCGAACCGCGACGTTCACGTCACCGTCAATCTGCCGGTCATGGACTACTGGGCCGTCCAGAACCTGCTCGGCCCCGGCAAAACCTGGTTCTCGCTATACTCGGGACGCGTGTCCGCCGACCTGAAAGCTTACGGCTACGTGGTCGGAAGGCAGATCCTGCTCGCGCCGCTGCAACTGCAGGATCATTAGGCCCATCTTCCAGCAGGGAGAAGACTCGATGGCTGCCACCACCTGCTCCGCATCCCCCTCCACTGCGACTGCGCGGGTGCTCTCTGTCGATATTGCGCGCGGCATCACCATCGCGTTCATGATCATGGTGAATAATAACGGTGCACATCCGTGGCATCCATTCACGCACTCCCTCTGGAACGGCTGGACGCCCACCGACCTCGTCTTCCCCTGCTTTCTCTTCCTTGTCGGCGTGTCTATCGTGCTCGCCTTCGGCAAGCGATTCGAGCGCGGCGTATCAAAGGGCCGCATCGTCGTCGGCATCCTGCGCCGCACGGCCATTCTCATCCTGCTGGGCCTGGTAGTGAACGGATACCCGCATTTCCCATGGGCGACGCTGCGCTTTTACGGCGTCCTTCAGCGCATCGCCCTCTGCTATTGCTGCGTGGCCCTCTTTTATCTGTGGCGGCGCGATGCCACCAGCAAGATCGTCGCCATCGTAGTTATCCTCGCCGGCTACTGGATTCTGCTCCGCTATGTGCCCGTACCTGGCGCGGGCGTCCCCGGCAAAGACATCCCGTTCCTCGATGGCGCTCAGAACTGGCCCGCCTGGCTTGACCGCCACATCTTTCCCGGGCGGCTGTACACAGGCTTTCGCGATCCCGAAGGCTTCCTGAGCACCTTCCCCGCAATCGCCACCACACTCCTCGGTCTGCTGGCCGGCCTGTGGATGCGGACCGAGCGCCCACGTAAACAGATAGCGCTCGGTTTGCTGGCCGCTGGCGTGGCGCTGGTCATTGTCGGAAGACTATGGGGCATCAGCTTCCCGCTCAATAAGAAGCTGTGGACCAGCTCTTACGTTCTCTTCTCGGCCGGTACTTCCGCGCTCCTCGTGGGCGCCCTCTACTGGATGATTGACGTGAAGGGCTGGCGCAAGCTGTGGACGCAGCCCTGGATCGTCTTCGGAACCAACGCCATCTTCGCCTACATGCTCTCGGAGTTGCTGGCATCCACGCTGTGGATCATGGGGCTGCGCCACCGCACGGAGATGTTCTGGACCGCGATCTACGCGCCTGCGTTTGCGCATGTTCATCCGGTCGGCCTCGGATCGCTGCTGTACTCGATCGCGTTCGCCCTCGTGTGCTGGCTGGCGACCTACCCTCTTTGGCGCAAGAAAATCTTTCTGAAGATATAAGAATCTTCAGAAGAGATGGGCCAGGCCGCTCAGGCTTTGCCCGCATATATCTGGCTACACCCCCCGGGGCCTTCGCTTTCTATCGTCCCGCCTGTCCGTGCATGTAGACGTCCCAGTGCCGGCGGTATTCCTGCTTGTACTGCTCCACCGCCTGGTCATAGCTCCAGTCAGGAGCATCGGCCCGCCGTGTCCACCGAATGCGCACCTCTCGCGCATTCGGTGGAATTCGCACCATCCCCTTTGTCTGCGCGGCCGATTGGCCATCCACCCACACCCCGCTCACCTCCGCAAACCACGGCAGGTGCAGCCAGATCGCGCGTGGCTGCTGCCGCCATAGTGTATCCAGCGCGATCTGCGCCGAGTGGTCGTTCGGCTGCGTCAGCGTAAACCCAACCTCGCCGAATTCCGTGGGCGCGCGCTCCACGCGGATCGTCTTGCCCGCGCCCATCCACGCCGGCGACATCACTGACAGCAGATGCACCTGGCCTTCGTCGCTGCGCACCATCATGTCGCGCACCACAATCCGGTACTCCGCGGCAAACCAGCCATGCGGCGGCAGATTGTCGGCGAAATCGCGGTCGCCCCACACCCGAATCGCGAACTCGAAACCCTCCTGTGTGGAACTGGTGTGGACCAGCATCGCATACAGATCTTTCAGCGGCTGCTGCTGCTCGTTGCGCACGATCTCCGTCAGCGTATTCTTCATGATCAGGTAATCGTGCAGGTAACGCAGTGTGCCGTAGGTCGTCAGACCCTCCCGATACTTGCTCTGCACCTGTTTCAGCGTCGCCGTAATCAGCGGGTCGTTGGGCGCGAAGATATGCTCGGGATAAGTGCCCAGCAGATTCCCCCAGTCCTGGCCGCCGCAGTCTCCATCCAGCGATGGCGGAATGTAGCCGCCGTCGAGTTCCACACAGCGCGCGAGCGCCTTCGCGAAATCCGCCCGATACTCCCGGTAATCGGCCCGGTACTGCGTAGCCAGGGCCTGCTCCCCGGCCGCGTCGGCGAGGATCGCCGCATTCTTCAGTCCTCCAAGCGCCAGCAGGTTATAGCCGGTAATGTGCCCGTTCGCGTACTCGTTGTCATGTACGAAGGACGATGGAATCAGATGCAGCGGGTCGGCGGCGCGCGCCTTTTCCAGCCAGTCCACCGCGCGCTCCACCGCGGGAAAAACCTGCTGCGCAAATGCCAGGTCGTGCGTCATCGAATAATGCTGGCCATAGACCCACAGCACTTCCCCCTCTGCGTCGTACTGGCCGGGCTGCGAGAGGAACAACCCATCCGGCTGCTGGAACCTCGCGAAGAATTCAAGGTCCTGGCTCGCATAGTTCGGATATCCGGTCAGGTCGTACATATTTGCAATGTCCGACGCGTCGCGGAGCCAGAAGGCATGATACTGGAACTTGTTCACCGTCTGGATGTAGTTGCCGCCGATGTGGTCGCGAGCCAGCAGGTCGTACACCAGGCTCGCTTTGAAAGTGTCATTCACCTTCGGCTCCGGCGTCTCAATCTGCATTCCCTTGCCCACAATCCTTTCCCACCTGGCGATCGTCGCGTTCAACTCGCCGCTGTAGCTTGCCTTAAGGATTCGTGCGGTTTCCGCCCCCTCTTCCACAGGAACCAGTGGCATCAGAAAGGTGATTGTCCGCTCCGCGCCCGGCGCCAGAATGCTGTTGTAACTCACCAGTCCCACAAGGCTCGTGGGGAAGATATCGAGCTCGCGCGGAGTGTTATTGATCTGGATATTGTAGAACTGCTTCTCTGTCAGCATCTCCCGGTCCGGAGCGTCGGGAAACAGATAGAAAACCTTGCCGCTGCGCAGAAACGCGTCCCGCGAAAAGCTGTAGACCCAGGCTGGATTGAACCTCACCCCGGGCTGCCGGTAATCGCCTGGCTTGCCGTCGTCCACCGGCCGCCGGAACTCGTGCTCGCCCACGCCGCTGCCGTTGGCGGTGTCGTTCTCATAGCGCGTGCCTGCCGTCAGCACCGCGCGGGTCGGCAGCGCGTTGGTATTCTTCTCCACCACGTGCGCAATATTCACCAGCGTTCCATCGCCCAGCTCTGCGGTAAAGCAGGCGAACTCGTAGTCGATCCCGTACTGCTGGTGCGAGAAGTGCACGATGGGCAAATAGCCCTTCTCCAGCGTGCGAATACGTGGATGTATCGGCGTCATGTCGGGTCCGGCGAGGAACACCAGTTCGCCATATCCGGTGTAAAGCGAACCTGACGGTGTAATCTCGGTCGCCATCGGCGCGTCCATCGCCCCGATCTCGTCAACGGAGTGCGAGTAGTAGGAAAAGGGGCCGGGCTGCTGATCGATCTTCGGGTTAACCATGGGAGCCGGCGTCTGCCCCTGTACTCCGGCAGCGGCCTCCAGAAGCAGCGCAAAGGCAAACGTGAAGCAAGCGTGAAGTCCGTGTCGTGCCATGATGCACCTCGGGTAGTCCGGTATGATCGTAACGCAAGTTTGAATCCTTCCAGGACTCATCTGCCTTGACACCGCCCGGTGTGGCCTCTTACGCTGGAGCCTTCGCAGCCATGAAACCTTTCAAGGTGCGTTTCGGCCTTGCGACACCGGCCTCTGCGCAAGCAGGCTGGCGAAAGGACATTGATGAATCGTCGCGACTTGCTTAAATCGATCGCACTTCCGGCTGCGGGCGCTGTGGTCAACTCCCTTGCCCGTCCGCTCTTTGCCGCGGAGAACAGCGCTGCGACTGGGCCTGCCACCCGGCAGACGCCGCTGCTCGCTGCCTATCAGCGGCTCCGCTTTGGCTGCTCCTTCCATTTCAGCACTCCCACCTTTACCGGCGACGATTACGATGTCGGCGACAAGCCCGCAACCGTTTACGATCCCACTCATCTCGATGTTCGGCAATGGATTCAGGTGGCGCACGGCCTCGGCGCCAAATACGCGGTGCTCACCGCGAAGTACATGTCGGGGTTCTGCCTGTGGCCCTCGAAGGGCTATGACTACACGGTTGCGCAGAGCGGAAACAAGACTGATGTAGTCGCGGCATTCGTCGCGGCCTGTCACGAGTTCGGCGTTCGCCCCGGCTTCTATTACTGCATCCTCGATCCGCATAACGAGGGGAAATTCGACTGGAACGCGCCCATCTCCGGCACATACTTCCAGCTCATCCGCCGCCATATCACCCAGCTGCACACAATGTATCCCAATGTCTTCTACCAGCTATTCGACATCACATGGAAGCTGAGCCCGCAGCAACGGTGGGATCTCTACCGCCTGGTGAAGCGCCTCAGCCCCAGCTGCGTGATTGTCGATAACCAGGGGTTCAGGCAGAGCCGCGTCAATGAAGGGCGCTTCTGCGAAGCCGCGAGCTGGCCTTCCGACGTCGTCAACGGAGAGGATACGCTGCCGCCGCTCGAGGGCCACGATCCGCACGTCGTCTACGACAGGAAGACGTATTACATGCCTTTCGAAACCTGGTTTCCCACCGGCCCCATCTATCCCCCCATGCCCACCATGCACACATGGTTCTGGCACCCGTGGTACAAGCCGCAAAATCCTGAGGTCATTGCGGAAGCCTACCGGCTCTGCATGAAGGGAAACGCGAACATGCTCATGAACATGGCGCCGGACAATACCGGCCGCATCCCGCCCAATCAGGTGGAGACCTTTCGCAAGGTCGGGGAGCTGATTCGCGAAAGGCCCTGCTGAGCATGGACTCCGAAGGTGCGACGATGCAAAGAGATTTCTTGACATGCGGGAAAGCGGGGAATAAAGTCAATTTCGCCAGTCATGAAAGGTTTCAAGGAAGCACCACATTCGCAGCCGTTCCCCGCCTCGGCCCATCCAGCCCCACGCTGTTCTTTCGTCCCATACCGATTGGCCGGCCTCAGACCTCATTCCAGGTGAGCCATCCATGAACCGACCCATCGTTGTCGCAGGCAGTATCAATCTCGATCTGGTTTCCATCGGCAAGCGCATTCCGGCGCCCGGAGAAACCGTCAAGGGCGATACGTTCCACACTTTCCATGGAGGCAAAGGCGCAAACCAGGCGGTGGCCGCCGCCAGGCTTCAATATCCCGTCAGCATGATAGGGAAGGTCGGTGCCGACGACTTTGGCAAGCGCCTGCAGCAGGGGTTGCGCGCCGAGGGCATTAATGTGCGCGCGGTTTCCGCGGCCGCATCCTCCGCTTCCGGCGTCGCCATGATTTCGGTGGATGCCAAAGGTCAGAACAGCATTACGGTTGTGCCCGGCGCGAACAACGAGCTACTGCCGCGCGATCTGGAGAAGTGTCTGCCTCTGCTGCGCTCCGCGGGCATTATTCTCACCCAGCTGGAGATTCCCCTGGAGTCGGTCGAGTATCTTTCCACCCTGGCGCAGCGTCATAAGATTCCCTTCATGCTCGATCCGGCTCCCGCGCGCTCGATTCCCCGCACCCTGCTGCGCCGGGTTACCTACCTCACGCCCAACGAGACCGAAACCTGCGCGCTGTGCGGCATTTCGCCTGCTGATCTCAGCCCTGCCACAGTGGCTCGTTACGCGCAGTTTCTGCAGGGAGGCGCGGCGAACGTTATCGTGAAAATGGGCCGCTTGGGGGCCTATGTGGCCGCCGCCGATGGGCTGCGGATGCCGTTTCCCGCCTTCAGGATCAAAGCCGTCGACTCCACCGCCGCTGGCGACGCCTTCAATGCCGGACTCGCCGTCGCCCTCATGCGCGGTATGGATCTCCCGCAGGCCGTCCGCTTCGCTGCCGCGGTGGGCGCTCTTTCCGCCACCCGCCCCGGAGCGCAATCCTCAATGCCGCAGGGCTGCGAAGTGGAGCAGTTTCTTAGGAGCCAGGAACCGCCGCGTTCCCGCGACAGCGGCGCGAAGAGAGCGCTTCGGACAGCCAATCCGCCCCCACGGAGCCGCCATGAAGCCGCGATGCCCAATTAAGCTGCTGCCGCTTGCGGCCTTGTGCCTGATCGCGGTCAGCCTGCGCGCCGCCGCTGTGCTGCGGCCAGTTCCTGTCGTTCTCGACACGGATATCGGCCCCGACATCGACGATGCCTTTGCCCTGGCGCTCATTCTCAGAAGTCCGGACCTCCACCTGCTGGCTGTCACCACCGTCTCCGGCGACACGGCGGCGCGCGCCCGGCTCGCCGCAAAATTGCTCTGGGTTGACGGCCGTCGCGGCGTCCCCGTGACTGCCGGAGTTCCCGGCCATCCCATGCCCATTGCGCAAACCCGCTGGGCCGACGGCTTCACCAGTCCGGAGCTTCTCAGGGAATCCGCCGTCGATCTGATGAAGACCGAGATCGATCATGGCCATGGCCGCGTGGTGATCGTCGCGATCGGTCCGCTCACCAACGTTGCCGCACTCCTCACGCGGTATCCGAATGAAAAGCATAAGATCCGCCGCATTGTCCTCATGGGCGGATCGATTGCCCATGGCTACTATCCCCATTCCGGACCCACGGCGGAGTACAACATCGCCGCCGACGTCAAAGCCTCACGCGTAGTTTTCACCTCGGGAGTGCCCATTACGATGGCGCCGCTCGACGTCACATGGCACCTGCAGCTCGACGCCGCTCATCAGGCCCGAATCTATACCCCGACCACGCCGCTGGCGCACGCGCTGGCAGCCGTCGATCGGCTTTGGGGTCAGCCCACCCCCACGCTCCATGACCCTATGGCCGTTGGGTTGCTGCTGGATCCTTCGCGGTGTACCCGAAAAGCTTTGCATGTACGTATTACAAAAGATGGCAGGACGGTGATCGTACCCGGAGAGCCGGCCAATGCCGTCGTTGCCGTGAAAAACCATCCGGCTCGGTTCATCGCCTTTTATACGCGCAGGCTCGCGCACTAAGGCTGCTCGCGGAAGGGCAGGCTTCACAGGCACTGGCAGTTTGCCGCGCAGCAAATGTATTTTCCAGCAATTCTCGCCCTGGGTGAAAGCCGAAACGAGTGGGGCGAAAATTGTCCTTGACAATTCCGGCCGGACGAATCTAGTCTTGCGGGGAACTGATTTGAAAGCTTTCACGTTCCCGGATTCGAATTCTCGCGGGCCTTCTTTAAAAGCTTTTAATGACGGGTGACATGGAAGCGAGGGTCCAACAGTCCCTCCTTCCGCTGCGTTGCTTTATCAGGGAGGCATGATTATGCGAATCCACCAGATAAAAACAAGAATGTCGACTCGCCTCGTATGTCGAGGCCTGTCTGCGATGCTGTGGGTATTGCTGGCGGTTTGCCTCATCCGCCCCGCCGTCGCCCAGACGTTTTCCAGTTCCATCTCCGGAACGGTAACCGACTCCAGCGGCGCCGTCGTTCCCGGCGCCCAGCTTCAGTTGCAGAACGTCAACACCAAAGACCTTCGCGTCGCCACTTCAGACGCCAGAGGTTTCTATACCTTCTCCAACCTGCTGCCCGGTGTCTACGAGATCACAGCGTCGGCCACGGGCTTCGAGAAGTACCTCAAATCCGGCATGACCCTGAATGCCAGCACCGCCGCAACGGTCGATATCTCCCTCCACGTCGGCGTGGCGACTCAGCAGGTCACCGTTTCGGGCTCCACGATCCTGCTCAATACGGAGAACGCGACGAACTCGGTCACCATGGACAGCCAGTTGCTCGCCGCGTTGCCACAGAGCACGCTGCAACCGCTCAATTTTGTCTATGACCTTGCCGGCACCACCCCTGCCCAGGGCGGCATGACGTCTCGCTCCAGTTCGTTCGATCAGTATGGCAGCACCTTCGGCATAAATGGTGGCCGCAGCGGCGAATCGGAGATCCTCATCGACGGCGCTCCCTCGACAGCCATCGACTGGGGCGGCCTGATGGTCTCGCCCATTCAGGATTCCGTTCAGGAGCAGCAGGTTATCGACAACGTCTACGACGCCCAGTACGAGCGCGGCGGCGAGGGCGTCGTCACGCTCATCACGAAGAGTGGCGGCGCCCACTACCACGGCGAGGCCTACGACTACATGCTGAACTCGGGCCTGAACGCCAATCTCTGGTCCAACGACCTGAACGGCGCGCCCAAGGGCAAGTTCCATCGCGAGCAGTTCGGAGCCGACACGGGCGGCCCCATCTGGATGAAGCATCATCTCTTCTTCTTCGGCGCTTACGAGGGCCTGCGGCAGCCGGAGACAGACAACAGCGGCCTGACTACGATGCCGACGCAGGCCGAAACCTCTGGGGACTTTACCCACAGTTATAACCAGAATGGGCAGCCGGACGTCATTTATAACCCATTTTCCACGCACCAGGTGACCTACAACGGCCAAACCTACTACACGCGTGACCCCATACCCGGCAACACCATTATCACCAAGGACCCGGTTGGCGCGAAAATGGCTTCGCTCTATGCCGCCCCCGACCACGCTAACTCCAGCCAGACGCTGATGGACTCCAACAACTACTACAAACAGGGGCCGGGGACGACAAGTAACGACAAGTTCGACTGGCGCATCGACTGGGCCCCCAGCGACAAGAACCGGATGTTCGTCCGCATGTCCGACCGCCTTCGGGAAAACAATACGCCGGCGTGCTTCCTGTGCAATGGCGCCGACGAAGGCGCCAACAACGACGATCACGGCTTCCAGGTCGCCTTCAACGACACCTGGACTCCCGACCCCCACTGGGTCATCAATGCCTATGCCGGATATTCCCGCTGGTGGGAAGGCCAGACCTCTATCGGCTATGGCGTAGCGAACGCCGGCACGGTCGGCCTCTCTCCCAGCCTCTTTCAGGTCAATATGCTCCCGCTCGTCAATGCAGCGGGATATTACACCCTGGGAAGCACTTATTCCAGTTATGACCGGTACGTCCGCTATCTCTCCACCGGGATCGTCGATATCACCCGGCAAATGGGACAGCACACCGTCAAGTTTGGCTTCAATTACGACGTAGCCATGATCAACAACCGACAGGACCATCCCGGTACCTTCAACTTCGACTCGACGTCCACAGCCTGCGATCCTCTGGTGGACTCCAGCGGAAATCCAGTGCCCGGCGCGCCCTGCAGGGTTCCCGCCAGCCACAGCGACCTCAGCGGCAACGCGATCGCCAGTATGCTGCTCGGCGTCGGAGTTAGCGGCTCGAGCGATATCTACATGGACCCTGCCATGAGCCAGCACACCTACGGCATGTATCTGCAGGATGAGTGGCGCCTGACCTCGCGCCTCACCTTCGATGCCGGCCTTCGCTATGAAAATCAGCGTCCAGCCACCGAGCGCCATAACCGCGTCGCCTACTTCGATCCTCGCGCCACCAACCCGCTCAGCACAGCGTTTGGCTCTACGCTCAAGGGAGCCTTTGAATATGCTGGTGTCGGCGGCAGAGGCCGTTACGAATGGGAGCCGGACAACTACAACTTCGGTCCTCGCATCGGCTTCGCTTACCGCGCCACCAACAAAATCGTCGCACGCGTCGGAGCGGGCATCTTCTACGGTCCCACCTCCGCCATGCTCAGCTTCGACGATGGCGGCCAGTCGCCCGGCTACACCGCGCAGACGAACTGGCTGGCAACCACGAACAGCGGATATTCCCCGCTGAACCTGGTCAGCGATCCCTTCCCCCAGGGCTTCCAGCAGCCCACCGGCAACTCTCTGGGCGCGATGACTCTGGTGGGCGACGGCCAGAGTCAGATCTGGGTGAAAGCGCCCCATCCGGTAGGGAGGATGTACCAGTGGAGCGCCGATATCCAGGATCAGCTCGGCAATAACGATGTCTTCGAAATTGGCTATACCGGCGTTCGCGGCCGGCACCTGCTCTTCGGCAATCCAAACTTCGATCTCGATCAGATGCCCGATAAGTACCTCTCTCTGGGCTACGACGCGCTGAACGCTCCGGTTGCCAATCCGTACGAGTCGGCCATCAACAATCCCAACACCTATCTCGGTAGCCAGTCGACAATCGCTTACAACGAGCTGTTGCGGCCCTTCCCGGAATACACCTACCTGATTCAGACTCGTTCGACACCCGGCGCCGATTCGCAGTTCGATGCGCTTTCCGTCAAGTACAACCACGCCTTCAACAACGGCCTCTCTTCGATCACCACGTATCAGTGGTCCAAGAACATGGACGATGGCTCGGAAGCGCTGCTCGGCTGGACCATCAACAACATGTGGCGCGATGCGACCAATCCCAAGCTCGATTACGCCGTCAGCACCCATGACATTCCGCAGAGCTTCGCGGAGGCCTTTCTCTATCAAATGCCTTACGGCCACGGCCGTCGCTGGGGCAGCGCCAGCAATCAATGGGTGAATCAGCTCGCGGGTGGCTGGAACCTGGCCGGCGACTTCCAGCTGGAAAGCGGCTTGCCCCTCTGGAACCCGGTGCAGTGGAGCTACAATCCGCTGGGCAACTATGGCTTCCCCGGGGGCGGCCTGCCTGACCTCGTTGGCAATCCCCAGGCGCATCGCAGCCGCCAGCAGTGGATCAATCTAGGAGCATTTGCCGGTTCCGGCGGCGACAATACCCCGGGAGGAGTCTCCTGCTCGATGATCACCAACTCCTATGGCACTTACTCGCCCTGCCAGCCCTTCTACAACCGGTATGGCAACGAGCCGCAGCGCATGGGCAACATGCGTGAAGCTCCCAACAAGAACTTTGATTTCAGCCTCGCCAAGACCTTCGGAACCGAGCGTTTGACCGCTCAGCTTCGAGGCGATTTCCTGAACGCCTTCAATCACCCTATCTACGGCGGCTCCTATAACATCGGAAACACCATCGATTACGGCGATGTCGGCGACGTCTTCGGCGCGCGCAACGATCCGCGCAACATTCAGGTGAGCCTGAAGATCACTTACTAACGTTGTAACCTCCTGCTATGGGTTTCGGCTCCTCGTGGGAGCCGAAACCCTTCTTGTTTTCGCCTGACATAATGGAGCTGGAATGCACATTTCTCCCTCCCGCTGGGCGCTGCTCGCCGCCCTCGTTCTGATGAGTCTTCTGCCGCTGCGCGCGCAGATGCAGGCGCCCGTTCCGCCTCCCGATCCGCGCTACAAGGCCGACCTGCTGCTCATCGTTGCGCATCCGGACGACGATACCGGCGTTTCCACCTTCCTGTCCAAGGCTGTCTACGACGACCACAAGCGCGTCGCCGTGATTTTTACCAATCGCGGAGGCTCGGGTCCGGACGCCGTCAGCATGGCGCAGGGCAAAGCCCTGGCCGACGAGCGCGAGATGGAAGGCCGGCGCTCCCTCGCCGCGCGCGGAATCACCAACGTCTGGTTTCTTGATGGCCGCGACACTCCGACCCAGGACGTGCTGCACTCGCTCGAAACCATGGACCACGGGCAGTTGCTCGAGGAGGTAGTCCGCCTGGTGCGGCTTACCCGCCCGGAGGTCATCCTGAGCTGGATGCCCGCCTACGTCGCGGGCGAGAACCATGGCGACCATCAGGCATCTTCAGTGCTCGCCGTGGAAGCCTTCAGCATGGCCGGCAACCCGACGATCTTCCCCGAGCAGGTCACCGCGCCGCGCTGGTATCGCGGCATCGGCATGTACGGCGAAGGCCTCCAGCCGTGGCAGCCGCTGAAGCTCTACTTCTTTTCCGACGCCAGCCACCCCGACTTCCTGAAAGGGCATGGGCCCGCTTATCTGGCTGGCGATATCTCGCCTTCAAAGCAGGTGAGCTACGCTCAGCTGAACCGCGAGGCCTGGAAGGCCTACGCCACCCAGCTCGACTTCGGGCAGAGCACGCTGGATTACTTCGTGAATCAGCCGGAGTATCTCGTTCTGGGTAAA
Organism: Acidobacterium sp.; assembly: GCA_027315385.1. Classification (GTDB taxonomy): domain Bacteria; phylum Acidobacteriota; class Terriglobia; order Terriglobales; family Acidobacteriaceae; genus Palsa-343. The sequence continues at coordinate 28,871 of DAHUYD010000120.1, forward strand.
TCGCTTGTGCCCGCGCCGGTCAACGGCGGCGTCTTCGCCGGCGTCACCAGCAAGCCGATCGCCTACGTTCCGCCGCCCGGCTACCATCCGCTTCCGCGCTCCGGGACAACTGTTCAGCTCGGCGGACCCTGGGCCTTCTACCGGCAGTTCTATCGCGCGTACGGCCTCAAGTCGATGGAGAGCCTGGTGCAGCCGCTGCAGAC
>DAHUYD010000135.1 GCA_027315385.1 Acidobacterium sp.
GCCGACGCCGTCTCCTTCGGATTCAGGCCGTCGAGGGGCAAAACCGGACAGTTCCACTGCGCGCTGAGCGCGCGGGTCAGCGCCACCTCGTCCAGCACTCCGCGCTTCTTCAGCCAGTCGCCCAGCCGCAGCGCGGCCCCGCCGTCCCCGCCGGCCTCGCGCTGGTCGGCCAGCGCTTCCTTCAGCTGCTCCGGAGTGATTCTTCCCTGCTCCACCAGCACCAGCCCCATCGGCAGCCGATGCGCATGCGCCCCCAGCCCGCCGCGATCCATCTCGCGCCGCACCGCCGCGGCCACCATCTCTCCCATGCACTCCGACGAACACGCCCAGCGGCCCTCAAAGCCCGGCGCGCGCCGGCTGCGCCACAGCCGCATCCAGCCCGTGGTGCAGCGGGGATTCCCACAGGGCGAAAACAGCGATCGCGCAACTTCGTCCGCCGAATCCTCCGGATATTCCGCGATGCGTTTTTGCTCTACGCCATGCATCGAATGCTCTCCAGCCGCCGTACCGGCTCGGCAACCTCGATCACGCGGAGCCCGAAATTTCCGTCCACCAGCACTACCTCGCCGCGCGCCACAATCCGGCCGCCCACGATCAGATCCACGGGATCGGTGACGTTGCGATCCAGCTCCACCACGTCGCCGGGGCCCAGTTCCAGCAGTTCCTTCAATTCCATTTCGCGCGAGCCAAACCGCACCTGCGCATCCAGTTCCACTTCGAGCAGCAGATCGTAAGGACCTCTGGCCGTTTCCGCTCTTTCCTTCACGGCTGGCGCGGGATCGCGGGCTTCCTGCGTGCTCTCCACCGTAAGCAAGAGGCGCGCCGTGACCTCTCCGAGGCGCAGGCTGTAGGGTGCGCTTGCTCCGCTCCCCCCTGCCGCTTCGAGTTGCCCCTGGAGACGCGCCGCAACGCTGGCCAGAATTCCGTTCCACAGCTCGCCGACCGTCGTTGCGTCCCCCTCACCGGCGGCAATCACGCGGCCAGCCACAAGAATGCCGGCAATCTCCCCGGGATGCGCCGCCAGAGTAAGGCGCGCGCCGGGCAGTACCAGCGCGGCGATCAGTGCCGGTGCCGTTCCAGGAGGCTCGCCGCCCACCGTCAGCGTGACGGGCTGGCCCAGTTCACGGGCAAGTTCCGCCTCCAGCCGGTTCGCCCAAAGGCTGCACTCCCGCCCCTCCTCCCACTCCACTCTTTTCATGACCTGGCCTCGCCCGGCGCAATCAGATGAGCCGCCCGCCTGTCGCCGCGACCCACCGGCGCCGCCTCAAACAAGGAGACGCCGCCGGCATGCAGCCGAGCGGTCGCGGTTGCGGGAAGATTCAGGCGCACGAGGCTCCCTCTGCGCAGGCCGCCCAGTTCAGCCACCGGAACACGCACCGGGGGCAAATCCAGAGCAGCTTCGGTGCGGCATCGGCCGGCGAGTTCCCGCATGCGGTCGCGGGTTTCTCCGGTGTGCCGGCTTTGCCGCGCGCGCTCCCCGCCCAGCCGCCGCAGAATTGCATTTGACACCACCGCGGGAAACGCCAGGTTCAGCAAGCCGCTGGCCTCGCTCACGCGCAGCTCGAAACTCAGGCAGAGCGTCTTCTCCGAGACTGAAATCAGCCGCGCGGTCTGCGTCTGCATCTGCCGCTTCTCGAACAGAAACGTCAGACCGACGGGAACCCAGGCCGTCGTGAGCTCGCGGCAGATCGCTTCCACGATCCCGGCAAGAATCGATTCCTCGATGTCGGTCAGCTCGCGCGCTTCTCCCGCGCGGCCGTCGCCGCCCAGCAGCAGATCGATCATGGGTGGTGCCGTCGTCAGATCCATCTCCAGCACCGCGACGGCATGCAGCGGCTCCAGCCGCACCGAGCTCACCCACGCCAGTTCCGGAACGCGGTCCAGAAACTCGCTGAAGGGCATCTGCTCGGCCGAAACCAGGCTGACCTGCACCCGGCTGCGGAACCACGCCCCGAGGTGATGAGTCAGGTTGCGCGCAAAGATGTCGTTCAGCATGGAGATCGCGCGCAGCTGCTCGTTCGATATCTGCCCGGAGCGCGAAAAGCTCCACGGCAGCACCCGCGCGCCCGAGTCGTTCGCCGCCGCGCGACTGCGGGCCGCCTTGAACAGCGCGTCAATTTCCTCCTGACCCAGTTCTTTTTCCATAGCTCTTCACCGGCCTCCGCACCCGGTCATCGCTGAGCCGCGAAGTCAAGGAGCCGCGCGCGCAGGTGCACCACCGCCGAGGAGTGAATCTGCGAAACCCGCGATTCCACCACTCCGAGAGCGAGGCCGATCTCCTTCATCGTCATCTCCTCGTAGTAATACAGCGTGATCACCAGCCGCTCGCGCTCGGGCAGCTGATCGATCGCCACGGCCAGGCGCTCGCGCATCTCCCCTTTCAGGCAGCGGAACAGAGGATCCTCTTCCTTCGGATTGGGCAGGTAAGCCAGCTCCTCCTCGCCGGAATCCTCGCTGCGCTCCATATTCAGCGTGCCGATCTCAAGGCCCTTCAGCTCGCCCAGCAGCTGCTGGTAATCCTCGAGGCTCAACCCCATTCCCCGGGCTACCTCCGGCTCCGACGGAGCACGCCCGAACTGCGCCGTCAGCCGCCGCACCGCCTCCTCGATGGCGCGGCCCTTGCGGCGCAGTTCGCGCGGGCTCCAGTCCAGAGTGCGCAGGCTGTCCAGAATCGCGCCGCGAATACGGAATTGCGCGTAGCTGCGGAACTGCACTTTCTTCGCCGGATCGAATTTTCGGAATGCGTCGATCAGCCCCAGCGTGCCGGCGCTCACCAGGTCTTCCAGATCGACATGCTGGGGAAGCCGTTCGTGAATGCGCCGCGCGATCCATCGCACCGCCGGCATCTGCTCGAGCATCATCCGCTCCTGCTCGTCCCCCGTCGCCGGCGCGGGCTGCGCCCGGCGAACCGGCCCATTCCATCCCTCCGGATTCACTGCCTGGCCTGCGTACTCCATTCCCGCCTCCTTCAGACCTTCCACTCCACCGCGCGAGCCCACTCAGATCAGCTCTGCCGCACCACGCCCGCGGCGCGCACCGCGATACCGGGCGGAATCTCCGCCGGAGCCACCACCGCCAGCCGCGGGAGCACCGGTTCCAGCCAGCGCTTCACGTGATAACGCGCCGGACTCGGACACAGCAGCACGGGCTGGGCCGAATGGGGCGCGGAACCAATTAGGCGCTTCACAGAATCGGCCAGCCGGCGCAGCGCGGGGGGCTGCGCACCCGCCGTGAGCAGCCGGCCGGCCGCGCCGGGGTCGGTGAGGCTGGCAAGTTCCTCCTCGAAGGCGGGATCGAGCGCGATGACCCGGAGGGTGCCGTCCTGAGCGAGCAGCGGCTGCGTGAGCCGCCGCCCCAGCGCCTGACGCGCCGCTTCCACCAGTTGTGGCAGAGCGCGCGACTGCGCAGCCGCCTCCACCAGCGCTTCGAGTACGGTGCCGAGGTCCCGTATCGACACCTGCTCGCGCAGCAATTGCTGCAGAACCCGCTGGACCTCGCCCAGCGACAGCAGCTTCGGCACCAGCTCCTCCACCAGCTTCGGATGGGTTTCCGCGAGCGAATCGAGCAGCCGCTTCGTTTCGGCGCGGCCCAGCAGTTCGTGGGCGTGCCGGCGGATCAGCTCCGCGAGGTGCGTGCCGATGACCGTTGCCGCATCCACTACGGAGTAGCCCGCCGCCAGCGCCTCGTCCTCGATCGCCGGCTGAATCCATCGGGCCGGCGCGCCATACGCCGGCTCCCTGGTCTCGGTCCCCGGCAAAGGACGCGCGCCCGCCTCGGCGCTCACCGCCAGCAGGCAATTCGCCTCCGTTTGCCAGCGGCCGATCTCCAGCCCGCGCAGCAGGACCACGTACTCCCGCGCCCTCAGCCGCAGATTGTCCGAGATATGAACGGGGGGAATCAGAAATCCCAGCTCCGCGGCCAGGTGACGCCGCAGCGTCCGCACTTTATCCAGCATCGGGCCGCCCTGCTTCGCATCGACCAGAGGGATCAGCTGAAAGCCAATCTCAAGGCTCAGCTCGTCCAGCCTCGGCGCGGCGAAGCTCTCCGGCTTCGCCGTTGCCTTCTTCGCCGCTTCCACGTCGCCGGCCGGCGCCTCGCGCCCGGACAGCTTCGACGCCGTCATTGCCAGCGCCACCGCGGGAAACAGGAACGCCAGCTTCGGCAGCCCCGGAATGAGGCACAGCGCCCCCAGCACGCCGCTTGCCACATAGAGCGTTGCCGCCTTACCGAAGAGTTGTGCGCCCAGCTCCGACGTCAGCGCCCCCGCCGAGGAGGCGCGCGTGAGCACGATGCCTCCCGCCACCGACACCAGCAGCGACGGAATCATCGTCACCAGGCCATCGCCAACGGTCAGGATCGTGTACGTCCTCACCGCCTCGGCCAAACCGACGCCCTGCTGCAGCGTGCCGATCAGCAGCCCGGCCACAATATTGATCGCGGTAATCAGAATCGTGGCCAGAGAATCCCGCTGATTGAAGCGCGCCGCACCGTCCATCGCGCCGTAAAACTCCGCCTCCTGCGCGATAGCCTGGCGCCGCTTCCTCGCGGTCGCCTCGTCGATCAGCCCGGCATTCATGTCGGCGTCGATGGCCATCTGCTTGCCTGGCAGCGCATCCAGAGTAAAGCGGGCCGTCACCTCCGCGGTGCGTACAGCGCCGTGGCTCACCACGAGGAACTGAATCGCGATCAGCGCAAGGAACAGCACAAATCCAACGACATAATTGCCACCGACAACGTACTGCCCGAAAGCTTCGATCACCTGACCTGCCGCCTGGGTTCCTTCGTTCCCGTGCAGCAGAATCCGCCGGCTCGAGGCAATGTTCAGGGAGAGACGAAACAACGTCAGGAGCAGCAGCAGCGTGGGGAACACGGAAAAGTCGACGGCCCTTCGCAGCTGCACCGCCGAGAGAAACACCAGCACCGACGCCGCAATCGAGCAGGCCAGCAGCAAATCCAGAACAAAGGCCGGCACCGGCACAATCATCACAAACAGAATGCTGATGGCGGCCAGGGGCAGCGCCACCGCGCGCAGCCCTCCCACACCGCGTTTCATCGACTCCGCGCTCATAGCAACGCCCTCGCTTCCTGCCGCGTGCGGGCCGCCGCCGCCTGCTCCCTCCGCACCCGCTCCTCCACCTCGCGCCGGTAGAGCCACGCCAGAATCCCGGCCACCGCCGCGTACAACTCATAGGGAATGGCCTGGCCCGCCTCGACCTGGCGATACAGCGACCGCGCCAGCGGCGGATTCTCGACAATCGGCACGCCCGCCCACTGCGCCTCGTCGCGAATCTGCGCCGCCAGAAAATCCCTGCCCTTCGCCAGAACCCTTGGCGGCTCCATCGTTTCGAAATCGAAACTCAGCGCCACGGCATAATGCGTCGGATTCGTCACCACCACGGAGGCCCGCGCAATGTCCGCCTTCAGCTGCCGGCGGCGCATCTGCCGCCGCAGGGAACGAATACGCGACTTCACCTGCGGGCTTCCTTCCATTTCCCTGAACTCGTCGCGCAATTCCTGCTTCGACATGCGCAGGCGCCCCTCGCGACTGCGCCACTCCATCACGTAATCCACCGCCGCCCAGCCCAGGGAGATCCACGCCCCGTCGAGCAGCAGGTTTTCCATCATCCCCAGCAGGTCCGGGTAGCGAGCAAGGCTCATCGGCGGAACCTTCGCCTGCGCGGCAATCGCCCGCTCCGCGCAAAAACCCAGAGCGGCCACCGGAGCCAGCGACTTGCCCAGCCGCACCGCGCCGCGCAGCGAGACAACGTTCTTCACGTTCTCCGCCGGATTCAGCCGCTCCGGTTTGATCTGCAGCGCTTCGAAATTCAGCGACCAGCCGCCGCCCTGCGCCAGTCCGATCAGGGCCGCCGCCGTGGCCGAGGCGCCCATCACCAGGGCCACCGGTCCCAATCCGGTCAACATCGTCTGCCGCAGCGCGATCGCGACCTTTTCCGCGGGCATGCGCGCCCACACCACCGGCGATCCCAGCGCCAGAAACCCGCGATACGCGCGCGTCCATTCAACTATCCAGCGCCGGGCCACCCCGCCCATCGCGAAAACTCCAGCCAGCATCGCCGCGGCGGCCATCAAATCGCGGCTCCTCGCCCGGTCCCCGTGCTCGGCTGCTTCCTGCCGCTGCCGCGGCGTGGCATTTTCTGTGCGATCTCCAGTCACGGCTATCCAACCCTCGCCAGCAGCCGCCCCGACGCGTCCAGCAGCACCGCGAAGCGGGCTTCGATCCAGTGCGGCCACAGGGCCAAAGATCCGATCAGAACCACGTAACCCAGCAGCGTCTTGGCGGGGACATCAATCGCCATCACGGGCAGCTGCGGGGCCAGTTTCCCGGCCAGCGCCACAGCCAGCTCGGCCAGCAGCGTCGCCGCCAGCACCGGCGCGGCCAGCTGCAGCGCCGCCGCAAAAATGCCCGCCCCCATCGGCACCAGCGCCAGTCCGGTTTGCGCCCGCAGCGCGACGGTTCCCACCGGAGCCGCCACGAACGTGCGCAGCAGCGCGGCCAGCATCGTGCGGTTCAGTCCGGCAGCAATTACGGTCAGGGTGCCCAGCAGGCTGAACATCTGCCCCATCAGCGACGTCTGCTGCGGCGCGCTCGGATCGAGCGCGTTCACCAGCGAAAAACTCAGCTGGAAGCCCAACACCTGACCCGCCATCTCCAGCGCCTCGAAGAGCAGCGACAGAGTCAGCCCGAAAACCAGCCCCACGCTCAGCTCTCCAAACAGCGGCAGAACCCCCAGTTCGGGGCGCGCGTGGGGAAATCCGGCCACCACCGGCCCCACCAGAACCGACACCGCCAGCGCGAAGACCGCCTTCACCCGCAGGGAAATCGCGCCCGACGAGAAAACGGGAGCAAAGACCATCAGCGCGCTGACCCGCACCAACACCAGCGTCATGCCGGACAGGGCGCCCGCGAAAGCCGGCGTCATGACGGCCCCACAAAGCGGTGGAAGTCCGAGAACAGCCCCACGGTATAACGCATCAGCCGATCCAGGTACCAGGGCAGGCTGGCGAGCAGCAACCCCGCCACCACCAGCAGCCGCGGCACGGTTGACAGCGTCTGATCCTGGAGCGAGGTCAGCGTTTGCGCCAGGCTGATCAGGAAGCTCGTCGCGCAGGCGACCAGGAGCACCGGCGCGCCCAGAATGAACGCTTCCTTCAGCAGTGCCCGCATCAGTTCCGCCGCCTGGTCCGGCCCCATCGCGCCTCCCCATTGCCCCGTCGCAAGTCTGCTCCCGAACTCCGCCGCCCGCTGGACTCAAAAGCTCTTCAGCAGCGAGCCGGCCAGCAGGTTCCAGCCGTCCACCATCACGAAGAGCAGAATCTTCAGCGGCGTCGAAATTACGACCGGCGGCAGCTGATACATTCCGATCGACGTGGTAATCGAAGCCACCACCATGTCCACCAGCAGAAAGGGCAGAAACAGCACCGCCCCTATTTCGAAGCCGGCCTTTAGCTCGCTCAGCATGTAAGCCGGAATCACCACCCGCATCGGCAGATCCTCGGGCCTCGCCGGCCGGGCCGTCATGGATGCCGAGACGAACAGCGCCAGATCCTTCTCACGCGCATAACGCAGCATGTAAGTCTTCGGCGGTCCCGCCCCGCGTTCGATCGCGTCCCATCCGGAAATCTGTCCCTGCCGGTACGGCTCCACCGCCTGCCGATCCACCTGCATCAGCACCGGCTGCATCAGAAACCACGTCATCATGAGGCCCAGTCCCATCAGCACCTGGTTCGAAGGGGCCGTCTGTGTGCCCAGCGCCTGGCGCAGGAAGTGAAAGACCACCACCAGCCGCACCATAGGCGTCATCGAAAGCACAATCGCCGGCACCAGCGTCAGCAGCGTCAGCGTAAAGACAATCGTCCAGGGAAACTGATTGCTGCCACCGAGGTTCAGCCCCGCCGGCGGCCGCGCCAGTAGCAGCACCAGCGCGCTCACCGCGCCGCTCCCTTCGCCCGCGTCTTCCGGGGCGTCTCTCCAAAGTCCACCAGCGGAGAAACCGTGTCGCCGCTGAGCGCCAGCAGCACCTGACGCCCCCGGCAGTTCACCAGGACCAGCGACTTCTTCGCACCCAGGCTCAGCCGCGCCTCCACACGCAGCGTTGCCGCCGCGGCCCGTGTTCCCCCAAGGCCACGAAGCCATGCCGCCGGACGAGCCATCCATTCCGGCCAACTCATTCGCCCCGCGCTCAATACTTCTTGCATCGCATCTCCCGGCTCACGCCAGCCGCGTCACCCGCACCGCCAGCTTCTTTTCCACCACCTCGAACTCGCCCCACATCAGCAGCGTGCCCCCGCAGCGCACCGGAACATCCTGAGAATGTTCATGGACCGTGGTCAGCACCGTACCCCGATCCAGTGCCAGCAGATCCTGAACCCGCATCCGCTCCAGCTTCACCATCACGTGCAGTTCCATGGGCATCCGGTCCAGACGCGCGTCCCGCGCTTCGGACTCCCTGCCCGCTCCGGCGCCCTCCGGCGGCTCGGTTCGCACCAAAGCGTTGGCCGCTTCCCCTGCGGGTGCTTGCACCGCGAGATGATTTCCGGAATCAGGCATGACCGCTCGCCTACCCATTTGCGAACGTGTGCCCCGTATTGAGACAGAAAGATTAGAGAGTTCTCAGAATTGCGACTGTGCCGCCCCGGCTCTACGCCACTGCCGAAGACGCGCTCTTGACGGTGAACCAGAACGTCGCGCCCTGTTCCGGCGCTCCCTCCGCCCAGATTCGTCCCCCGTGCCGCGCCAATATGCGCTGCACAGTCGCCAGGCCGATTCCCGTCCCGGGGAACTCACTCCGGCTGTGCAGCCGATGGAAGGGCTGGAATAGCTGGTCGTTCTTCCGCGGGTCGAATCCGGCTCCATCGTCGCGCACGAAATACAGGGTTTCCCCGCGCAGCACCATCATGCCGACTTCAATGCGGGCTCTCTCGTGCTGCGAGGTGTACTTCCACGCGTTGCGGATCAGATTGTCCAGCGCAATCCGCATCAGCCCGCTGTCCGCTTCTACCGGCGGCAACTCCGCGATTTTGAATTCCACGCGGCGTTCCGGCTCTCCGCGCCGCAGATCCTCGGCAATCTGCCGCGCAATCCCGCTCAGGTCCACCGTCTCCTTCTTCAGCGCCGCCGTGCTGGCCCGCGACAGGTTCAGCAGATCGTCGATCAGAGCCGCCATGCCGCGCGTCGAATTGCGCAGTTGCTCCAGAATCTCCCGCTCCTGGCCTGCGCCCTGCGCTCTCTCCATATGCTCCAGCAGATACACCATGCCCTGAATCGCATCGAGCGGCCCCCGCAAATCGTGGGCCACTGTGTAGGAGAACGCCTCCAGCTCACGATTGGCCGAGCGCAGCGCCGCCGTCCGCTCCTGCACCCGCAGTTCCAGGTGGTCGCGCGCCCGCGTCAGCGCGCGGTCCTGCTCCTGAATCTGGCTCAGCATCTCGTTGAACGCTTCAATCAGCACCGCGATCTCGTCCTGATCCGCGTGCGGCCCGGCGCGCACGGAGTAGTCGTGCTCTCGCGATACCCTCCGCGCCGTTTCTGCCAGCGCGATGACGGGCCGCGCAATCAGTCTGCGCGCGGTAGCGCTGATCAGCAGCGCGGCTCCCATGCAGAACAGCATGATCACCGCCGCGATCAGCAGATACTGCAGTGCCCTTCGGCTGGTTTCGGTCAGCCGAGCGGAAATGTACACGGTGCCCGCAGGCTTGCCCTCAAAGACAATCCGGTGCGCGAGCAACACCCGGTTCCCAGTCGTCCATGTCCGGTCGTTCACACCTCGTCCCAACCCAACGGTGGGGGGCAGTTCCCGTACACCCGCCTTCTCAAAGCTGGCGAAGACCTGCCCGCGGTCGTTTACCAGCGTCGCCGCCATCACGTCGGGCGAGTTTCCGAGCGCCCCCAGCGTCGTCGCCGCGCTCTCCGGGTCGTCGAACAGCAGCGCAGACACGCTGTTTGTGCCCACAATCTGGGCGCTGGTCTGCAGGTTCCGGATCAGATTGTGGCGAAACGAAACCAGGTCATAGATGAAGAACGCCACCATCGCCAGCAGGAGGACCAGCCCGCTCACCACCAGCGTCATGCGCGTGAGCTTCGCGGAAATCGAAGCGGATCCCAGCATGCGCGCCGCCAGAGGGCTGAAGTTTCCGGAGGATTGCTTCATTGAACCCCTCCGATCCCCGGTTTCCCCGTCACGCTCACCGCGACTTTCAGCAGTTCCGAGCTGAGTTGCAGCCCGTTACGGCTGGCTGCGGTCAGATTCACCGAAAAGCGAACATGATGGCCACTCAGCACGAACTGGATCACGCCGCCGCGCTCCACAAAGTCCGGTGCTTCGCTCACCGTCAGCACCGGCTTCCCGGAGACCGCTACCAGATACGTATCCGCCCAATCGCGCTCCCCGGCGCCCAGGAACAGGATCGAGCAGCTTCCCGCGTCACGCGTGCTTTCCAGTCGCTTCACCTCGAGCGGACGTCCCTGAATCCGCTCGCCCGCCACCATCTGCGTCAAAATCTGATCGATCGCATCCTGCCCGGCCACGCAAAGCACCAGCGGGCCGCCGGATGTCGCCGCCGGCCAGCGAGTAAATTTCCCGAAGTTGTAGAGATAAGCCGCCTCCACCTGATCCGGCGAAGGCCGCTCCGCATCGGCGCGATCCACGGGACTGGCCGCGCACACGAGCGAGACCACTGCCAACAGCAGCGCCGAAATCCATGAGCAGCGCCGCTTTCCGATTTTCCTGTCCCTCCGTGTTTCCCCTGGTCTCACTGTCTGTCCGTTTGCTCCTCGACATCGTCTAGCGAGACCACTCCAGGCTCGCGTAAAGCGTGCGCCGGATTCCGACGCGATTGGAGTTGTCTCCGGAGAACTCATAATGGTACGGCTGCAGCAGATTCCTTCCATTGATCGCAACCCGGTAGTGTTTCGAGAATCTCCAGGCAATCTGCGCGTCCGCTGTCTCGTATGCCGGAACCTTCACCGCCGGCAGCGCGCTCATGTAGCGGTAATCCGGCACGATCTCCACATGGTGCGCCAGCGCAAAGATCGATTGCACCGTTGCGATCCGGTCGGGGCTCTCCCCCTCATCCGTCGCTGCGTACATCGCCTGGCTGTAGCCGGGCTTCGAGTGCAGAGCCATATGCACGTGTGCATAGCTTCCCCGCAGTTCCCACCAGCTGGTCGCCTTCCAGTCCGGCGCTATCTCCACACCGTCCGTCACCCCTCGGAGTCCATTTGCGAACTCCACGTTGAGCTGTGTGTACGCATAGGGCGTGGTGGGAAAGGTAAACAGAGACACCGGCCCGCCGTAGCTCTCCAGGTTGTCCCATTGGTTGTGAAACGCATCCACATCGACGTAGACCCGCTGCGTCAGCAACTGACGATAACCGGCCTCCCACCCAATCTGAACCTCCGGTTTGAACTTTGGATTACCAAGCACCGCGACGAAGAGCGGCGGCGACGGAATGAAATTTCCGATCAGCGTGAGGTTCTGATCCACGCGACCTGGAATATTCAACGCCCGCGAAACGGCTCCCCACACCGCGATATGTTGCTTCGGATTCCACAACAGCCGGGCGTCTGGCTCCGCGCCCCATCCGCTGAAGTTGTTGTCTTCCCACTTGGAACCCAGCGTCAGCGTAAGCCGGTCCGGCCACAGCCTGATCGCATCCTGGGCGAAGAGGCTATAGAGGTAATCGTTCTGCATATGGGGCAGGAAGTTCACGGTCGCCTGCGTCTGCTCCAGATCGCTGGGGCTCTCTCGCAGTCCCGCACCCAGGATCACATCCTGGCGCGGCATGTTGGCCAGATGGTCGATGAAATCCAGATCGACCGTGGTCCGCGACTCCGTGAACTGCGACGTCGCGCGGTTCGTGCGATCGAGATATCCCTGGATGTAAAAATCCGATCCTCTCGCCAGCTTACGATCCCAGCGCAGCAACACGTCACCACCGGAGACATCCTGCTCCCCATTCACAATCCGCTGCGACGGCGGGAAAAATTCCCCAATCGCATTCTCGTCTCCGGTCTGCCCCCCGTAGACCATCCCAGTTGCCATCACCGAATCGGCGGAGGTTGG
>DAHUYD010000143.1 GCA_027315385.1 Acidobacterium sp.
GGCAAAGATGCCGAGGTCCGAGCCGTTGCCGGTGATTGGAGCAGGGCCATGGCCCAAGCCCTGAGAGCGCACACTCAAATGAACGCCGCTTCCCTGCTGGGCCATAGCGATGGCGTAAAACGTGAGGCGGCGCCAGGTGGCCGGCGAGGTCATGCCGAGAGCCTGAAAGTGGAAGCTGTTTCCATTGGAGAACTCTGTGCCGCCCGCGTCGGCGAGCGCTCCGCCCGCATCGTGCCATAGCAATCCGTAGTTTCCCCAGGTGGCTCCGTCGCCTCCAAAGCCGATGGCGCGCACGCCTTTCTTGATCTGGCTGGAGGAAAACTCGCGCATGGAGATCTCGGGCGACTGGGCCTGCGCGGAATGGGACAGGATACCGGCCGAGATAACGCCGATGATGAGCAGCAGGGAGGCGCGCGAGCGCAGCGGTGCCTCTATGCCGGGTATGGACGAGCGAGCGGGAGGCGATGACCGGCGTTCAAGGACGATGGGATGACAGGAAGAAGGGATGGCCACCGAGAACAATGTGGGCCATCGGGCAGATTTTGTAGGTGACTGCTATCACAGGGCTGAGGTGAGTTGTATTGATGCCGCGTCGGCGGGAGGAGGCCGCCGGGGCGCGTTGCCACGGCTCAGATCCGCATGGGCATGATGATGTAGCGGTACTTGTAGTCGTCGGAGGCGTCTTCGGGGCGCACCTGGCCGGCGGACTGCGCGTCTTTGAATTCGAGCCGGACCTCGCCCTCGTTGCCGATGGCCTTGAGGAAGTCGATGAGGTAGGCGGAGTTGAAGCCGACGACAATGGGATCGGAGCTGTAGGGGGTTTCGATCGTGTCTTCGGATTCGCCAGCGTCAGCCGAGGAAGACGAGATCTTCAGCTCGTTCTGCTCGATGCGCATTTTGATGGCGCCGGAGCGTTCGTCGGCGAACTGCGCGACGCGCTGAATGGAACCGGAGAGATCCTGACTGCGCACGATGACAAACTTGTTGTTGTCGCGCGGCATGACCGCTTCATAGTTGGGGAACTGGCCGGTGAGCCGACGGCTGGTGAGCACGCGATGGCCGACGCGGAAGAAGAGGGTTGAGTCGTCATCGGCAAAGTCGAGGGTCTCCGCTTCAGTATTGGCCAGGAGCGACTGGAGCTCCTGGAGGGCCTTGCGGGGGACGAGAACCTTTTTTTCGCCATTGATGCCCGGATAACTTTCGCCGGTTTTTTCGATGTGCGCGAGGCGATGGCCATCGGTCGCGACCATAGCGAGGGACTCGGCCTTGAAGATGAGCAGCGCGCCATTGAGAGTGTAGCGCGACTCTTCGTTGGAGATGGCGAAGACGGTGCGCGCGATGAGGGTGCGCAGAGAGGCGACCGGGATGCGAGTGACAGAGCTCTCAGGAAACTCGGGCACCTGAGGAAAGTTGGCGCGAGCCATGCCAACCATGCGGGTGTTGGAGCGGCCAGCGCGAATCTGCACCCAGTGATTCTCCAGTAATTTAATGGAGATGTCGCCGTCGCCGAGGAGGCGGATGTAGTCGTAGAGCTTGCGGGCGGGAATAGTGCAGGAGCCGGGCTTTTTGACTTTTGCAGCGCAGGAAGTGCGAATGCTCTGGTCAAGATCGGTCGCGGTAATGACGATACTGTCGCCGTCAGCCTCAAGCAGGAAGTTCGAGAGGATGGGGATGGTGGTCTTGCGCTCGACGACGCTTTGCGTGGCGGTGAGCTCGCGCAGCAGATCCTGGCGGCTGACGGCGATCTCCATAGTGGCTCCCTGAACGGCTTTTTCCTGTTCAACTCCAGCCGGCATCGTAGCTCCCCTGAAGGCAGTTGGACTCAATGTATACCATGCGGAAGCGGGCTCCGCAGGGAAAGAACGGGTGACCCCTCATTGTAGTAACAATCGAGCGAAACAGGCGCTCTGGAAAACAGGGCCTGATTGTGCGAAGAGGGATTCCGCGGCAGCTCCGGGGAGGAAGGGGGCTGAGAGCGACGGGTACTACGGTCTCAGAATTATTATTCTTTCCGTAGCCGTAGTCGTTTCCGTGGGAAAAGTGGAAAGCGGGGGAGAAACCGCTGTGCTGGCTGTTCTGAGAGGGGTGCTGGATTTAGAAAACAGGGCAGCCTGGAAAGAAAAAGGAGGAAAGAGGGGGACAGAGGGCGGCGGCGGGGGCCGGATCTCCACCGAATCAACACGCGAGCCGCCGAGGGGTGTGGAAACGAGTGGTTCTGCGTGGAAAGGCGGGTCCTGAGCAGAAGAGACGCGGGTTCGAGGAGCGGGTGTATTCCACCACGGAAGAGATATCCGAAGCCTGCACAGGCCAGGCTTCGGGCGAGGAAAAAAGGGTATCCGCCGATGAGGAACAGCAGCTCGCGGGGAGTAAAGAAGAATTTGAAGAAGAGGGGGGAGGCGGTCCATCCAAGGCGGGAAGGGGGGAGGCAATGAAGATTATCGTCTTTGGAGCGTCTGGGGGCACAGGACGCGAACTGGTGCGGCAGGGGACGACAATGGGGCACGAGGTGACAGCATTCGTGCGGAATCCCCAGTCGATTGGAGGTATACCCGCAATTCGAGCGGCGGTGGGAGATGCGAGAGACGGCGATGCTGTTGCGGCCGCGGTGCAGGGGCAGGACGCGGTGCTTTCGGCGCTGGGAGCGCGGTCGCTGCGAGACAGCACGCTGCTGCCGGAAGCGATGACGGGAATTCTGGCCGGAATGCAGAGGCATGGAGTGAAGCGACTGATTGTGCTGGGGGCGGCGGGCGCATGGCCGGGGGCATCCAGCAAGGTCTCGATTGCAGGGCAGGCGATAGTGGGAATGCTGGGGCTGACGCTTCTGCGACATGCTTTTGCGGCACAGCGCGCCATGCAGAAGCTGATCCGGACGAGCGACGCGGAGTGGACGATTGTGCAGCCTCCGCTGCTGCTGGACGAACCGGGGCGAGGGGTTTATCGAGTGGACGGGGATGGCCTGCCACCCAGAGGGATGCGCATTGCGCGCGGGGATGTGGCGGCGTTCATGCTGGCACAGCTAAGCAGCGCGGAGTGGGTGCGGAAGGCACCGTTTGTGGCGTGGTAAAGGGACGCCGTGCGGGCGGCACTGATGCGCGGCCTACAATGGGCGCGGAGGGATTTCGTCATGAAGCTGAGTCGCCGCGATTTTTCGCGATTGGGGGCGCTGGCCGCGCTATCGAGCGCACTTCCCCGCTCTGCCGCGCCGAGCGCGATCGAAGGTATGGGAGCGCAGGCTGGGACGAAGTCCGGGCGGAAGCTGGGCTGGTGCATCGTGGGGCTGGGGCGCATCTCGATGGGCCAGTTCATGCCGGGCGTGCCGCTTTCGAAGACGGGAAAGCTGACAGCGCTGGTGAGCGGACACCGGGAGAAGGCGGAGCGGCAGGCAGCGATGTACAACGTGCCGTCGCCTTCGATTTACGACTACGCAAACTTCGACGAGATCGCGGCCAACAAAGACATTGACGCAGTGTATATTGCGCTGCCGAACTCGATGCATGCGGAGTATACGATCCGGGCGGCGCGGGCGGGCAAGCACGTGCTGTGCGAGAAGCCGATGGCGACGAGCCTGGAAGACTGCCGGAAGATGATCGAGGTTTGCCAAAAGAAGAAAGTGAAGCTGATGATCGCGTACCGGTGCCAGTACCAGCCGCAGCACCTGAAGGCGATTGAGCTGATCCGGTCGGGGGCGCTGGGCCAGGTGCAGATCATCGAGAGCGCGTTCGGGTTCGCAATCGGGAAGACGTTTGAGTTCGACGGCGTCAGGAAGCCTTCATGGCGGCTGGACAAGAAAATGTCGGGCGGCGGGCCTCTGGTGGATGTGGGAATTTACTGCCTGAACGCCAGCCGGTACCTGACGGGCGAGGAGCCGGCGGAGATTAAGGGGATTGCGTCGGTGATCGACCACGACGGGCGGTTTACACAGGTGGAAGAGAACGACAGCTGGACGATGAGGTTTCCGTCAGGGATTCTGGCGAGCTGCAACACAACCTACGGGGGCGCGGGAACCGGGGGGTTCTTCAAAGTGCAGGGATCGAAGGGGTGGTTGAGGATGGATCCGGCGTTTCCGTACCAGGGCGTGCGGCTGACAGGAAGCCTGGATGGGCAGGCGTTCGAGATGCCGGACCCGCAGAACGCTCCGTGGCAGTTCACGGCCGAGGCGGATTATTTTGCGGATTGCGTGTGGAACAATCGCGAGCCGAAGACGGACGGCGCGGAGGGGCTGCGGGATATGGGGTATATCTCGGAGATTTACAAGTCGGCGGGGCTGGACGAGGTGCAGAGCTGAACTACTGGCCGGCAATCCTGCGGCGCCAATAGCCGGCCTGCGCTTCGCGTGCGCTACTGCCAGGATCTGGATGCCGCGCTCCGTTTCGCGGAATACCAGGAACCAGGGGAAGCGCCGCACCAAGGCTCTTCTGGTCCCTGGGGTGAAAGAAGGAAACTACGCCCCAGATCGGCGGATTCGATCGAGGACAACCGAAATCTCTTCGACGAAAAGCGCGGCCGCGTGTCGACTGCGTTCGCCATACCAGTCCATGGCTGCTACGAGTTCTTCTTCAGCAGCCGGATGGAAAAGAATGTCCGGGGTCACCGTTGGCGCCGGCGAGCGATGCGGGCCTGCACGTCCTCCCATGCAACGGGAACTGCCGCTCCGTTTTCAAGGGAGGTGACGCGACGTTTCCAGGCAGCTAATCGGCCCCGCGGCGCCCCCAGCAGGAGATGGTCCGTGTGGGGATAAGGCGAGTGACGACCCAGGTGACGCGCAGCTGCGGAGGAATGTTGTGGCCGGCAACGGTCCCAACTGGAAGCGCCAACAGCAGGCACAGCATCCAGGCCGCAAGCATCGGCTTCAATTACCCGTTGAGGGTTTCCTGGAGTTTGTTGAGGGTGCTGTTGAGATTCTTGTCGTTGCGGCGCTGCTCGTCGATTTTGCCGATGGAGTGCATGACGGTGGTGTGGTGCTTGCCGCCGAACTGGCGGCCGATCTCCGGCAGCGAGGCTTCAGTGAGCTGCTTGGCGAGGTACATGGCGATCTGGCGGGGGACGACGACGGCGCGGGAGTTGTTCTTCTGCTTGAGCTCGGCGACACGCATGCCGAACTGCTCGGCGACGGCGCGCTGAATGGATTCAATGGTGATCTTGCGCACCTGGGTGTCGATGAACTGCTTTAAACACTGCTGAGCAGTGGGCAGGACGATTTCGACGCCGTTGAGGCCGCACCAGGCGACGAGGCGCACGAGAGCGCCCTCCAGCTCGCGGATATTGGTGCGAACGTTGGAGGCGATGAAAAGAGCGACGTCCATGGGCAGCGTGACGTGCTCGCTCTCGGCTTTTTTCTGGAGGATAGCGACCTTGGTTTCGAGATCGGGGGGCTGGATGTCGGCGATGAGTCCCCACTCGAAGCGGCTGCGGAGGCGGTCTTCGATCTCGGCCAGCTCGCGGGGCGGGCGGTCGGAAGCGATGACGATCTGCTTCATGTTGTCATGCAGCGCGTTGAAGGTGTGGAAGAACTCTTCCTGGGTGCGTTCCTTCTGGGAGAGGAACTGGATGTCGTCGATGAGCAGCACGTCGACGGTGCGGAACTTGTCGCGGAAGCTGGTCATCTTGTCGTAGCGGACGGAGCTGATCATCTCGTTGGTGAACTTTTCCGCGGAGACGTAGGAGATGGAGGCACTGGGATTGCGGAGCTTCACCTCATGGCCGATGGCATGCATGAGGTGGGTCTTGCCCATGCCCACTCCGCCATAGAGGAAGAGCGGATTGTAGGCTTTGGAGGGCGATTCGGCGACAGCCTGAGCAGCGGCGCGGGCGAACTGATTGCCGGGGCCGCAGACGAAAGCGTCGAAGGTATAGCGGGGGTTGAGCTGCGCGGCGATAGACCAGTCGAAACGGGCCTGCTGTGGACCGGCCTGGGGATGCTGGCGCAATGCGGAGCTGTTGGCGTGAAGGGACGAGAGGGGCGCGGAAGAGGAAGGAGCAAAGCCGCCATCCTCGCGCACGCGGGGCACGGTGGGATCTTCGTCGGGGGTGATGAAGGAGACGTCGTCGAAGTCGAGCTGAAGGTTTTCGATGGCTTCCTGAATGAGATCGCCGTAGCGGTCGCCGACATTGCGGAACTCGGGGGTGGGAATGCGGACGAAAATCATCCGATCGCGGGTGTAGCTGAAGCGAGTGGGTTTAAGCCAGGTGTCGTAGGACTGACGATTGACTTTTTTTTCCAGCGCCGCGAGGATCTGAACCCAAGGATTGAGGGCGACCGACGGAGTAACGGCGAAAGACATGAGCAAATCCCTTTGCAACGCCCGAGCGCGGAAGAAACCGTGAGGCCGAAAATACGAAATGCCCAAGGCAGACCCTGCGTTGTGGAAACAGGGCGAGTTCAGGACGGATTCGTCTTGGCCTGGAATGACTCCGCCAAGTTTTACAGCGGAGTTTCAGTCAGGTTCTTCCGACAGCAGGCGAGCGTCGAAAAAATCTTAAGTGAACGTTGCCGATAGTAGCACAGCGCAGGCCGGAATGAGCGGCGAACGCTGAAGAAAAAAAGTAACCTGAAATAATTGCACCGAGGCTGGTGAAACGCGCGGGAGCGGCGGGTCTTTTGCCGATGCAAAGGCGATGGGATATACTTAATTTTTGCTGCGAGAAGGCGTGTTGTGAAGCGGTTGCGCGGCTGTTGTGCAGGAGCTGCGCTTTCCCGAAACCGCGATGGCGGTGCGCCGACCGGCGAATCCCAGGTTCAACCAGTCAGGAGTTTCGTTTCCATGCCGAAGCGCACTTTTCAACCCAACCGCCGGAGCCGCTCGAAGACGCACGGCTTCCGGAGCCGCATGAAGACGAAGAGCGGAGCGGCAGTGCTCTCGCGCCGCCGCGCGAAAGGGCGCGTGCGGGTTTCCGTCAGCCCTGGATATCGCGACTAAGCGGTTCCGCTCGTTTCAATTGTCCACAAGGCCGCCGCTGGCTGCCTGATCCCGAGCGAGTCAGAATGGAAATATGCGGGAGGCCACTTTCGACTGGCGCGGTGCCCGTCTGCGAAAGCACGCGGATTACCAGCGCGTGTACCGGGCCAGCCGCCGGTATACCTCCGCATCCATGAGCTATTTCTACAGGGTGCGTGGAGAAGGCGAAGCGGCCGGCGAGCAGGCGCGGATCGGGCTGACGACCGGACGGGTGCTGGGCAAGGCGGTGGAGCGCAATCGGATTCGGAGGCGCATGCGAGAAGCGATGCGGCTGCACCTGGGGGACCTGCCGGGGAAAGTGGACGTGGTGCTGCACCCGCGCCGCGTTGTGCTGGAGATGGAGTTCCGGCGCCTGGAGAGCGAAGTGGCGGGGATCTTTGCGGGTGTGAAATCCGGTGTGGAGGCGAAGCGATGAATCGCCGCGCGCTGAGAGAAGGGATCGCGGCGGGGCTGCTGCGCGTATATAAAGCAGTGGTGTCTCCGGCAATGCATGCTTTGTCGGGCGCCACGGGCGCCTGCCGGTTTCAACCGACGTGCTCGGAGTACGCGGCGATCGCCGCGAGCGAGTACGGGCTGCTGCGGGGCGGAGCGATGGCGATGGGCAGGCTGCTGCGGTGCCATCCGCTGCACGAGGGTGGTTTCGATCCGGTGCCGGGCAGGCACGAAACAGGGGCAGGGGTTCCGGCAGGACAGGCGCATTAGACCTCCGAGAAGATCGGCGGATTGGAAACAAGGCAGGAAGTTTGGGCGAGATACAAAATCCGAATCAGCAGGGCGGCGGCGGGATGGATTCCCGGTCGCTGTTTGGCTTCTTCATCGCCTTTGTAGTGATGATGGTGGCATTCGAGCTGTTTGCGCCGAAGAAGCCGCAAGCGCCTGCTGAACATCCGCAGCAAAAGACGCAGGCAACAGGAAGCACCGCGCCGGCGGCGGCGCCCATGGGGAGTGCGGCGCCGGCAGCAACTCCGCCAGGGCCGGGCCACGCGCCTGCGAAGGCGGGGGCGACGGCGGAAAAGACGATTGAGGGAAGCGGGCCGGAACAGACGGTGGTCGAGAACGAGCTGTACCGGATTACCTTCAGCAATCGCGGCGGCGCCGTGACGTCGTGGGTACTGAAGAAATATACGGGTGAGGACGGCAAGCCGCTGGATCTGGTGAATCATGCGGCGGCGGAAGAATTCGGGCAACCGCTTTCGCTGTATGCCTATGACGCAGGCCTGCGGGAGAGACTGAATTCGGCGCTGTATGTGCCATCGGCGACGGGAACAATGGAGGCTCCGGGGACGCTGAGCTTCACGTATTCCGCAGGCGGGCTGGCGGTCAGGAAGGCTTACACATTCGAATCGGGCTACACCATTCGCGCCGAAGTTTCGGTCACGCAGAATGGCGCGCCGGTAACCGCATTGCTGGCGTGGCCTTCGGGCTTTGGCGACCAGAGCACGGCGCCGGAGTACCTGAACAGCACCTTCGACGACTCAGTGAACGGCAAGACCGACGAGGTGGCGCCGAAGAAGACTGTCGGGGGAGCGACACTGCAGGGTCCGGTAGACTACGCCGGTCCGGCTGACCTGTACTTCGCTGCGATCTTTATTCCGCAGAGTCCCGGGGACACGAGCTTAGTTACGCTGAACAACGAGCTGGGAATCCCGAAGAACCCGAAACACCCGGTAGCCGGCGAGACCGTCAAGGTGCCGGTGCTGGGAGCTGCCGTGGGTGCAAACGGCGGACCTCTACAGACGGCGATTTTTGTGGGGCCGAAAGTAACGAAGCTGCTGGCCACTATTCGCACGGCAAACGGCGGCAATCTGGCCGACGTGGTGAATTACGGATGGTGGACATGGATCGCCAAGCCGATGCTGCTGGTTCTGCGGTTTTTCGTAGACCACGGCGTCAACAACTGGGGCTGGGCAATCCTGATCCTGACGTTCATCCTGAACATCGCAATGCTGCCGACGCGCTTCATGATGATGAAGACGTCGCTGAAGATGCAGCGTCTGCAGCCACAGATGGATGCCATCAAGGCAAAGTACGCCAAGTACAAGACGACGGACCCGCGGCGGCAGGAGATGAACAAGGAGATCTTCGATCTGCAGCGGGCGAATGGCGTAAGCATGGTAGGCGGATGCCTGCCGATGCTGCTGCAGTATCCGCTGCTGATCGGGTTTTACGAGATGCTGGAGAAGGCGATCGAGTTGCGGCACGCGCACTGGCTCTGGCTGCACGACCTGTCGGTGCCGGACCCCACGCGCATTTTGCCGATATTTGTGATTGTCTCGATGTTCCTGTCGCAGTTGTACATGCCATCAGGGGCGGTGGACCCGCGGCAGCAGCGCATGATGGCATTTATGATGCCGGTGTTTTTCGGGTTCATCATGTGGAACCTGGGCTCAGGAGTGTGTCTGTACTGGGCGGGCAGCAACCTGATCGGAGTGGGGCAGCAACTCGCGATCAACCGGACCAGTATGGGTCAGGAAATGCGGGCAATAGCGGCGAAAAGGGCCGCCAAAAAAGCCGGGAAGACGATTAACGCGCGGCGATAAGTTCTCTGAGTGCGCGGGCAGGCATTCCGATGACGCGCAGTTGTGATTAAATTACGTCGGAACGCGAGGACCGAAGAAATCCCGATGCCGATCGACGACTACTCCGCCGCAGCACAAAAGGTCGCAGAATTTCTGAAGATGCTCACGTCGCTGGGCGGACTGCGCCTGAAATACCGGATTACGGCAGGGGCGGGAGCAGCCGACCCGGCGGGGCTGGAAGCGCGGGAGATATATGCAGAGCTGGCCGGGCCAGATGCCGGGCTGCTGACGCAGCGGGGAGGCGAGCTTCTGCGCGCCCTCGAGCACGTGGCGGCCAAGATATTGCGGCTGGAAAACGAAGAGCACGACAAGATCTCCTTTGACGCGGAAGATTTCAAGGCACTGCGGGCGCGGGAGATCAGGATGGCCGCGGAGACGGCGGCGGAGCGCGTGCGCCGCACGGGACAGCCGTGGAGCTTCGCGCCCATGAGTTCGCGGGAGCGCAGAATGGTGCATTTGGCGTTTCGCGGGTACGACGACCTGGAGACGGCTTCATCGGGCGAGGGGATGAATCGCTACGTGGTGGTGTACCCGAAGGGCCATGCCAGGCACGAAGAGGGCGAAAGAACCGGCAGCCGCTACAGCGGACGCCGGCGCTGACAGACGGTTGGCGTCGCGTAGCCGACAGGAGCCGCGGTGTGCAGCCTCATCCACAGACAACCGAACGGGAACTGATCGCGCAGGAAACGATCGTGGCCATTTCCACGCCACCAGGGCGCGGGGGCATCGGCATCGTGCGTCTTTCGGGACCCCACGCGCGGGAAATCTCCGAGAAGCTTATACGGATGCGTGGGCCGATGGAGCACGCGCGTGCGCGGCTGGCGGATGTGCCGGATCCCGAGACGGGCAACAAACTCGACGAGGCGGTGGTGACATGGTTTGCGCGGCCAAAGTCCTACACGGGCGAAGACCTGGTGGAGATAGCGGCGCATGGCTCGCCGGTGGTGCTGGAGATGCTGGTGCGGCAGGCATTGCGAGCGGGAGCGCGGCTGGCGCGGCCTGGGGAATTCACGGAGCGCGCTTTTTTGGCGGGCCGGATGGATCTGACCGAGGCTGAGGCAGTCCGTGACCTGATCGAGGCGCAGACGCTGTATCAGGCGCGGGTGGCCGCCGAGCAGATGGGCGGGGCGCTGTCGCGGCGGGTGCATCCCGGGAAGGAAAAGCTGGTGCAGCTGATCGCGCTTCTGGAGGCGGGCATCGACTTTGCCGAGGACGACGTCGACGTGACACCGGACGCGGAGATTGTCACCTTCATCGACACAATTACGTTAGAACTGGGCCAACTGGCGCAGTCCTGGGAGCGGGGCAGGATCGTGCATGCCGGATTGCGCCTGGCCATTGTGGGGCGTCCGAATGTAGGCAAATCGTCGCTGTTCAATCGGCTGCTGGAACGCGAACGGGCCATCGTAACGGCGCAGCCAGGGACCACGCGGGATCTGGTGACGGAGCGGATGTCGCTGGGCGGCATTCCGGTGGAGCTGGCAGACACGGCGGGGCTGCGGGAGACAAGCGAAGAAGCCGAGGCGATTGGGGTGAGAAAGTCGCGCGAGGTACTCGCGGATGCGGACCTGGTGCTGGTGGTGACGGATGCCTCGGTTCCGCTGCGCGAGGACGAGCGAGAGCTGATCGCGTTACTGGCCGGACGGCATGCACTGGTGGCGGCGAATAAGTGCGATCTTCCGATGGATGACGCGGCAGCGGGAACCGGGCTCGAGATGCGGGCGCGGGCGGAGCCCGGTCCGGCGATCGGCGTGGTGCGCACGAGCGCGCTGAGTGGCGAGGGAGTGGAAGCCCTGCGAGACGCGCTCGCAGAGATGATCCGCAATCCGTCGGGCGAGCGCGAATCGGGCATTCTGACCAGCCTGCGGCAATTTGAGGCAGTCAGCGGAGCGCTGGAAGCGCTGGATGGGGCACGGGGGGCTGTTGCGGACAGAACTCCGCATGAAATGCTGCTGCTGCATCTGTATGCGGCTTTGCGGCAGCTGGACAGCCTGACGGGGGAAACGACAACCGAAGATGTGTTGAACCGGATCTTCACCAGCTTCTGTATCGGGAAATAGAATTCGATTCACCAGCTTCCGTGAGAATATCGAATTTGATTTCTCTGCCGGGGTATTCATGGGCGGAATCCTTGACTGATTCATCGTAGCCGGGGTTTCCCAGCCTTCTCCGCAGGATGTTGCAGGTATTCGATTGCTTCTGGACGATGCCGCCGAGGTCAATGGATGGTTTTCCCCGCCGGTGTCTTTTTCAGTTTTGCCTGGCTGCGCACAGGGCGCATTCGATCCTTCTCCAACTCAGCAAAGAGCCATCGCACGGCTTCTCCGTGCTCTGCCCATGCCGCGCCGAAATAATTCAGGCACATGATGGCCTCGCCTTCGCTGCCCAGCGAGAACATCTCCGGAAGCTCGCTGGGCAGCGGTTTCAGTTCCGTCAGGTAGAGTTCCACGTGTGGGTTGGCGCTGCGCGCTTCCTTCAGCGCTGCGCTGGCGCCCTCGCGGTCTCCGGTCAGGAAGCGCTCCAGCACGCGCCCCCACGCCAGGCCCGCGGAGCCATCCTCGTCGTACTGCTTCAGCAATTGCGCGGCGGCTTTCAGGTCGCCGGTTTCGAGATAAAGCCCGAGCAGCGGCTCGCGGACGCCCTGGTTGTCGTTGGGATTGAGCCGCAGCAGCTTTTCGTAGCTCCCGATCCCGTCAGCACGCATGCCGTGGTTGCGATACGCTTCCGCCAGGCACTCCAGGGCGCGCATATACGGGCGCGTTTCGAGCAACATCCAGAAGTGCCCGGTGTTCTCACGAATAAACTTGTCGCCCAGCGACCGCTCCCCGGCAGTTACGGCCCGCTGGAGACCCTCCAGCTTCTCACGCTCCGTGTGCGCGTCCAGGTCGGTCATCACCACCAGCGCATCCACACAATCGGGATCGAGTTTCAGGGCTCGTTTGGCCAGGCGGCGCGCCTGCGCCTCGGTGGGGGCGTCCATCGCATCAAAGGCGATCTGCTGTGCTTCGTCTTTGGCATCTGCTTCGGCATCGCTCAGCCTCTCGCGCGCCGAGGGGCCGGTCAGCGAAGCCGCCAGGGCGTCCACGTCCTCTTTCGTCACAAACTCATCGCCGAAGATTTGGAACGCCTTACTGATGGCTTCCTGAAGCTGGAGGCGCGCGTTGCCTGGAGTCTTCTTCTTCGTGGCGGATTTCTTCGGGGATTTTCCCCCGGGCCGTTTTGGATTAGGCATAAACAGCCTCCTCGGGTTTGGATCGGGTGGATACTTTCGGCTTCGATGCACGCTCGGCGCGGATGCGCTCCAGCAGGAGGGAGGCGGGCTCGTCATTCAGATCCTGCTGAACCCCGTCGCCGGAGAATGCACTTTGTAGTATCGATCTCCGCAGCGAAGACGCACGGTCGAAAGCGTGGGGAAGGTCGATGGCGAACTTGTCCAAAACGCTCGGCCTGCGAGAGCACTTGTCGACGATTCTGACCTGGTCCGCCAAAAGATGCAATCGCCGAGGGCTTACTTGTCTCACTGATGTTGGCACAGAGGGAAATGGCGATCGCGCGCGTCCCGACCCACGGATAAGAGCGTCGCCCGGTTTGGCGTCAACGTGACAGGATGGTGGTCCCGATCTCCTCGCGCAGCAGACGATCTGAATCGAGGCTGCATAGCGCGTGCGCAGATCATTGCCGTAGGATTCCGAAGGAGACAAGAATGAATCCTGCAGGATGGATGTTTTCAGGTTTGGCCAGGCAGCGGCGCGCATCCGGCGCCGAGTCCTGTTTCCTTCCCGTCGCTGGCGTCAAACGCATGCGCGGGAGCGCGTTCGGGATCCTGCTTCTAATCGTTGGCGGGTTGGCTGTTCCGCCGTGCTTTGCCACCGCTTCCAGCCGGCCGAATGCCCTGACGTTGTGGCCTCCGATGGGATGGAACGACTGGGCTCATTATCAGTGCGGCTACACGGCGCAAACGATTCTGGAGAATGCCCGAGAGCTGGTGAGTACCGGGCTCGCGTCTCGCGGCTACAAGATTGTCACCATCGACGACTGCTGGATGCTCCGGACGCGGGACAGCGATGGAAACCTGCAGCCGGATCCGGAGCGGTTTCCCCGGGGGATGAAGCCCGTGATTCAGGCAGTACACGCGCTTGGGCTGAAGTTCGGCATTTACGAGGACGCCGGTTCTGCAACCTGCGGCAGATTTGCGGGGAGCGGCGAGCCAGACAAGGGCGGCAAGGCGCATTTCATCGAGGACGCGAGGTTGTTTGCCTCTTGGGGCGTGGACTATCTGAAGCTGGACGGATGCAACGTCCATGCCGGGAAAGGCGAGAGCCAGGAAGCGGCGTACCGCGCGGCCTATCGGGCAGAGAGCGAGGCTTTGCAGCGCGTGGGGCGGCCCATCATTTTCTCCGAATCCGCACCCGCATATTTTCAGGACACGCCGGACTGGTATGACGTGCTGACCTGGGTACGGGAGTACGGGCAATTGTGGCGCGAGGGGACCGATATCGCCGTCTTCGATGCACAGAGGCCCGATGCGCCGCGCTTCCACAGCGTGATGTGGAATTACGCCTATAACCTTCCGCTGGGGCGGTTCCAGTCGCCGGGTAACTGGAACGACGCGGATTTCATCATCGGCGGCGACAGCGGGTTGACGCTGGCCGAGACCCGCAGCCAGCTTGCACTGTGGTCCATGATGTCCGCGCCGCTGATCCTGAGTTCGGATCTGCGGAGGGTGAGTCCCGCCGCCATTGCGATCCTGGGGAATCGCGCGGTTCTCTCGGTCGACCAGGATCCGCTGGGCAGGATGGCGACGCTGATTCGCCGTACACCGTTTTTCGATGTGCTGCTGAAGCAGCTGGATGGGGGTAACGATGCGGTGGCCGTGCTCAACCGCGGCAAGAAGCCGCTGCACATCGAACTGGATGCCGGCGATCTTGGATATGCCCGGGCCAACTGCGGGTTTGCCGCACGAAATCTGTGGAGCGGCGCGAGAGAAGACAAAACTTCAATATTGGAGGCGGAAATAGCGTCTCACGACACGGCGATCTGGAAGATTCGTCCGGCAGCCGGCTGCGGGGCGCCTGCCCCACTGGGGGCGATCACCAGGATCGCATCCGGCCGCCATCGGGACGCGGAGAGTTACACGCTCTGCCTGTCGTCGACGGGACACGTCGAAGCCTGCTCCGGTTCAAAGGCGGAAAGCTGGAGCGTCTCAGCCGCCGGGGAGCTGAGATCGTCGAAGCAATGCCTGACGGACGCAGGCGGGAAGATGCTGATGCAGACGTGTACCTCCGCGGTTCCACAACTCTGGCGCTACACGCTGGCGGGCAATCTGATCAACCGCGGCGATCATCTGTGCCTGACGGGGAGCGAATCGAAGGGTGTGACAGCAGAGGCATGCGGACACAATCTCAAAAGCCAGATCTGGTCATTGCCGAACGCACGGGTGGCCCAGTGACGGGCGGTACGGAGCGCGGACAATCGGGCCGCACCATGACGACCGAGGCGCGCGCCTGCAATGGAGCCGTTTCCTTCCGGTAAGTGGTGCCTCTGAAGGGCTGACCCTGGAGCAAAAGAATGGATCTGAAATTCCAGCCGCTGACCGGCAGATTTGTCCAACTCGAACCATTCGCCGAAAGCCTGAAGGAGGAGGTCCGCGCAGCCGTCGATTGCGACCCGGAAACCTGGGCCATCATGCCGGTCAATGCGTCAGGGAAAGGATTCGACGATTACTGGCGCACAGCCTGCGGAGCGCCTGCGAACGATCGTTTGGCGTATGCGATTCGCCGCCGCCCGGATGGGCGCATGGCAGGCATGTCGACGTTTTACACCTCGCTCGCAAGCCAGGGAGGGGTGGAGATTGGATCGACGTTCCTGCACCCTGACGTTCGAAGCGGCCCGACCAATCCCGAAGCCAAATACCTGATGCTGCGCCACGCATTCCATTGCGGCGCCGAGCGGGTTCAGTTTCGAGTGGATACTCGCAATCAGAGGAGCCAGGCCGCGGTGACGAAGCTCGGAGCGGTTCGCGAAGGCGTGCTGCGCCGCGATCGGCTGACGTGGACCGGGTATATCCGCGATACGGTTTACTTCTCGATCATTCGCGAAGAATGGCCGACCGTGAAGCTGGGCCTGGAAGAGCGGCTCTCGCAATTCCAATAGCGGCAGAGCTATCAGCGGCAGTGCTGTCCGTTTGCGCGGTGGCTACCGCGGGTGGATCGTGTAGCGTCCGGCCCGATCGAGGACAATGGCTATCCGGGTTCCGTTTTCCGAGGGAACGCCGTGCTGGATTTTCCCGTTCACGAGCACCGAGACGGCTCCGGCAGCAACAGGATAGAGAACGGTGGCGCGGACGTCCGGAGGCAGATCGATGACGGCCTGCAGGCTGCCCGGGGTGTCACCGCGGCGCAGATCGACGCGAAGAAGGCCGTGCGGCGCCGGTTCAGCGCCGCGAGCCCAGTCGAGATCGATGAGGTCGGGGCGGATGGTGGTTTCGGAAAATCCAGGTGCAGTGGGGCGGATGCCGAGAACCTGCTCCATCAGCCAGAAAGCCGGACCGCTGGACCAGCCGTGGGCGAGGGAGATACGGTAACCGGCAGTGTCGTCGGCCTGCAAATCGACGTGAGGATCGACTTTCGGCCAGGCGGGATCGTAGGCTTCCCAGAAGCTGGTAGCGCCTTCCGCGATCATGCCGCCCCAGTACTCGCGGATCCATGCGAGCGCCTGAGCGCGGCGATGCATCCCGGCCATGGCGTCGAGGACATACGAACCGTAGTATGGCGTGATGACATTGGGGCGGAAGGTCGTCTGGCCGACCTGGGAGAGGACATTCTGCCAGATGGAGGTGTACTGATCGGGCTGGGCCACGCCGGAGATCACTGCCATCGCGTTGGTTTGCCAGCGCGGGCCATAGGCGCCGTCCGACCAGTCCGAGGCGCGAGCGAGCGCCGCAAGCTGATCGGCGCGCTGAGCGTAATGGTCCGCATTGGCGGTGTCGCCCAACTGGCGGAGGAGCCAGGCTCCGGCGCGGAAAGCGCGGATGTATTCGAGGACAGTTGTTTCGCGGGACTGGGGGGTGTCGCCGTTGAGGCCGATGGCCCAGTCGACGTAGAGCCACTTTTGGGTGTGGTTGATGAACTGATTCCGCGCATTGAAATCTTCGTCCATGAAATGCAGCAGGCCGAGGATGCGGCTGTGCATCTTTGCGGCGTAGCGAAGGCTGCCAGTGTGGCTGACATGGTGGGCGAGTTCCGTAAACCAAAAGGAGGAATACCCGGGGATGCCGTTGACAGGCTGGGTGACGGGAAGCGGTCCGATGAGACGAGTGAGGGTGTCGTGGACCAGGAAGCGGTCAGCAAAAACGTCGTCGATCACGCGGCCGCTGACGTCCGTATCGCCCATCCAGCGCCCGCGGTCTCGCTTGGGGGCGTCCCAGATATCGTCCTGCATGCAGAGGTGGGATGTGTAAACGCCGGTTTCCCAAATGCGATTGAGGAGTGGATCGGAGGATTCAAATGAGCCGAGATAACGGACAGGATAATAAATATCTTCGAGGCGAATACTTTGGAACCGGAGGGTGGGCGGGCCGGAGAGGAACCGGATGCGGGCATAGCGGAAGGCTGATTTTGGGCCGACTCCGGCGCCATGAGGCGGCAGATAGAGATTGTTCACTCCCAGATAGGGCTCGTCAGCGAGTTCGTCCCACGACTCCCCGTAGGCGATGGAGACGAGGGCGGGAGCATCGCTGGCGGAAACGATTTGCACGCGGCCAGCGACTTCGCGGCCGAAATCAAGCGTTATACCCGGCGTGAGCTGGCCGGAGGGGTCGGGAACCAGGCGGACAGAGAATTCCTTTGCGGGGTCCTGTATGGAGGAGGCGGAGGTGAGCGCGGCGAGATTCCGGAAGGAGCCGCTGCCCGCGTAGGTATCCTGAACCTTTGCCGCGGGCAGATACACGTGAGCGAGAAAGGGAGACGCGCCCTCGTAGCCGGGCCAGTCGTACATGCCAGCGTCGTTATTCCATTGGAAGAAATCGATGTTGCCTTCAATGGATCCGCGCGCATCCACGGCAGGCCAGGAGCTGTCGTCGAAATCGGCAGAGTGCCACCCATCCGCCGCCTGCGTGGTCGCCTTCCAGCCGGAGTCGCTGATGAGCATTGCGGGAACGAGCCGCATGGGACCGGAGGGAAGGATCTTAGCGACGAGCTGGTAGCCGTCCTGAGCCTGAATCGCGATGACATTGTCGCCCGCGTGGAGAAGGCCGTCGGCGATGGGCGTGTAGAAGACGTGCTCCTTGAGACGCGAAAATTCGTTGGCGGCAAAATGCCCGCTGGGCTGGCCGTTCAGCCATACATCCACCATGCGCGGGCCGGCAACGTAGAGGGTGGCCTGGGCCGGAACGGCGTCGAGATGGAAATGCCCGCGGAAGCAGCGGGGCGCCTGCCGCTGCCGGCGATCCTGCCGGGCCGGGTCGCGGGTCCAGATGTACTGCTCGGGCAGCGGCTTGTGGAACGAGGAGAAGAGGACGGGATGCGCAATGTCACGGGTGGGATCAAGCTGGCCGGGCGGCGGAACGCTTTGCGCGGACACCAGGACTGATGCGGAGAGGATGGAGAGGAGGAGAAGCCTGCGGGCGCGTGGCATGCGGGTAGAGTAATCCATTGCTGAGGGTTTTTCCCCGGACACCGGAGGAATGGCCCGCCGGGTCCGACTGACGATGCCTGGTCGTGCGGCCGCGCACAGAAGGCTGCCTGAGGAGGCTATCGCGTCTGTGCAATCGAGCAGGCGGCTTCGAAACTCGTCACTGGGCCAGGACTCCGCCAACAGCCGGGCGGCTGCGCCTCAAATCGGAGAAGGCGAAGAAGCCGACGAGCAAATAAGCCGCGAGAGGGATGAGATAGGCGAGCGCCTGACTGCCGGCGCGCTCCGCAACGAGGCCCATCAGAGGGGTCAATACAGCTCCGCCGACGATGGCCATGACCATCAGCGACCCGCCCAGCTTTGTGTTGGGGCCGAGTCCGCGGATGCCCTGCGCGAAAATCGTGGGAAACATCAGGGACATGAAGAAGCTCGTGAGCAGGAGTGCCCACACACCGAGCCATCCGGGGAAGGCGACTCCGGCCAGCACCAGCAGTGTGTTGGCCGCGCAATAGATTCCCATGAGGCGGCTGGGATGGATGAATCGCATCAGCCAGGCGGAGAAAAAGCGGCCGATGAGGAAAGCGACGAGAGAGATCGTCAGCAGGAACCCGGCTGCCTTGTCGTGGTCGTGCGTATAGGTGACCACATACGGGATGAAGTAACTCCAGGTGCCCACCTGCGCCCCAACATAGGCGAACTGGGCGAGGACGGCGAGCACAAATCCGGGATGCCGCAGGAGTGCGGAGAAACTACCGGTGTGCTCTTCGAGTGCCTCGGTTCGCGTGAGCGACTCAGGGAAATGGGTGAGCGCAATGAGCACCAGCATGGCCAGAGTGGCCGCGGCGAGGACGAGGTAGGGGCCGACGACGCGCATGGTTTCAGCGTGGAGATAGGCGGAATAGGCGTGCCGCGCGCGCAGCGCATTCACCTGACCGGCCGTGAGATTGACACCGGAAAAGATGAAGATGGTTCCAATGAGCACGCCAGTGATGGACCCGACCGGGTTGAAGGCCTGGGCGAGATTCAGCCGGCGCGCGGCGCTGCGGGGATCGCCGAGTTGCGCGATGAATGGGTTCGACGCGGTTTCGAGAAAGGAGAGCCCGCTTGCGATGACAAACAATGCTCCCAGGAAGAAGGCGTAGCGGTTGGCAATGGCGGCGGGCCAGAAAAGGAAACAGCCGAGGCTGTAGAGTCCCAGCCCGATGAGGAACCCGGATTTATAGCCGAAGCGCCGCATGATCAGGGCGGCAGGCATCGCCAGGGAAAAATACCCGATATAGAACGCAAACTGCACCAGCCCCGCCTGAAGGCGGTTCATGACGAATGACTTCATGAACTGACGGATGAGGACGTCGTTCAGATTGTTCGGGATGGCCCACAGGAAGAAAAGGGTTGTGACGAGAACGAACGGGACGAGGGTCGCGCGGGTGAGCAGGGGTGAGTCGAGGCCGCTCCTGGGAACCGGGGGAGACGTGGCATTCATGGGCTGCATTGAATCTTTTCCTTTATCCGGAGCGCTCATGGGGATCGATCATGATCTTCGTAAAACGGTCAGGCGCGGCGCTCCAGGGCAGCCAGAA
Organism: Acidobacterium sp.; assembly: GCA_027315385.1. GTDB lineage: Bacteria > Acidobacteriota > Terriglobia > Terriglobales > Acidobacteriaceae > Palsa-343. The sequence goes on from DAHUYD010000143.1 coordinate 19,747, forward strand.
TCGCGAGCGCCTCGCGGCTGGGCAAGAACCAGGGCCCTCATGGTTCCGCTCCCGGCCACGCGGCTTCCGCCGCAGCCGGGGGAAGGCCGGAGCACCGCAGGCGATGATGAGCACTGGTGCGGGGAACCATGTATCGTTTGATATTACGACGGTGGCATATTTCTTCACAGCGTGTGCGCCACGCGAGTGAGCAGTGTGAGCAGCCGTTCAGCCCAGACCGCGAGAGAATGGGTTTATGCGCCTTGTTAATTTCCGCACAAAAGACCGCACCGGATTCGGCGTGGAGCAGGATGGACTGGTTTTTCCGCTTGGCTCCGCAGGATACGCTTCCGATCTGGCCTTCTTCGCCGCCGGCGAGCAGGGGCGCGTTGCAGCACGGAGGCATCTCGGGCGCCCGGAGGCCGAGCGTATCCCGCTGGCTGAGGTTCAACTGCTGCCGCCAGTTCTGAAACCGGGGAAAATCCTCTGCATCGGGCTGAATTACCGGGATCATGCTATCGAATCGGGGATGGAGCTCCCGAAGGTTCCCACCGTATTTCTCAAGCTGCCGAGCGCGGTCACTGGCCCGGATGCCGATATTGTTCTGCCACGGCAATCGGCACAGCCGGACTACGAAGCCGAACTGGCAGCCGTGATCGGACCCGGGGGAAGGAATATTGCCCCTGAGGACTGGGAGAAGCATATTGCCGGATACACGATCCTGAACGATGTGAGCGCGCGCGACATCCAGCTGGCCACGTCGCAGTGGACGCTCGGGAAGAGCTTCGACACGTTTTGCCCCATCGGGCCCGCCGTTGTGACGACGGATGAGATTCGCGATCCGCACGCGCTCGATATCCGCCTGTCGATCGGCGGTGAAGTGCTGCAGCGCTCCAACACGCGGGAACTGATCTTCAAGCTTCCCGAGCTCATCGCCTACATCTCGTCGATTGTTCCGCTGGAGCCGGGCGATATGATCAGTACCGGAACGCCCGCGGGCGTGGGGCTGGGGCGGAAACCGCAGCGCTGGCTCCTGCCGGGCGAGCAGATCGAGATCGCGATCGAGGGACTCGGGACGCTGCGCAACCGCACCGTCGAAGCCCATTCGTGACGCTCAGGAATTTTCTATGCCGAGAGTTCTGCAACTCGACCCGCGCGACAATGTGCTGATTGCACTCGACGACCTGCGTCAGGGAGAGACGGTGACGCTTGGCGGAAACAGCTGGACGCTGGCGACGGCGGTTCCATGCAAGCATAAATTCGTCATGGAAGACCGGCAGCCCGGCGATCCGGTCTTCATGTACGGGGTTCTCGTGGGGCGGGCCCGCGAGCGAATTCCGGCGGGCGCCGCGCTTACGGTCGCCAACCTGCAACATGACACCGGCACGTTCGCGGCGGCGCGGCATCCGCAGGCCTGGATGGCGCCTGACGTGAGCGGGTGGGCCGGCAAGCGGTTCCTCGGATATCATCGCGCGGACGGGCAGACGGGCACGCGCAATTACTGGTTGGTGGTCCCGCTCGTTTTTTGCGAGAACCGCAACGTTGCCACTCTAAGGCAGGCGTTCGAGGAAGAACTCGGATACGCGCAGCCATCGAAATATCGCCGGCAGGTGGCGCACCTCGCACGCTGGCATCGCGAGGGTCGCACTGAGTCGCCGGGGTTTGACGGCGCGTTACCGGGCGCGGAAGACGCGCCGCCCAGGTTGTTCGAGCACGTCGACGGCATTCGCTTCCTCATGCATGAAGGCGGATGCGGCGGCACGCGCGAAGATTCCGCGAATCTATGCGCCGTTATCGCCGGCTATTTGCATCATCCTAATGTTGCAGGGGCCACGGTGCTGAGCCTCGGCTGTCAGAACGCGCAATCCGCCATTCTGATGGATGAGCTGCGGAAGCGCAATCCGCAATTCAGCAAGCCGCTGGTCCTGCTCGATCAGCAAACGGTCGGCACAGAATCCGCGCTGATGGATCGCGCGATCCGCGAGACTTTCGCGGGCCTCGTGGAAGCGGATCGATGCCGCCGCGCACCCGCTCCGCTGAGCAGCCTTACGATCGGCCTGAAGTGCGGCGGGTCCGATGGTTTTTCCGGTATTTCCGCCAATCCCGCGATCGGCTATACGTCCGATCTTCTGGTGACGCTTGGCGGCAAAACCGTCCTCGCGGAATTTCCCGAGCTTTGCGGAGTGGAACAGAGCCTGGTGGACCGGTGCGCCAGCCAGGATGCCGCCGACAAATTTGTGGCGCTGATGCGCGACTACGCCGCTCGCGCACGGGCAGTGCGCTCGGGAATCGAGATGAACCCTTCCCCGGGGAACATCCGGGACGGCCTGATTACCGATGGGATGAAATCCGCCGGCGCAGCGCGCAAGAGCGGCACGTCGCCGGTTATGGACGTACTGGACTATCCCGAATATGCGGTGAGGCCGGGCCTGAATCTTCTCTGCACCCCTGGGAACGATGTGGAATGCGTCACCGGCCAGGTGGCCGCGGGCGCGAACATTGTCCTGTTCACCACGGGGCTCGGGACGCCGACGGGCAATCCCATCGCGCCTGTCGTGAAGATCGCGACGAACACCCCACTGGCGCAGCGCATGCCGGACATCATCGATATCGATACGGGCGCCGTTGTCGCCGGCGAGAGCAGCATTGAGCAAATGGGCGAGCAGATTCTGTCGCGGGCGATCGACATTGCCAGCGGGACGGTTCTCACTCGCGCCGAACAGCTCGGGCAGTACGATTTCATTCCGTGGAAGAGAGGAGTCTCTCTGTGACGGATGTGTTTCGGCTGGAAGGCCGGACCGCGGTGGTTACGGGCGGAGGCAGCGGCATCGGGCGGGCTATTGCCAGGCTTTTTGCACGGCATGGCGCGTGCGTTTGCGTTGTCGATATCCGCCTCGACGGCGCGGAAGAAACGGTCCGCCAGATCGCTGAAGATGGCGGTGTTGCCGCTCTTCCGTTTTGCTGCGACGTGACCAACGCCGCGACAACCCGCCGGGTTTTCGACGAAATCGCGGCATTGCGTGGTGTGGACATCCTGGTGAACAGCGCCGGTGTTTCCCATATCGGCCGGCTCGACAATACGACGGAAGAGGACTTCGACCGTCTCTTCCGGGTGAACGTCAAAGGCGTGTACCTGTGCATGCAGGCAGCCATTGGCCACATGAAACGCGGCGGCGGCGGCGCGATTCTCAACCTTTGTTCCATTGCCGCGACGGCAGGGCTGAGCGACCGCTTTGCTTATTCGATGACGAAGGGCGCGGTGCTTTCGATGACGCTTTCCGTGGCGAAGGATTATCTGTCCGACGGCATCCGCTGCAATGCGATTTCGCCGGCACGCATACACACTCCATTTGTGGACGCGTTTCTCCGCGATCGCTACCCGGGCCAGGAAAAGGAAATGTTCGCGAGGCTCTCGGAGGCGCAACCCATCGGCCGCATGGGGACCCCCGACGAAGTTGCCGCTCTGGCTCTGTACCTTTGTTCGGATGCAGCGTCATTTATTACCGGAGCCGATATGCCTCTGGACGGCGGCTTCGTTCATCTGCGAGGTTGAACGTTGGATCTTGGCTTAAAGGACAGAGTTGTTCTGATCACCGGAGGAGCGGAAGGAATCGGTGCGGCGATCTCGCGGGCGTGTCTCCAGGAAGGCGCGATTCCCTGCATTGTCAATCGCGACTCCGAGACCGTGCAGGCTTTCGCGCGCGGATTGCGCGAGGAGGGAGCCCGTTTCGAGCTGGTGCCGAGGGAACTGAATACACCGGAGAGCTGCCGCCAGGCCGTTGAAGAAGTTCTGCGCCGGTGCGGGCATATCGACGCACTGGTTAACAATGCGGGCACGAACGACAAGGTCGGCCTGGAAGCCGGATCGCCTGACGAGTTTCTTGCCTCGGTTCAGCGCAACCTGTGGCACTACTACTCGATGGCTCATTACGCGCTGCCGTCGCTGAAAGAGGCGCACGGGTCCATCGTCAATATCGCTTCCAAGGTTGCCATGACGGGACAGGGGAGAACATCGGGTTATGCGGCCTCCAAGGGAGGTCAGCTAGCGCTGACGCGCGAATGGGCGGTCGAACTGCTGCCGTTCGGCATCCGCGTGAATGCCATTGTTCCATCCGAGGTTATGACGCCTCTGTACCGGCGCTGGATCGACACATTTCCCGATCCGGAAGACAAGCTCCACTCCATCACGCGGAAAATTCCGCTGGGGCAGCGCATGACGGAACCCGCCGAAATCGCGAGTATGGCGGTTTTCCTGCTCTCCGATAAGGCCAGCCACATGACCGGGCAGCACGTTTTCGTGGACGGAGGATACGTGCATCTGGACCGCGCGCTCGGGTGAAGCGCGGACGCACGGCCAGCGCGGCCTCATGGAATCCAATTGCGTGATATTCCTGGACGGTAGGGATTTCCTCCGCTCGCAAAGGATCCGGCGTGCGCATCTCGCTGTTTATCGCGTGCTACAACGACACGCTCTTTCCGGACACAGGGAAGGCGGTGGTTCGGGTGCTCGAGCGGCTCGGCCATACCGTGGACTTCAATCCCGCGCAGACCTGCTGCGGCCAGATGCACTGGAACACCGGCTACACGCGCGAGGCTGTGCCGATCATCCGGCACTTTCTGGAGGTGTATCGCGAGGCTGAAGTGATCTGCATCCCTTCCTCGTCGTGCGTCGCGATGATTCGCGACCACTACCCGAAAGCCGCCGAGGAGAGCGGCGATGCGAAGTTTGCGGAGGAAGTCGAATCCCTTCTTCCGCGCGTCTTCGAGTTCTCGGAACTGCTGGTCCGCTATCTTCGCGTGGAGGATGCCGGCGCGGCCTTCGCTCATAAGGTGACTTACCACGCCAGCTGCCATTCGCTGCGCAGTCTCGGCCTGGGCGATATCCCGCTCCGGCTGCTGCGAAATGTTCGGGGACTGGAGCTTCTGCCGCTGGACGATGTCGATCGGTGTTGCGGCTTCGGCGGCACCTTCGCGATTAAAAACGCGGACGTATCGTCCGCCATGCTGGAGGACAAGATCGAGTCTGTGCTGAAGAGCGGCGCTGAAGTCTGCACGGCCGTCGACAATTCCTGCCTCCTGCATCTTTTCGGGGGTCTGCATCGGCGGCGTCTGCCGGTGCGCACAGCGCATCTGGCGGAAATTCTGGCCTGCACTTCGGAGGGAGCGGGACAATGACGGCGAGCTTTCCCGCCGCGGCACGGGAGCTTCTCCGCAACGCGCAACTGCGACGCAACGTTGCGCATGCCACGGACGTGATTCGCCACAAGCGCGACCGCGTTGTGGAAGAGCGCGAAGACTGGCAGGAACTCCGCGACGCAGGCAGCGCCATCCGCCAACACGTGCTCGAAAACCTGGACAGTTACCTGCTCCAGTTCGAGGAGGCCTGCTCCGCCGCCGGCGGGCAGGTGCACTGGGCGAGGGACGCAGCCGAAGCCAATCGCATCGCTCTCGCGATCCTCAGCAGCCGCGAGGTCCGCGAGGTCATCAAGATCAAATCGATGACCACCGAAGAGATCGGCCTGAATGCGGCGCTCGAGGCCAGGGGCATTTCGGCCATCGAAACGGACCTCGCCGAACTGATCGTGCAGCTGGGGCACGATGTTCCGTCGCACATCGTGGTGCCCGCTCTGCACAAAAACCGGCAGCAGATACGCGAGTTGTTTCTGAGAGAAATGGGGCTGGATCAACTGGGCGATACAGCCGAGGATCTGACTGCCGCGGCGCGCGCCTGGCTGCGCCGCCGTTTCCTCACTGCTCGCGCAGCCATCAGCGGAGCCAATTTTCTGATTGCGGAAACGGGCGGCGTGGCAATCGTGGAGTCAGAAGGCAACGGCCGCATGTGCCTCACGCTGCCTCCGCTCCTTATCACCATCGCGGGCATTGAAAAGGTAATACCGAGTTTCCGCGATCTAGAGGTATTCCTGCAAACTCTGCCGCGCTCGGCAACCGGGGAGCGAATGAATCCGTACAATTCGATCTGGACCGGCACAACCGGGGCGGACGGGCCGCAGGAATTCCATGTAATCCTGCTTGACAACGGCCGCAGCCGGATTCTCGCGGACAGCGAATCGCGGCAGACGCTCAAATGCATCCGCTGCGGCGCTTGCCAGAACGTGTGTCCCGTGTATCGCCAGACCGGCGGTCATGCGTATGGGTCGGTGTATGGGGGTCCGATCGGCGCGATCCTCACGCCGCAGTTGCACAATCTGGAACAAGGCGCGTCGCTTCCCTATGCCTCCTCGCTTTGCGGAGCCTGCTATGAAGTTTGCCCGGTGAAGATCGACATCCCCGAGGTTCTGATCCATCTCAGGAGCGAGATCGTCGCACGCGAACAACATACGATCGGCGGAATGCTCGGGCCGTGGAATCTCGGCATGCAGGCAGCGGCTCGCATCTTTGCCTCGGGAGAACGAATGGAAACCGCGCAAAAGCTGGGTCGCGCGATCCAGCGGCCCTTCGCCGGCACCAGCGGAACGATCGAGAGCCTTCCGTTTCTGCTGAGTGGATGGACGCAGAGCCGCGATCTGCGGCCCATTCCACAGGAGAGCTTCCGGGCATGGTGGGCACGCCGCGGCAAGGAGGAATCATGACCCCCGCCAGAGAGCCGATCCTTACGCGGATTCGTACCGGCCTGGGAAGACCCGGATCGTCGGAACCGGATACTTTGGCCGCCGGCCTTAGCGCTCTGCCGCGCGGCTATCGGACGTGTGCGAATCTCCCTGCGCGTCTGCGCGAGGAGTTGTTCATTGAGCGGCTTCGGGACTACGGGGTTGAAGTTGCTACCGTGCCGGCTTCGACAGTTGCGGGTGCAGCGGCGGTGCGTCTGGCGGCGCGCCAGGCCAGGAGTATTGTCTTTCCCGCCGGATTCCCCGCCGCGTGGTTACCGGGTGAATTCAATATGCTGGAAGGCGACTTGCTGCGGCCGGAAGAACTGGATCGCGTGGACGCTGTGCTCACCGGGTGCACCGTCGCCATCGCGGAAACGGGGACCATCGTGCTCCAGACGGGCCCTGCGCAGGGGCCCCGCCGTCTCTCGCTGATCCCCGACTACCACCTGTGCATCGTCCAGGCCTCGCAATTGGTGCAGACTGTGCCGGAGGCCCTGGAAAAGCTGGACCCGACGGCGACACTGCCGACGACGTTCATTTCCGGGCCATCGGCGACATCGGATATCGAGATGACACGGGTCCGGGGGGTTCACGGGCCCCGGGCGCTGGAGGTGATTCTGACCGGCGCGCAGGAGGAAAGTCCCCGACTGGATGAGGCCGTATGATTGGAGCGACTGACCGGAGGGCGGGGGACAGGGATTCGTGAGCCTGTTTGAGGGTATTCGGCCGTTTCGGCGAGGCACAGCTCTGCGCGACGCCCGCGCGGGGATCACGCTTGCCGCGATGAATATCCCGCAGGTTCTGGGGTATACGCGGATCGCCGGCATGCCGGTGATCACCGGTCTATATACGCTGCTGCTGCCGTTGTCAGCTTTTGCGGTGTTTGGCTCCTCGCGGTATCTGGTGGTG
>DAHUYD010000144.1 GCA_027315385.1 Acidobacterium sp.
CATGGCTTCCATCTACTCAGGGCAGACGGGATTCGATATCTACACGCGCGCGATCTCCGACGTATATCAGGATCTGTACGGCGAGGGCAGCTTTACGGGCAAAGGGATCTACGAGGTGAACGCGCTGTACACGGTGCTGGAGCGGCGCTTCCCGCGCGATTCCCTGCTCAGCCACGATCTGATCGAAGGGGCCTACGCGCGCGCGGGGCTGGCCACGGACGTGGAAGTGATCGACGATTATCCGTCGCACTACAGCGCGTACACGCGGCGCAAGCATCGCTGGGTGCGCGGGGACTGGCAAATCGCGCAGTGGCTGTTTACGCGGGTGCCGGACGAGACTCGCCGCTACGTGCGCAATCCGATCTCGACCATATCCCGGTGGAAGATCCTCGACAATCTTCGCCGCTCGCTGGTGGAACCGATCACCATGGTCCTGCTGGTGGCGGGCTGGCTGGGACTGCCCGGCGGCGCTCTTTACTGGACGCTGGCCACGCTGTTCCTGATGTTTGTGCCCTCATTCCTGCAGCTCTTCTTCGGCCTGGGACGGGCGTTCTTCAGCGAGCAGGAAGGCGTGGCGCGGGATGTGCTGGTGGGCTTCCAGCAATCGCTGTTTACGACGCTGCTGACGCTGACATTTCTGCCGCACCAGACGATGCTGGCGATGGACGCGATCATTCGCGCGCAGGTGCGGCGACTGGTTACGGGGCGGCGCCTGCTGGAATGGGAAACGGCCGCGGAGGCGGAATCGGGCACGCGCAGCTCAACGGTGGACCGGTATCTGGCACTGACGCCGCTGGTTGCCGTGGCGCTGGCGGGGGCAGTGGCGGCGTTTCATCCGGTATCGCTGATCGTGGCGGCGCCCATCCTTATTCTGTGGGGATTCGAGCGCGATGTAACTCTGTGGCTGAACAAGCCGCCGCGCGAGCCGCGGCATCAGCTCAGCCGCGAAGACGAGCTGTTTCTTCGCGAATACGCACTGCGCGTGTGGCGTTTCTTCCACGAATTCGGGGGGGCGCGACACCACTATCTGATTCCCGACAACGTGGAAGAAGACGGGCTGTTCGAGGCGGCGCGGGTTTCGCCCACGAATCTCGGACTGCTGTTTAATGCGCGGCAGGCGGCGTGCGAGTTTGGGTTCCTGACCGCTCCGGAGTATGCGGAGCTGATGCGGCAGAGCTACGCGACGATGGCGAAACTGCCGACGTTCCGAGGGCATTTATACAACTGGTATACGACCGACACGCTGGAGCCGCTGACACCGATTACGGTTTCGTCGGTGGACAGCGGGAACTTTGTGGCTTCGCTATACACGGTGCGCACCGGAACGCTGGAGTTGCTAAAGCGTCCGCTGCTGGATGCGCGGGTGTATGCGGGGCTGGCGACACATCTGGAATTGCTGGGCTCGCTGAAGAGCGCGCCGGCGGCGCTGCGCGAACTGCGGGCGCCCGCGCCGGCAAGCGACAGCGCATCCTGGATTGCCTGGATCCTTGCGCCTGAGACGGAGGCGGCGTTTGCTGGGCTCGCACCCTATACGGAGCCCTCTCTGGATGAGGCGCTGTGGTGGGGCACCGAGACGCGGGCGCGCATTCATACGGCCGCCACGCTGATCCGGAATTATCTGCCGTGGCTGGACCCGGAGTATGCGCCGATCCACGATCTGATGTACCGGCACGCGGATGGCGAGGCGGTGGCGAGCGAGGATTCCACAGCGACGGCGCTGCCCGCGCTGGAGGACGCACCGGAATGGGCAGCGGCCCTGGAGAGACGGATTTGCCAGCCGCACAGAATGCCGGCCACCGCGGAAATGGCGGCGCTGACGGAGAAGCTGCGGGGCGAGGTGGCTGCGGCACGGCAGCGTCTGGAAAAGCTGATCGGGGACCTGCACGCGGTTTCCAGCGAAGCGGGGCGATGGGCGGCGAATACCGAGTTCGGATTTTTGGTGAACAAGGACCGGCTGCTGCTTTCGATCGGGTACGAGTTCTCGACGAACAAGATTCACTGGGCCTGCTACGACATGCTGGCGTCGGAGGCGCGCATTGCGACGTACATTGCGGTAGCGCGCGGAGAGCTGAGCCAGCAGGGGTGGTTTAAGATGTCGCGCGTCCACACGCACGCCTACAAGCAGAGCGTGCTGCTGAGCTGGACAGGCACGATGTTCGAGTATCTGATGCCGGCGCTGTGGATGCGGAGCTACCCGAACACACTGCTCTCCAATTCGCTGCACGGCGCGGTGGAGATTCAGCGGGCGTACGCGCAGGAGCACGGGATTCCGTGGGGAATCTCGGAGTCGGGTGCGGCGAATAAAAACGAGCTCGGCCATTATCATTACCAGGCGTTCGGGATTCCACAGATTTCGCTGAAGTGGGACGCGACGGCCGGGCCGGTGATTTCGCCGTACTCGACGTTTCTGGCGCTGACGGTCGATCCACCGGCGGCCATTGCGAACCTGCGGCGCATGGCGCAGGCCGGCTGGACAGGACCGTGGGGATTCTACGAGGCCATCGACTATCGCAATCGCAAAGGCCGCCGCGGCAAGCCGGAGGTGGTGCGGGAGTGGATGGCGCACCACCAGGGCATGTGCATCCTTGGGCTGCTGAATCTGCTCGAGGACAACTCCATGCAGCTGTGGTTTTACCAGAACACGGAGCTGCGCGCCGTGGAACTGCTGCTGCACGAGAAGCCGATGCGGGAAGCGGCGCTGAAGTCCGAGATCAGCCGGCCTGCGAAGCGGTGGAGGCTGCTGCCGCTGCGGAAGGCGAGCTAGAGCCTGACGAGGTTTTCCGGGCGCGGCGTGGCGAAGACAGCGCGATGATAGTCATAGACGGCGAGCACCTTGCCCGCGCGGGCGGGATCGGTGGACCAGGTGCGGGAGACCTCGGCGACGAACTGCTCGCCAGTGGTGGCGCGAAGGGCCGCTCGATAGTTGGGCCAGGCGGCAGCGAGCGAGTGAAGGAGCGCCATGCGCTCGCGGAAGCAGGACTCCCAGTCGGGAAATTTAACCCAGGCGGCCTGGACCGCGACCCAGGCTCCCTGGAGAAATTCGCGGGTCGACAGCATGAGGGTTTCTGTGCCGTGCAGCGGCGGGTGCGCCTGCTTCTGCCCGAAGAGGTTGTTGGCTTCGGTGGCCAGGCGGGAGAATCCCCAGCCGGATTCGAGGGCGGCTTCACAGGCGGCGTAGTCAGGAAAGAGATGGCCGGCAGCACGGGCCGCGGCGGTGGATCTGAGGAGAAATTCGTCTTGCGAAGTGGGCATTTCGATCCTTTCATGGAGCGGGCCGGAGGATGAGTAACATTACCGGCCACAACGTTCCTTGTCGCGACGGGGCTACGAATCGGACTGATTCCAGGTCAGTTAGGAATGTTGACAGCTTCGACAACAGGGGTACGGGGTTCCGGGAGCATGGGTGGAACCCACCCTGTCCTTCGGACAAGGGTGGGGCACCTGGGGGAGATAGAAAAAGCCCGCACGAGGCGGGCTTTTTCATTTTTCACTTTATAAGTTCAGAATAGCAGGTCCGAAGAATCAGGCTGCCAAATAACTTTGGATAAGATGGCGCGTAAGTCATTTGCAGTCAGCGTGTGTTACTTCGGTTTTGCGTCGGGGGTCTTGACAGATTTCGAGGAGGGCCTGTCAGTCCAGGCTCTAACCGCGCAGGGGGAACCTATCATGCGCCCAGAACACTAACGCTGCTCCTGGAGGAAGTCGGGGGCGACGGGGTTTTCGTAGAGGGAGTAGTCGCGGGTAACGACCGTGAGGCCGCTGGGGGTAACGAAGTAATTGCGGCGATCGTCGTTGGGATCGTAGCCGATGACGGTGCCTTCGGGGAGGTGGACGTCGCGGTCGATGATGGCGCGGCGGATGCGGCAGTGGCGGCCGATGTTGACGTGGCTGAAGACGATGCTGGAGTCGACCTCGGAGTAGGAGTTGACGCGGACGTCCTGGGAAAGCACGCTGTTGCGGACGACGGCGCCGGAGACGATGCAGCCGGCGGAGACGATGGAGTTGATGGCCATGCCGGTGCGTCCGGGCTCGCCGAAGACGAACTTGGCGGGGGGATACTGGCGGACGCGGGTGCGGATGGGCCAACTGCCGTCGTAGAGGTTGAAGATGGGGGAGACGGAGGCCACGTCCATATTGGCGTCGTAATAGGCCTCGAGTGTGCCGACATCGCGCCAGTAGAGGGCTTCCTTGCGATTCTCGTCGACGAAGTTGTAGGCGTACATTTTGTACTTGCCGAGGATGGCGGGCAGGATGTTGTGGCCGAAGTCGTGCTGGGAGTTGGGATCCTCGGCGTCCTTGATGAGGGCGGGCAGGAGGACGTCGGTATTGAAGATGTAGATGCCCATGGAGGCATCGACCATGTTGGGGTCGAAGGGGGAGCGGAGGTCGGTTTGCTTCGGTTTTTCGAGGAAGCCGGTGACTTCGCCGGTGCGGGCGACTTCAACGACGCCGAAGCGGGAGACTTCGCTCGGCTCGATGGGGAGCGTGGCAAGGGTAACGTCGGCGCCGGAGTCCACATGCTGCTGGAGCATCTTGCCATAGTGCATTTTGTAGATATGGTCGCCGGAGAGGATGATGACGTACTTCGGCTGCTCGGACCCGATGGAATAGATGTTCTGGTAGACGGCGTCGGCGGTGCCCATATACCAGTTGGCGCTGACGCGCTGCATGGGGGGCAGGATTTCGATGAACTCGCCGAGTTCCTGAGCGACAATGCCGGTCCAGCCCTCGCGGATGTGGCGGTTGAGGGAGAGGGCCTTGTACTGGGTGAGGATGTAGACGCGGCGGAGATCGGAGTTAATGCAGTTGGAGAGGGTGATATCGATGATGCGGTACTGGCCGCCAAAAGGAACAGCGGGCTTGGCGCGGTCGCGCGTGAGCGGGAAGAGGCGCTCGCCCGCACCGCCTGCCAGCAACACACCCAGAATGTCTTTCATCGGCATGGAAAACCCCGAGGCACCCGCGATGTGAAGCGGTGCGGGCGCCGCACTCACGAACAAGCCGCCCCGGCAGAGCGGCGGTGGCCCCGGCAAATGAGGCCACCGGAGCCTAGCCGAAGGCAAGGTATATCACATCCGGGGGTGCGCCGGGCGGAGAAGAGGGCGCGCGCGGAATCAGGTTTCGCCCGGCTCGCCAGGGGTGGGAAACTCGCCGTCGGCATCGTCTCCGGAGTCGCCTTCAGAGTCGCCGTCTTCTCCGCTGACTGAGATCCGCAACGATTTGAGAAAGTTCAGGTCCTGCGCTGTGAAGGCGCCCTGCTCCTGAGCGGAGGCCCCACCGGATCTGGAAGCACTGACGGCGCCGGCGGGCTGCTCCTCGATCTCGTTGAGGCCGATGGTGGCCTCAAGCATGAGCAGGACTTCAAAACCCTGGCGGCGGATATCGGCGACAACGCCGGCGATCTGCTCAGACTCGGAGACGCTTTCGTGGATCGCCTCGCCCAGTTGGTGCACCAGTTTGCGGAGCTTCTGATTCAAAGCGGAACCTCGTTTCTCCGGGGGCTTCGACCGCCCAACTCGTCTACCTTACCTTGTGATGTTCTCACGGGGCAATGGGAAGCAGGAGAGGTGTGGGGGCGCTGCTAGACTTTTGACATGGAGCCGAATCGGATCGGGCGCGTGCTGGGGATCGGAGCCCGCATGGCCGGTGCGAAACTGCGCGAACAGGCCGACCGGGTGGGGTCAATTCCCGCGGAGGAAGCTGGAGCGCGGGCAGGCGCCGGAGTGAGGCAGGCGGCGCGGAATTTTCAGGCAGCGCAGGCGGCAGCGGGAAGCGGGGCGGCGACGGCAGCGACAGGGACGCAGCGCGTGGCGCGGGGCGCGGCGCGATTTGGCGGGGCGCTGGTGCGTCCGTTTGCGCACGCGACCAGCATTCTCTGGAACGAGATTGCGGGGGTTTTCTTTGCGCTGTTCGCGGCTTTTTTCCTGGAACACACATGGATGGTTTATCGGACGGCGCACTGGGGGGACCGGCACGTGTTTTTGTACGGCGGGCTGGCAGTGGCGTTTACGTGGTTCGCGGGGAGCTCGTTCTGGCGGGTGCGGAGGAAGCAGCGGCAGGGGTGAATCAGGAAAGTGACGGGGGAGTTTCCGCATGGCGTGGCGGAGCGGCCCTGGGCACGGCGCCGGGCCTAAAGGCCCAAAGATCCTGCTCGTTTGGCCCCAGCCTAAAGGCTGGGGCTTCTACCGTCGTCGCGCTTCGCGCGACCCGCTTCGCGCATCGGCCAGTGCCGGACTTACTTTGCCGCGGTATTGAAGCCCGGCAAGGGTTGCGCGGCGGGGCGTTGTGGCTTCCAGCATCTGCCGGAACCGGGCAGAGCCGTTCGACTTCGCTCTGACCAGGTTGCGGGGCGCCCGGGATTCAGTAGAATTTCAGGGCCCACCCTGTCGCAACAGGGGCGACAAGGCGGAGCACACGGGGGAGTGATGTGGTGCTATCCACCCTGTCACAATACCGGCGACAATGGTGGGGCACCCTAGATTAGTGCCATGGACGAAGGGTCGATGCCGCAAGAACTGAAGCCTCTCTACACCGACAAGGATCTGGCTGGGTTTGAGCCGGAGCGGGAGCTCGGGTTTCCGGGCGAGTTCCCTTTTACGCGCGGCATTCAGCCGACCATGTACCGGGGGCGGCTGTGGACGATGCGGCAGTACGCGGGGATGGGCGACGCGGAAGAGAGCAACCGGCGGTACCGGTTCCTGCTGAGCCAGGGAACGGCGGGGCTGTCGGTAGCGTTCGATTTGCCGACGCAGATCGGGTACGACTCCGACGCGGCCGAGGCGCTGGGCGAGGTGGGGCGCGTAGGCGTGGCCATCGATTCCATCGAGGATATGGAGCGGCTGTTCGAGGGGATTCCGCTGGACCGGATTTCGACGTCGATGACGATCAATGCGACAGCATCGATTCTGCTGGCCATGTATGTGGCCGTGGCGCGGCGGACAGGCGTGGAGGTGAAGAAGCTGTCGGGGACGATCCAGAACGATGTGCTGAAGGAGTACATCGCGCGGGGGACGTACATTTATCCGATCGGGCACGCGATGCGGATTGTGACGGACGTGTTCGCGTGGGCGAACGAGGAGCTGCCGGAGTGGAACACAATTTCGATCTCGGGGTACCACATGCGGGAGGCGGGCTCGACGGCGGCGCAGGAGGTGGCGTTCACGCTGGCGAACGGGATCGCGTACGTTGAGGCGGCGCTGGCGGCGGGGCTGGATGTGGACCGGTTTGGGCCGCGGCTGAGCTTCTTCTTTAACTCTCATAACAATTTTCTGGAAGAGGTGGCGAAGTTCCGGGCGGCGCGGCGGATCTGGGCGGGGATCATGCGGGAGCGGTTCGGGGCGAAGAATCCGCGGTCGTGGATGCTGCGCTTCCACACGCAGACGGCGGGGTCGACGCTGACGGCGCAGCAGCCGGAAAACAACATTGTGCGGACGGCGCTGCAGGCGCTGGCGGCGGTTCTGGGCGGGACGCAGTCGCTGCACACGAATGGGTACGACGAGGCGCTGGCGCTGCCGACGGAAGAGGCGGCGAGGATTGCGCTGCGGACGCAGCAGATTATCGCGTGCGAGACGGGCGTGGCGAACACAGTGGATCCGGTGGCGGGGTCGTACTGCATTGAGTCGCTGACGGGGCGGATTGAGGAGCAGGTGCGGGAACTGTTCGCGCGGATTGAGGGGCTGGGCGGAATGCCGGCGGCCATTGAGCGGGGGTGGGTACAGCAGGAGATCCAGAACGCGGCGTATGCGACGCAGCGGGCGGTGGACAGCGGGGAGGCAACGGTGGTGGGGGTGAACCGTTTTCAGGCGGAGCGGGAGACGGCTGTTCCGACGCAGCAGCTGGATCCGGAGCTGGAGGCGCGGCAGGTGGAGCGGGTGCGGGAGCTGCGGGCGCGGCGGGATGCGGCAAGGTGGCGGAGCGCGCTGGACGGGGTGGGGAATGCGGCCCGCCGCGATACCAATCTCATGCCGGCAATTCTGGAGGCCGTGGAGAGCCGTGCGACGGTGGGGGAGATTGCCGGGGCGATGAGGGAAGTTTTCGGGGAATATCAGGAAAGCGTCACGGTATAAGGGCTTTACCACGGTAACCTGGGATCCTGAGAAAGCTAAAGACAGTTCTGCCCGGCACGATGTAGGATGAATGCGATTTATCGCAGCAGCGCGGAATTGCAGGGAAACAAAGGCTGCGAATCGCGGGTGCATACGCGCTCAATCGGAAGGCGGAACGACCTTGAGGATGGCCAGGTTAGAGGGTGGGTTGGCGATCGTGGCGGCGAGCGCGATCGGTGTGCTGATGACGGCGTGCGGCAGCGGGGGTGGGACCGTTACCAAGTCGCCGCAGAACTTCACGCTGACCATCGCTTCCAGTAACCCGGCCAGCGGAGTGGCGATCGGGATGACGACCAACCTGTCGACGTTGGGCCTGGCGGAGACCACGCCGGCAACAGTGACCGGCGCCGCGTCCACAACCTATGCGCTGACCGCGCCGGCGACGGCGGGGGGAAACAACTTTTCGTCCTGGAGCGGATGCACCGGCGCGGGGACGACCAGCAACATTTGCGAAGTGACACTGAACAGCAACATGACGGTGACGGCGAATTATTCGACGCCGACGCTGGCGACGCCGACGGTGACGGTGACGCCTTCCTCGTACACGGTGGTTCAGGGCGCGGCGTTCAGCGTGACGGTGACGGTGGCCGCACCTTCCGGCGATCCCACGCCGACGGGATCGGTGGTGCTGAGCGGCAGCGGACTTGGGTCCCTGCCGGCGCAGGCTTTGACGAACGGCAGCGTGACGGTGAGCGTGGCGGCGGGAGCCTGGACTGTGGCGGCGGGCACGTACACACTGACGGCGACGTACACGCCGGATACGAACAGTTCTTCGACCTACAACACGGCTACAGGGACCTCGGGGAACATCACAGTGACGGCCGCGCCGCCGCCAACGACGTACACGCTGACGGTGGATTCGACGAATCCGGCGAGCGGAGTGGCGGTTACGGCATCTCCGGCGGACGTGAACAGCAAGAGTTCCGGATCGACGAGCTTTGCGCTCACTTACGATTCGGGAGCGGCGGTGACGCTGACAGCTCCGGCGACGGCGGGCGGCAACGCGTTCGGTTCATGGACGGGATGCGGAAGCACGAGCGGGACAGGCGGCACGGTTTGCTCGGTGACGGTGAGCGCGAATACGACCGTGACGGCAAACTACACGACTTCGACCACGCTGATAACGCCAACAGTGACGGTGACGCCGGCCAGCCCGAGCGTGAACACGCAACAGAGCCTGGACGTGACGGTAACGGTGGGCGCGCCGTCGGGAGATCCGACGCCGACGGGCACGGTGGTGCTGAGTAACGGGAACGGATATACATCGGCAGCAACGGCGCTGAGCGGCGGGATGGTGACGATCACGGTTCCGGCGGGCTCGCTGTCGCAGGGGCTGAACACGCTGACGGGGACGTATACGCCGGACAGCGGGAGCTCCGCGACTTATAACCCGGCAAGCGGGACGCACGTGGTAACGGTGAACACGATCACGCCGACGGTGACGGTGACGCCGCAGTCCTACACGATCAGCAATTCGCAGGCGCTGCAGGTGACGGTGACGGTGGCGGGGCCGAGCGGGGATGCGACGCCTACGGGATCGGTAACGCTCACCAGCGGGACCTACAGTTCGGGAGCCCAGACGCTGACGAGCGGCAGCGTAACGATTACGATTGCGGCGGGCACGCTGCCGGACGGCAGCGAGACGCTGACGGCGACCTATACGCCGGACACGGCGAGCGCAAGCCTGTACGGCACAGCGAGCGGCACGTCAAGCGCGGTGACGGTGGGAGCGGGGACGACGGTGAGCGTGAACCAGTCGAGCGCGGGACCGGCGACGACACCGAACATTCTGGGGGTAAACCTGGAAGCCTGGTACGACGATGTGGGGAACGCGAGCGCCATCAATGCAGCGCTTGGGCCGCCGGGCAGCACGAACACCGGCGGGGCGGGGATGGCGGCGATCCGGTGGCCAGGGGGCTCATGGTCGGACGACTACCACTGGGGATACCAAACGGGCAGCAGCACGCTGGTGGCTCCGTATAAGTGCACGTGCACCACCAGCGGAGGCACCACTACCTGCACGGCGGTCACCAGCACCACGGGCAAGGGCTGGGCGGGGTACAGCACATTTGCACAGTTCGAGAACGCGATTCCGAAAGCGGGCAACTTCGATCTGGCGCTGACGGCGAACTACGGGACAAACGAAACCTGCACGGGAGGGGGAGATCCAAACGAAGCGGCGGCGTTTGCGGGCGCGGCGGTGACCGACGGACACCCGGCAAGCCACATGACGGTGGGGAACGAGGTTTATGGCGCGGGCTGGGAAGACGACCTGCATGCCAAGGCGCATGACCCGACGACGTATGCGAACGCGGTGACAGGCGCGGACGGTAATGGCGGTTACTATCCGCTGATCAAGGCCGCGAGCGCGACCACGCTGGTGGGCGTGGTGGTGGACGCGGACGGCAGCTCGAGCGGCTGGGACCATACGGTGCTGTCCGGCGCGAAGGGAGACTACGACTTCGTCGAGTATCACTACTATCCGCAATACAACACGGTGACGAGCGACTACAACCTGGTACATGTGTACGGGCCGGCGCTGACGAACAACATCAACACGATCAAGAGCGAGCTGAGCTCCGCTGGCGAGGCGAGCACACCGATTTACGTAGGCGAGCTCGGAGGCAACAGCGGGCTGGAGGGGACGCAGGGCTGGTCGATCACCCAGGGACTGTTTGCGGGTCAGGTTCTGGGCGAGGCGATGAACGATGGCGTGTCGCGGCTGACATGGTGGGACGGATTCGGGAACTGCCAGGGCGCGGGCAACAACAGCCCGAACCTGTACGGCTGGCAGAATACGTGGGGCGCGGAGAACATCTTCTCCGACGCAGACCCGAACTGCCCGGGCGAGGGAGCGATCGGGACATTGTCTCCGACGGCGCGGGCGTTCCAGCTCTTCAGCTACGTGGCAGTGAATGGGGAGAGCGTGCTGCCGGCAACGGTGACGGGGGCGGACACGACCGATGTGAAGGCGTACGCGGCGACGCACAGCGGGGGAACGGCGCTGGTGCTGTTCAACCTGAATGCGACGACAGCGGAGCCGGTGAACATCACGCTGTCGTCGGCGACGTCGACGACGGACATGCAGGTGATCACGTACGACAAGGAGATTTACGACTACACGAACGTGAACTGCCAGGCGGATTCGGGTTCGACGTATACGCCGTATCCCTGCACGTACGATCCGACGCACAACTACAGCACGGCGGTGTGGGCGCCGCCGGCGACCACGGATCTGGGCGCGCAGAATCTGCCTTACACGCTGGTGCTGCAGCCGTGGAGCATCAACGTGGTGATCATCAAGTAGGGTGACTGGTATTGTGACCTGGTGAAGTTTTCCGGGCCTAAAGGCCGAAAATTTCAGGGTTGCCTGTTCCCCGGCCTGAAGGCCGGGGCTTCTACCGGCGTCCTGCTGGGCGGGACCGATTCGCGCCTGTTCCTCGGGCTTCACCGGCGTCCTGCTGCGCGTGCGGGGAGTGCGAGGCTACGGGTGGACACCCAGATCCTTGAGGGCCTTGCGGCAGTCCTTGTCGTAACGGCCATCAGGAACCGCGCTGAGGTAGAGCTTGTAGTTGCGGATGGCGATTTCGCGGTAGCCGAGATGCTGCGCGGACGCAGCCAGGCCGTAGACGGCCTCGGCACTTTCAGGATCGACCTGGGTGGCCTCGGCGAAGCGATCGTACGCGCCTTTCCAGTCGCCGCTTTGCAGATAAAACATGCCGACCTTGACGTCCTTCCGGCCCAGAGAAATGTTCTGCACCGGGGCGGCGGGCAGATGGCCGGCTTTGGCGGGGAGATTGAGACCGGGAACGGCGGAGCTGCTGGAGTTGGCAGGGGCGGCGTTCTGAGTCTGCTGGGCCTGGCGGGCGGCCTTTTCGGACTCAGCCTCGGGAAACGGATTTCGATCGGCGGCGGAGGCACCGGTTTTGGACTGGGGGGCGGGCGCGGCAGGCGGATTCTGCTGCCCGGTTTGTTGCTGATCGGGATGCTGAGCCTGCCGGGCGGCCTTTTCCGACTCGGCCTCGGGGAATGCATTCTGCTGCGGCGCAGGAATATTCTTAGCGTCCTTATCCTTCGCGGCCTGCTTCTTATGCTGGGCGGTTTTCGGCTGTGTGGCAGACTGCGAAGATTGTTGCGAGGAGCCGGCGTTCGGCTGCTGGGCGGCAACGGGGAAGGCCAGGAGCAGCGCGGCGAGGAGGAGGAAAGCGGGATGGACGCGACGGCGCGGCATTTCTTCCAGTTTAGACGCGCTGGGGGCGGAAGGAGGCACGGGAGTTGCTATTCTGCTTTCAGGATGGCACTGCTGATTCGATCCTCCGCAATTCACGCGGCGGGCTGCTACACCACCAGCCCGATTCGCAAGGGCACGCACGTGGTGGAGTACACCGGGCCGCGGATTACCAAGGACGAGGCCGACGAGAAGTATCAGGATTCGCCGACGACGTATCTGTTCGGGTTGGGCGACGGCTCGATGGTTATCGACGGGCACGGGACGGCGATGTTCATCAACCACTCCTGCGATCCGAACTGCGAGACCGAGGAGATCGAAGGAAGGGTGTGGATCATCGCGACGCGGAACATTGCCGCGGGCGAAGAACTGACCTACGACTACTATCTGTACGACGGCGACGAGGATGAAGCCGCGTGCAACTGCGGGGCGACGAGCTGCCGGAAATCGATGTATTCGCCGGAGGAGATCCGGCGGCGCGCGCGCGAGGCGCGCAAGAAAGCCATGCGGCCGGGGCCGGCCGCGCGCAGAGGCAATGGCCGCGCCTGAGGAGGAACGCCGGGAGGCGACTTCCCTTCCCGCCGTCGCGCGGCTGGCGCGCGTCGATCTGGAGCGGCGGCTGGAACAAACTCCGCAGCGGGTGTGGAAGGCTCTGACGAACGCGAAGGAAGTGAGCGCGTGGATGAAGTTCCCGGTGAAGATGAATGCGGAGACCGGTGGAACGATATTTGTGGATTTCGGCGGCCGGGGATCGATGGATGGGGTGATCTGCACGTTCGAAGCGCCGCGGGCGTTCGGGTGGGTGTGGGGCGACTCGCTGGTGCGCTGGGAGATTGAGCGCGAGGGCACGGGGGTGCGGGTGCGTTTTGCGCATATCGGGATGAAGCCGGAGCTGCTGGCTGGACTGACCGCGGGCTGGCAGCGATTTCTGGATCAGCTGGAGACGCACCTGGACGGCGTGGCGCGGCCGGATCGATTCCAGGAGCTGGAAAAGGAATACGCGGAGGAGCTGCCGAAGCGGCTGTAGCCGTCAGAGTGCTCTGGCCATCCAGACGATGGGCAGGACTTCGCCGTTGGCGAGCGGCAGATCGATGCGCTCGAACTCCACATAGCCGTGACGCCGATAGAAGGGCAAGCCGGTGAGGGTGGCGCCCATTTCGGCGCGGGAGAAACCTTCGGCGCGGGCGGCCTGCTCGCACAAGTCGAGGATGCGGCTGCCGATTCCGTGGCGCGCCCAGGCTGGGTGCACGAAGAACGCGCGAATTTTTGCGGCGCCGGTCCGGGGATCGAGGAGGGCGTCGTCGCGCCCGGGGCGATGATCACTGCCAAAGGGAGTTTTGCGGCGGGACCAACCGCCGCAGGCCGCGAGGGCGGAATCCGGCGCTTCCGCGACAAAGTACGTTCCGTCGAGTACAAGCTGCGTGTCGAGGCCCAGCCATGTGCCGAGCGCCTGCTCGATCTGCGAGGGCGAGTAGGCCTGGGGGCCGAGGCCGCGGACGGAGGCTTCGATCAGGGGCGGGATGCGGGGGATGTCGGCAGGGGTGGCGAGGCGGTAGCGGAGCTGCGGAGCATCACCGCCGGGCATTTGATGCGCAATGGGGCTATTTGACATCACAGAGCAAGACGGGCATCATGATAGCACTATGCGCACCACGCTGGCCATCGACGATGACGTTCTGGAGCAGGTGAAGGAGTACGCGGCGCAGCGGAAGGTTCCACTGGGGCGAGCGGCGACGGAGCTGATCCGGCGGGGGATATCGCAGCCTGTGACGCTGAAATGCGTCGACGGTCTTTACCTGCCGGTTTTGCCCCCCGATACTCCTGTGCTCACCACAAAACGTCTGCTGGAAGCGCAGGACGAATGGTGAATTCGACGTTTCTCCTCGACGTGAACGTGCTGCTGGCTCTGGTTTGGCCGTCACAGGAAAATCACAGGGAGGTACGCGCGTGGTTTCTTGCCAATGCGAGTCGCCACTGGGCAACCTGCCCCATCACTGAAGCGGGATGCGTCCGGTTGCTGTCGAATCCCACGGTCACGCCAGGGGCGTTGTCAATCAACGATGGACTCCAGGTGCTGGCCGCCAATCTGAAGCATGCGGGCCATGTTTTCTGGCCGGACGACCTCGACCTGCTCAGTTCGCTTTCACTCTGCGGCAGCAAGCTCCAGGGGTATCGGCAGATCACCGACGCATACCTGCTGGGGATGGCAATGCAACGCAAGGCGCACCTGGTCACATTGGACGGCTCGATCAGCTCGCTGTTGTCACGCTCTGTGCGGACGGCGACTCGAGTAGTTCATATTCCTACAGCTCTTCCCCACGGCTGAGAGTCCGCAGCCCGCTGTCCTTCAACCATCCACCGGCCTGCGCGATACAATCAGCAATCGATGGGATATCAGGTTCTGGCGCGAAAATACCGTCCTCAGCGATTTGCCGATGTGGCCGGGCAGGAGCACGTGACGCGCACGCTGCTGAATGCGCTGGCGCAGGGGCGGATTGCGCACGGCTACATTTTTTCAGGGCATCGGGGGATCGGGAAGACGACAATCGCGCGGATTCTGGCGATGGCGCTGAACTGCCGGACAGCGGTGGGGACGCCGGAGCGCGAGACGCAGGAGCCGTGCGGGGTGTGCGACTCGTGCCAGGAAATCCGCATGGGCAATGCGGTGGATGTACTGGAGATCGACGCGGCGACGAATCGCGGGATCGATGAGATTCGCGAACTGCGGGAGGCGGCGCGGTACAGCCCGGCGCGGGACAAGTACAAGATCTGGATTCTGGACGAGGCGCACCAGATCACGGATGCGGCCTTCAATGCCCTGCTGAAGACGCTGGAAGAACCTCCGGAGCACGTGGTGTTTATGATGGCGACCACGCAGCCGGAGGATATTCCGCAGACGATCCGGTCGCGGTGCCAGCACTTCAGCTTTCATGCGGTAAAGTTCGACGACATCCTGACGCAGTTGCGGACGATTGCGGCGCAGGAAGAGATTGACGCGGAAGACGCGGCGCTGGCGCTGCTGGCGGAAGCCGGCGACGGATCGATGCGCGATGCGCTGTCGATTATGGATCAGGCGATTGCCTCGGCGACTTTGGCAGACGGCAAGCCGCACCTGGAAGCACAGCAGATTCGGGAGCTGATGGGGTCAGTGCCGAACACGGTGTTCGAGCGGCTGCTGGAGGCGGTGAGCGCGGGGCAAACGTCCACCGTGATTGAAGAGACGAACACGCTGCTGAATGCGGGCAACAGCCCGTCGGCGCTGGCGCGGCAGTTCGTGCGCTATCTGCGGAATACGCTGATGGCGAAGATCGGCGGGGAAAATACGGATTTGCTGCAGATTTCAGCGGACGAGCGGGCGCGGGCGGGGCGCTCGGCGATGCTGTTCGGCGAAGAGGACCTGACGCGCTTTCTGCAGGTGATGCTGCGGACCTTCGACGATTTGAATTACCGGCAGGAGCAGCGGTTTCATCTGGAGCTGGGGCTGGTGAAGCTTGCGCATTTGCAGAGGCTGCTGCCGGTGGAAGAGCTGCTGTCAGGCCAGATGACAGAGCGCAGAGCATCGGGCTCAGGCGGGCCGGGACAGAGCACAGAGCGCAGAGCACAGAGCGCAGGCGGACAAGTGCCGGTGGCGGGAGAGGTTCGCGCGACAGCTCCGGCGCGGCCGTCGCCGTTCGAGGCGGATCGGAACCGGAAGATCAGCGGGGAGTCCGCGGCGGGTGCGGGTTCGGGAGAAGCGCCCGCACCGCGCGCGCTTTCGCCGGCTGAAGCGGTGGGGCGAGCAGCGGCGGAGGCGAAGCCTCCGGCAGCGATTGGACTGGCTGAGACGGAAAGCGCCGCGACGGACGGCGCGCTGGCGCTGGCGCCGGATACCGCGATGGATCCGGAACGGGTTCGGGACGCGGTATGCGCGGCACTGGCACGGGAGGGACACGAGACGGCGGCGGAGACGCTGCACCGGGCGGACTGGCGGGTGCAGGGAACCACGCTGAAGGTAGTGGTGCCGATGCGCAAGCCGATGCTGAAGCTAACGGTGAATGGCGAGGCCGAGGCGATATGCCGCAAGGCAGCGCGGGCGGCCGGAGCGACGCAGAAGCTTGTGTTTGAACCGAGCGAGTACGGTGGCGCGGGGGCAGCGGCAGTTCCGGCGGGGGCTCCGCTGGCGGGCAGCGTGGAGTCGGCGGCGATGGAGAATCCACTGGTGCGCAGGGCTCAGGAATTGTTTCAGGCCGAAATCCGCAGCGTCGTCGATCTGCGGGAGTCCAAATAGAAGGAAGGACCTGATTGTGAATCCTTTGAAGCTGCAGGAAATGCTGGGCCAGGCGAAGCAGATGCAGGAGCAGATGCGGGAGAAGCTGGCCGCGACGGTGGTGGAAGCGTCGTCGGGCGGCGGGGCCGTGACGGTGAAGATGAACGGCAAGAAGGAGATTCTGAAGCTGACCATCGATCCGGCGGCGGTGGCGAGCCTGAGCGGGCCGAATCCGGACGTGGAGATGCTGGAAGACCTGGTGACGGCGGCGGTGAACGAAGCGGGACGCCGCGCCGAGGATGCGATGCAGTCGAGCGTGCAGGGCATGCTGGGCGGGCTGAATCTGCCGCCGGGGCTTTTCTAATGGAGTCGCGCCGCGACTTTCTGGTGCGCGCGGGGATGGCGGGCGCGGCGTGGCTGGGGCGCAACGCGATGGGGCAGACGGCGACGCAAAGTGCGCCTTCGCCGCAGACTCCGCAGCAGACTCCGCCGCCGGGCGTGCAGCCGGAATCGAATCTGCTGCAGGAGCTGGAGACTTACGCGGCGACGGAGAAGATCCGCACGACGAAACTGCGGGACACGATTTTTTTGCTGGAGGGCGTGGGCGGCAACATCGTTTGCCAGATTGGGCCGGACGGCAAGCTGCTGGTCGATGCGCAGATGGCCGCGGGGACACAACATCTGCAAAGTGCGCTGAACAAGCTGGACGCGCAGACGCTGAAGCTGCTGGTGAACACGCACTGGCATCCGGACCACACGGACGGAAACGCGGCGCTGCACATGGCGGGAGCACTGATTATCGCGCAGGTGAACACGCGGGCGCGGCTCTCGTCGGCACAGTACATGGCCGTCTACGACCTGCATGTTCCGGCGGCGCCGGATGCGGGCCGGCCACAGGTCACCTTCGACGAGAGCACAACGCTGTGGGTGAACAACGATCAGGAGGATCTGATCCACGCACCGTACGCGCACACCGATTCGGACCTGTTCGTGCATTTCCATAACGGCAACGTGATTCATACCGGAGATTTGTGGTTCAACGGGATGTATCCGCTGATCGATACGAGCACGGGGGGCACGATCAACGGGATGATTCGCGGTGTGGACGCGGTGCTGTCGCTGGCCGACGACCAGACGAAGATTGTGCCGGGGCACGGTCCGCTGGGCGACAAGGGCGCATTGCAGACCTACCGCACGATGCTGGTGACAGTGGCGAATCGCGTGGAGAAGCTGAAGGCGCAGGGCCAGACGGTGGAGCAGGCG
>DAHUYD010000149.1 GCA_027315385.1 Acidobacterium sp.
GGCATCGGGATCGATCGCCTGACGATGATCCTGACCGGCGCGCGCTCCATCCGGGACGTGATCCTGTTCCCACTGCTGAGGCCGGAGAAGGCAGGAGACGGGAACCAGTAGGGCGGCGGGCTCTGGGCGAACAGAAGGCAGCGAGGCAAGCAGAACTGGAAGACTCGGCTGCACGCTACCCCAATGTGGCAGCCATCAGGTGCTCCACGCCTGCCCGGCGTTGGCAGAAGTGGAAGGGCGACGCACGACACCGCCCTCAAAACGGAAATTCGCCGGCGCGGTAGCGCCGGCCTTCCTTGCTGCCGCAGGCTCTCCGCGCAGGTGCGCAGCACCGCAGCGGAGCCGCCCCTCAACGGTACCTTCGTACCTCCTCGTCTGCCGATTTCTCTTGCCTCTCGATTTCTCTCCCTTTAGCCTTGAACCACAAAGAGAAGTGTGTCCGAGCCCGCCGCGCGCGGGCTTTGGTGTTTTTATCCGTTGTTTTCGCCTCGGCCCAGGCCGAGCGAATCGCTGATTGAGACTCTCGCTGGCCGCGCCGGCTTTGTCGATTCGCGGTCCACCATTGCGTCTGCGCCTTGTCGCTCAGGAACCCCCAAAGGCCCCGCAACGATGGATTCAAAATGATGGGTTATCGAGGACGACAACACTGTTGTCGACTTCGTACTGTCACCTAAGTATGGCAAACAAGCCACTTGCGCGACCACCGTCAGAAAAGAAAGGACAATTCTGTGATCTGTTGACCAATTTCCTGATTGGGACCGGCGGCCAGGTAGCCACTCTCATTGCCCGGACGGCGGCGGGACAGGCTCGCCCCGGGGTTCAATCGAGGGAGTTCAATGGAGGGCGCGTTGCGGATGGGCCAGATGGAGCCGTCGGCAGTGAACTGGAGCGGGGGCGCCCAGCACTGAAAGTCATGCCCCTTTTCTTCATCGGGAGCCCCGCTGACTACGCGGCGGTGAGCAGCAGCGGCTCGTCTTTGGTGATGACGAGGGTGTGCTCGTGGTGGGCGGCGAGGCCGTGGTCGGCGGTGCGCACGGTCCATCCGTCTTTGGAGAGGATCGTGCGGCCGGACTTACTGGCGATGATCGGCTCGACCGTGATAACGAGTCCTTCGGTGAGAACCTCGGAGGCGGCGGGGTCGGGCCAGTTGGGGACCGAAGGTTTCTCGTGGATGGTGCGGCCGATGCCGTGGCCGCAGAGATCGTGGATGACGTAAAAACCTGAGGCGCGGACTTCTTCTTCGACCGCGTGGCCAATGTCGCGGACGCGGTTGCCCGCGCGGGCGGCGGACATGGCCTGATGAAAGGCGCGGCGGGCGCAGTCGGCGAGGCGGGGCCCGAGGCCGGTCGATGAGGTCGCGGGACTGGCCCCGACGAGGAGGGTTTCAGCGGCGTCAGCCATAAAGCCGTCCCTCGAGATGGTGACATCGAGCTTCAGGAGGTCGCCATTGCGAAGCTTGCGGCCGGAAGGGATGCCGTGGACGACCTCGTCGTTGACGCTGATGCAGGAGACCCCGGGGAACTGGTAGACGGTGACGGGGCCGGAGACGGCTCCGTGAGCGCGCATCACATCCGCGCCGATGACGTCGAGGTCGCGGGTCGTCACGCCGGAGCGGGCAGCGGATTTCATGGCTTCGAGCATCAGGCGGACGATGCGTCCGGATTCGCGGAGGGCGGCGAGTTCTTCGGGGGTGGTGATGGACATGGCTCCATTTGATTGTGCCTGATTTCGCGGGAGTGAGCGATCTGTGGTCAGGGATCAGTAGTCAGTGATCAGTAGTCAGTGACCTGCCAAAACTGGTGGAAGTGGGGGGCTCGATTTCATTCCCCGAGCAGCAGGCGTTCGCAGGAGCGGGCGCGCCCGGTAACGGGATCGGCGTCGATGAGGA
Organism: Acidobacterium sp.; assembly: GCA_027315385.1. Taxonomy (GTDB): domain Bacteria; phylum Acidobacteriota; class Terriglobia; order Terriglobales; family Acidobacteriaceae; genus Palsa-343. Next base: position 1,889 of record DAHUYD010000149.1, read on the forward strand.
GAGCAGCCATGCGCGGGTCGCCCTTGGCCGGCTCGAATTTCCCGGGCATGCCGGTGAGGAAGCGGTCGAGGACAAGCTGCTTTTCGACGCCGATGATGGAGGCATAAGGGCCGCTCATGCCGACATCGGTTTGGTACGCGGTGCCGCCTGGGAGAACGCGATTGTCGGCGGTGGGGACGTGGGTGTGGGTGCCGATGACGGCGGTCGCGCGGCCGTCGAGATACCAGCCCATCGCGCACTTCTCGCTGGTGGCCTCGGCGTGGAAGTCGACGATGACGACTTTGGCGGTGGTTTGCCGGAGCAGCGCGTCGGCGGTGCGGAAGGGATTCTCGTTGCAGGGCATGAAGACTGTGCCCTGGAGGTTGAGGACCGCGTAATCGGTGCCGTCGGGCAAGGTGCCTTGATAGACGCCGTAGCCGGGGCTGGAGGGCGCGTAGTTGGCGGGGCGGATCACGCGGCGCGGGCGGTCGTGTGAGGCGGCGGGCGCGGAGTTGAGGTAGTCGATGATCTCTTTCTTGTCCCAGACGTGATTGCCGGTGGTGAGGACGTGGGCGCCGAGATCGAACAGTTCGTCGGCGATGGCGGGGGTAAGGCCGAATCCGCCGGCGGCATTCTCAGCGTTGACGATGACGAGAGAAACCTGATGCGAGGCAACGACGTGGCCGAGGTGCTCGCGAACGATGCGGCGGCCAGCGTGACCGAAGACGTCGCCAACGAAAAGTATGTGCATGAAGACAGGGTATAGGGGATAACAGCCAGGGTACAGACAGGGGCCACGGGCTACGGGGAAGCAGCGGGTCGCGACTGGCGAATTGCTCCGGAGCGGGGACGGAAATGCAATTCGGAATGTGACAGAATTTCAAGCTTTTCGCGCGGGAAGCTGTGGTAGCGTGAGGCATGGCCGCAAATACCCGATTCGCCACCGGCGTTCACGCGCTGGTGCTGCTCGCAGTCGAACCGGATGGACTGAAGACGTCAGAAGAGATCGCCGAACGGCTGGGGATTAATCCGGTGGTGGTGCGTCGGATTTTCTCGATGTTGCGGCGGGCCGGACTGCTGGAGAGCCAGAAGGGTCCGCATGGCGGATCGAAGCTCGCGCGGAGCGCAAAACAAATTACCCTGGCCGACATATATGGTGCGCTGGACGGCGGGGACCTGTTCCACACGGCGCGGACGGGATCGCAGCCGGCGAAAGTGAGCGCGGCACTGAAGCGGGCGTTTGCGCGGGCCGAGGAGGCTATGCGGAAAGAGCTGAGCCAGACCACGCTGAACCAGATTGCGAAGAAGAGCAGGGGATAGGTCACGGCCCGCGTCCGCCGATTCTTTGCTGGAGCTGCGTGCCGCCATCTGCCTGCCCAGTGGCAGACCCCGCCGAACCGCAACCGCCCGATCTCCCGCGAAAAGCGGATCAGGTGGGCTGGATCTGGCTTTCGGGTGCCTGGCTTTGGGTTTTGGCGGTAATCCTGGCGGCGCGATGGCGCGCCCAGCCGATCAACACGATGCCCGCGACGATGGAGCCGAGGCTGGCGAGCTGAGCGTTGCTCATCCCCCAGAGGATGCGGGGATTGATGCGGATGAACTCCACGAGAAAGCGGGCGATGCCGGAGAGGATGAGGTATTCGCCGGTGATCTGGCCGAGAGGGCGGCGGGTGCCGGGGGCGCTGCGGCGCCAGAGGATCCACGCGATGAAAAGCGCGACGATCAGCTCATAAATGGGCGTGGGCTGGACGCGGCAGCTGGAGGGCCATCCCCACTCGGCGCAGGTGCCGAAGGGCCCGGTGGTGGGAACGAGTCCGTGGGGAAAGGCGATGCCCCAGGGCAGGTGAGTGGGCTTGCCGTAGTCGCCGTCGCCGGAAATAAGGCACCCGAGGCGTCCCAGTCCATAGCCGATGGCGGCCGAGGGAGCGGCAAGGTCGAGCATGCGGAGCGCGCCGATTTTGTAGACGCGGCCCTGCCACAGGAGGGCGGCGATGCCGACGAGGAGGCCGCCGTACCATGCGAATCCGGCGCGGTTGAAGAGCAGGTCGACTGGATGGTGCCAGAGCTCGACGGGTGTTTCCAGCACATGCCAGAGCTTGGAACCGATGATGCCGCAAATGGCGACGACGGCCACAATGCTGATGGCGTCGGCGTCCAGGCCGAAGCGGCGGAAGTTGCGGTAGAGAACCCAGCAGGCGCCGACGGCGGCGAACCAGAGCAGAATGCCGAAGGTACCGATGGAGAGATGACCGATGTGGATAAATGGGTACATGAGGACGTTCTCTCCAGTATAAATGGGTGCGCGGAGGGTCTCGCTGCCGGGGGCGGCGCGCGGAATTGGGCGAGTGGGGTGAGACCGGAGTGGGCGGCGGCACGTCTAGGAGCAGGAAGCAGTCCGCACAGGTGGGTTCATGGCGATCCGGAGGGCTGGGTGTTGTGTACTGCTGAGCTGTAGTTTGGCCAGCGCGACGATATTGCTGGGGCAAACGGGCGGTACGGCCGCGAAGCAGAGAGCGCCAACCTTCCGCGTGAACAGCCGCGTCGTGCTGACCGACGTAACGGTGACGGACAAAAAAGGGAATCCGGTGCGGGGGCTGAAGGCGCGGGATTTCCTGATCTTCGACGACGGGCACCCGGAAGAGCTGAAGTCGTTCGAGCAGCATCGGGCGAAGGACGCTCTGCGCTATGAACCGGCGGGGGCTACTTCGGGCGTTTACAGCAATGCGGCCATGCTGCATCCGCCGGCGGTGGTGAACGCGATCCTGATCGACACGACAACGATCGATCTGGTGGACCAGATGTTTCTGTACGAGGAGCTGACGAAATTCGTGAAGCAACTGCCGGCGGGGGAGCCGTTGGCGATATTTTGCCGGGCGGGGGAGATGACGCTGGAGCTGCAGGGCTTCACGTCGGACCACACGGCGCTGATGAAGGCGATCCGTAAGGCGATTCCGCACATTCAGCAGACGGCTGCGGAGTACGCGACCGACGTGGACACGCTGCAGCAGATGGGGTACTACCTGAGCGAAGTGCCGGGCAGGAAAAATCTGCTGTGGTTCAGCGGGGGCTCGAGTATTTTTCTGAACGTGGATCCGACGAGCGGACAGCCGGGGCTGTCGTCGGCCTCGGTGGGCGGCCAGGCGATTGCCCCGACGGGGATCGACTTGGCGAACCAGCCGGACTGGCGGCAGATCTACGATGTGCTGGAGCAGGAGCGGATCGCGCTGTATCCGATCGATGCACGAGGGCTGATGACCGATCCTCCAATGGGGTTTATGGAGCAGGAGATGCTGATGTCGGCGGATGCGGAGGCGACGGGCGGCCAGGCGCGCTACAACACGAATGGGCTGGCCCAGGCCGCGGAACGGATCGTGAACACGGACGGGGATTACTACACGCTCACGTATTCGCCGGACGATCTGCACAACAACGGCCGGTGGCACCGAGTGACCGTGAAACTGCGCGTGGCGGGATACGACCTGCGCTACCGCCGAGGGTATTTCGACGACGAAAAGAACGGCGAGTCCCCGACCGCGGATGCGCGAGAGGTGCTGCGGGCGAAAAGCGGCAAGGCCAGGGTGAAGCTGAACGATCAGGCCGAGCCAATTCCGTTTACGGCCCAGGTCGCGGAGATTTCGCCTCTGGTGGAGGCGTCCGTGGTGCGCTCGGGAGCCGTCCACGCGCCGAAGAAGGACGAGGTATCGTATGCGATCGTGTACCACGTGCCGGCGGCGGACCTGGCGGCGAAAAGCGTGAATCAGAGTCAGGTGGGGACATATGTGGTCGGCTCGGGGGTGCTTGCATTCGACCAGTACGGCAGTCTGGTGAAGCGGCAAGGCCAAACGCTGACCATGACCGCGGACGAGAAGGAGATACGCGCCAGGCCGGACGGCAGGATGAGCTTTGACCAGGACGTGAACCTGCCGAAGGGCGAGGATTATCTGTATCTGCTGGTGTGGGACGCGACGACGGGCCGGCTGGGGATGATGAACGTGTCGCTGAACGTGAAGAAACCGGCGAAGCCGTAGCCGGGTGGAAACAGTTCGGAGATAATCTGTGCTGTGACGAGCACAGTGGATTCAACATTGCAGGTTCTGTTCAGCCGGGAGCAGATCCGCCATCGGGTGGCGGAGCTGGGGCGGCAAATCGACCGCGATTACGCGGGCGAGAAGGTGGTTCTGGTGGGCGTGCTGAAGGGCGCCGCCATTTTCCTTGCGGATCTGGCGCGCAGCATCTCCGTGGACAACACATTCGACTTCGTGGCGGTTTCCAGCTACGGAAAAGGGCACCAGTCAAGCGGGGCGGTAAAGCTGATCAAGGATCTGGATCAGCCCATTGAGGGGAAGAATGTCATCATAGTGGAGGACATTCTGGACACAGGGCTAACGCTGCATTTTCTGCGGGGGCTGCTCGATCAGCACCAGCCGAAATCGCTGCGGGTTGCGGCGCTGCTGGACAAGCCTTCGCGGCGGCTCGAGAAAATCGAAGCCGAATATGTGGGGTTTTCGATTCCGAATCAGTTTGTGATCGGCTACGGCATGGATTTTGCGGAGCGCTACCGGAATCTGCCGGACATTTGCCTGATGCCCGCCGAAGACAGCTGAGAAAAGGCAGCTAAAGGACGGGCTGCTAAGAATCGGCCAGCTAAGAAGCGGATAGCTGAAGAACCGCCGGCGGGGAGATTGTCCTTCCTGGCGGAGTGGCTGTCGTCTCCGTTTGCGAAACACGTATGATGGCATTCGATCGGCACCGGCGCGGTCCAGCGCGAGCAGGGGATTAGTGAGCGACGAGTTGCAGGACAACCCGGGGAAAGCGCCGGAATCGCGCAGCGATCACGGGTGGGAGGGCGATTACCGCCCCGCCTCGGCGGAGCCGCCGCAGCCGAGCGGGCAGGTGCATATTGATCCGCTGCAGACAGATTTTCTGATCCAGCTGGCGGACACGCTGAACACGACACTGGATCTGAAGACGCTGCTGGAACGGGCGGCATCCCTGGTGCGGGCGGTCATCGACTACCGGATCTTCGCCATCCTGCTGATCAACGACCGCACGCAGGACCTGCGCATGCGCTTCCAGATCGGACACAAGCCGGAGGTAGAGCGGTTGCGGATCCGGATGGGGCAGGGAGTGGTGGGGCAGGTGGCGCAGACACGGCAGCCGACGCTGCTGAACGACGTGCGCCAGGCGACGAACTACATCGATGCCAACCCCGAAGTGCGGTCGGAGCTGGCGGTGCCTCTGATCACCAAGAACAAAGTGATCGGGGTAATCGACATCCAGTCGGAGCAGTTGAACTACTTCCAGCCGGAGCATCTGCATCTGCTCACGCTGACCGCGTCGCGGATAGCGGGCGCGATTGAGAATGCGCGGCTGTATACCCGGGTGGCGCGGCAGGCGCAGACGCTGCAGGTGCTGAACGAGATCAGCCGGGAGATTACGTCGATTCTGGATCCGGACGAATTGCTGGAGCGGGTGGGCCAGCTGATCCGGCGGATCATCGACTACCAGATGCTGTCCATCTGGCTGGTGGACGAGCATGAGCACGTGCTGACCAACCGGCTGGCGATCCGGTTCGGGCAGAGGTTCGATCCGCGGGAGAAGCTGCCGGTGGATCGCGGGCTGGTAGGCGCGGCAATTATGGAGAGGCGCGTGATTGCGGTGCCGGACGTGCGGAAGGATACGCGGTACCACATGGTGAACGAGGAAACGCGGTCGGAGATGACAGTGCCGCTCGTTTACAAAGGGCGGGCCATGGGGGTGCTGGACATCGAGCACACGCGGACGCACTACTTCAACGAAGATCACGAGCGCGCGCTGACGACACTGGCGGCGCAGATCGCGATCGCGCTCGAGAACGCGCAGCTCTACCAGCGGGTGGCGCAGCAGGAGCAGCGCCTGGAACGGGACCTGGCGATGGCGCGGGAGGTGCAGCTGCGCCTGCTGCCGCAGAGGAAGCCTGAACACCAGAAGGCGGAATTTGCGGCGAGGTTTCTTCCAGCGCGGACGATCGGGGGAGACTTCTACGATTTTTTGCCTTACGACAGAGACACGAGCGGCATCGCGCTGGGCGACGTGAGCGGGAAGGCGGCGCCGGCGGCGCTGTACGCGGCGCTGGTGAGCGGCGTGCTGCGGTCGGAGGCAACGACGCATCCATCGCCCTCGGCGATGCTGAAGGTATTGAACGACGCGCTGCAGGAGCGAAAGCTGGATTCGCAATACGTGGCGATGGTGTACGCGGTATGGAATGACCAGAATCTGACGTTGCAGATCGCAAACGGGGGCGCGGTCCAGCCGCTGATTTGCCGGGGCGAGGAAGTGGACACCATCCGCGCTGAGGGATTTCCGGTGGGGATGTTCGCGAATGCGGCGTGGGAGGAGTTTTCGATTGCCATGCAGCCGGGCGACGCGGTGGTGTTCTTCAGCGACGGCATATCGGATGCGCAGAATGCGGCGGGAGAGATGTACGGGACCGAGCGGCTGGCGGCCTGCGTGAAGAAGTACCGGAATAAACCGGCGGCGAAGCTGGCCGAGGCAATCCTGAACGAGGTGGGGCGGTTCCAGCATGGGCAGGATCGGTTCGACGACGAAACCGTAGTGGTGGTGAAGGTCACGGGGAAATGAGGGGATGGACGGGGATTGAGCGGCCGAGGTGACGGCTGAGGAACGGCAAGTGGTTCCTGCGGTGCGCAGAATAGATTACGAGGGAACCCAATCAAGTTACCGGCGCGCGAAAGTAACGCCAAAGTATCAAATCGATACCTGATCAGGGGATGCGACGAGGGCGGCTCCGCAACTAAACCAATAGGCGCGGGCAAAGAAATAAGGAGTCTCCGGGATGAAAAAGGCAGAGAAAGTATTGACCTACGTACTGATCCTCTTTGCAGGGATTGCTGTTGGTTTGATGACACCTCAGTCGTGGTATCCGAGAGGGACGACATTGCGGGCGCCCACAAATGTGCGGGCGATGCTGCAGCGGTAGGCGGCGAGGCTGCTGAGCCATCGCCCATCGACGAAGCCGAGGAAATCCCGGCTTGGGAACCCAAAGCGCACTCCCCCGCGCGTTCGTTGCATTGACACTTGCGGTAGCAGGGCCGATGATGGTGAGCGATTCCGAACAAAGCTTACCGCTGGAGGTCAGGATGCGCCGCGGCTTTTTGCAATCCGCACTGGTTTGGATACTTCTGCCGAGTTTTCTGCTGGCCCAACAGGTGCCGGCAACGCACTCCAGGACGGACGCGGCCGCCCCACAGTCCGGCTCGACCGCAGTGGCGCCGCCACCGGCGGCGCAGGTTAAGCCAGGCACTTCATCCGCAGCATCACCCGAGGCGGCGACGTCCGCGCCTCCGCCGCCCGGCACGCTGCTGGATGGCACTCCGCTCAAACTGCGTCTGACTCAAACGATTACATCTCACGACGCCAAGGTGGGCGAGGAAGTTCCTTTCGAGGTGATCGAGGATGTCGCGGTGGACGGCGTGCCTGTGATCGCGAAAGGGGCGACGGCCATGGGAACAGTGACGGAGGCGCTCCCCGCGCGGCGGATGGGGCGAGCCGGCAAGCTGAACATCAACATCAGCTATGTGCGCCTGCGCGACAACGAAAAGGCGATGCTGCGGGCCGTGAAGGACGCGCAGGGTAAGGGGCATGTCGGGGCAATGACCGGGGCGATCGTGGCGACGTCGATCGTCTTCTTTCCGGCGGCACCGCTGTTCCTCTTTATGCATGGGAAGAACATCACGATTCCACAGGGCACGGTGATTACCGCCTTTGTTCAGGGAGACATGCACCTGGATATGGCGCGCTTCGAGGGCGCGTCGACGGCGGGCGTTCCCGCCACGCTTGCAGTTGCTTCGGCGCCAGCCAGTTGCTCGCTGATTGTGGCCTCGACCCCGCCGGGAGCGGATATCGATATTGACGGAGCCTTTGTGGGGAATACACCGTCGACGGTGACGGTGAGCGCGGGCAGCCATGAAGTTGTGGTGAAGAAGCAGGGCTATAGCGACTGGAGCCGGAAATTGAGCGTGACGGGGGGCAGCGTGCGTCTGGAGGCTACGCTGACCGCCGTGGCGGGGAGTTAGCCGGTTATATCCTGGGAAGCTGAATGAACAAGAGGGGGCATCGTAGAATGCCCCCTCTTCATTTCGGACGAAGACGCGTGCGCAGCGAGCCGAAGCGGTGGGAATCTTCCCGACCGGCGGCCGGTCATCCGATTTGCCCTCGGAGGATTTGATATCCTCAAGGGTTTTACTCCCCTGCTTGCCGGGCGGCGGAGAGCAGGGCGGGCAATCAGGAGCGGACATGCCGGAACAGCGGGGACGGAAGTATCACCAGGAGCGGGTGGCGGAGACGCTGCGGGACGAGATCGGGGCGATGATCGAGGGAGAATTGTCGGACCCGCGGATCAGCTTCGCGTACGTGAGCCAGGTGGTGCTGAATCCGGGCGCGAAATCGGCCCTGATTTATGTGGCGGTGGACGGCGGGGAGAAGGAAGAAGCCGACACGCTGGACGCGCTGATGGCGGCGCGGGGATATATCCGGCACGAACTGCTGGAGCGGATGGGCGTGCGGTTTGTGCCGGAGCTGACGTTCCATATTGACCGGTCGGAAAAGATGAAGTCCCGGATCGATGAGCTGCTCGGCAGGAGAAGGAGAACCGGGAGCAGAGCGCAGCCGAGCTGAGAGGCGGATAGCCCGGAGCGGGGCAGCTGAGAAGCGGGGAGCGGAAAAGCGGTCGACGGGAGCGAGGAGACGGAAGCGCGGGCCAATTCGGGGAGCGAAGAGACGCGGCGCGAGGTGCGCAGCCTGGAGGCAGTGCTGGAGGTGGTGCGGCGCGGGCGAAGGTTCGCGGTGTGCTCGCATGCGCGGCCCGACGGCGATGCGGTGGGCTCCATGCTGGCGTGCGGGATGCTGCTGGCAGCGTTGGGCAAGCTGGTGGAACTGTACTCGGCCGATCCGGTGCCGCAGATCTACCGGCGGCTGCCTTGCGCGGAGACGATTCGGTGGGCGAGTCGGGTGGAGGGAGAATACGACGCGGCGATCCTGCTGGAGTGCGACGGGACAGCGCGGACGCGGCTGGAGGGCTTGGAGGGGCGCGTCCTGGTAAATATCGACCATCACGCAAGCTGGAAGAAGTTCGGCGCGGTGAACTGGATTGAGGAAGACGCCTGCGCGGTGGCGGAGATGGTGTATAGGCTGACGCGGGCGGCGGGCGTTGCGGTGACACCGGCGATGGCCACGTGCCTTTACACGGCGGTGCTCACGGATACGGGATCGTTCTGTTACGAAGGGACGGATGCGCATGCGTTCGAGCTGGCGCGGGAGCTCGTGCAGTGCGGGGCGAATCCGGCGGAGATTGCGCGGGAGGTGTACTTCTCCAACCCGCTGCCGAAGATGGTGCTGCTGGGAGCGGCGCTCACGCGGCTGCGCCGGGAGGGGCGGCTGGCGTGGCTGTGGGTGACGGACGAGGACATGATGCGCGCCGAGGCCTCAGAGGAAGACTGCGAAGGGATCGTGAATTACGCGATCGGGATCGCGGGCGTGGAGGCAGCCGTGCTGCTGCGGGAACTGCGGCATGAGAAGATCCGGCTGTCGCTGCGCAGCAAGGGCGGTGTGGATGTGGCGCGCATCGCGGCGAGCTTCGGGGGAGGCGGCCACCGGCACGCGGGCGGCTGCACGCTGGAGGGACCGCTGGATGCGGCGATGGAGAAGATTCTGGAGACGGTGCGGCGGGCGCTGGAGAAGGAAGATACCCAGGTCCAGGCGCGGGCGGAATCGCGCAGGATGAATCTGTTAGGCTGACTTCGGCCTTCAGGGGCCAGCCAGCAGCGGCTCTCACCCACGGCCGCGCCCTTACCTGGGCGTGCGCGTGCCGGGACCGCGGAGAAAATTCCGAGGAACACGAATCAGGCCTGTGACCGAGCCATCACCAGAAGACGCAGAACAGAGGAAAGGCAGGCGATACGCCGGCGGAGAGGCGCAGCTCCAGGCGCGGGAGCCCGGGCTGGTCGTGCGACTGTGGCGCCGGATTCCCGGCATCGACGTGCCGCTGGAGACGGCGACGCTGCTGGCGATGACGGCGTTCTTCCTGTTTTATGGGCTGGTGCCGATTTTCGGCGGCGACAGCCTGGGGCTGGTGGGTGCGGACGAGCCGCGGTACGCGCAGGTGGCGCGGGAGATGCTCAAACGCCGCGACTACATCACGCCAGTGCTGTGGGGCCATCCGTGGCTGGAGAAGCCGGCGCTGTACTACTGGCGGGCGATGTTCGCCTTCAAGGAGTTCGGGATTCACGACTGGTCGGCGCGGCTGCCGTCGGCGAGCTTCGCGTTCATGCTGGTGGTGCTGATATGGCTGCACATGCGGCGGTTCCGCAACGGGGGGCAACTGGATGCGGCCCTGCTGACGGCGTCGTGCGCGGGGATTCTGAGCTTTGCGCGCGGGGCGTCGACGGACATGCAGCTGGCGGCGCCGTTCTGTATAGGCATGCTGGGCTGGTACGCCTGGTACGAGACGAACAGTAAGTTCTGGCTCTTCGACCTGTACTTCTTTGTAGGCGCGGCGACGCTGGCGAAAGGGCCGGTGGCGCCGCTGCTCGCGCTGGTGATCATCGGCATCTTCGCGGGGCTCCGGCGGGAGTGGTCGCTGTTCAGGCGAAGCCTGTGGCCGACGGGATTTGTGCTGTACTTCGCGATGGTGCTGCCCTGGTATATCGAGGTCCAACGGCGCAACCCGACCTTTCTGAAGGTTTTCTTTCTGCAGCAGAACCTCGAGCGGCTGGCGACAAACCGCTTCGAGCACTACCATCCCTTCTGGTACTTCATACCGGTGGTGCTGCTGGGCCTGACGCCGTGGGCCGTGATCGCGGTGACGGCATTTGCCGATGCGGTGGGCGGATCGATCAATGAGTGGAAGGCTCGGGGCGCGAAGGGGCGATACATCGGGCACGAACGGGCGGGCGACGCGTTTCCGGAATTTCTGGTGCTGTGGGCGGTGGTGGTTATCGTTTTCTTCTCGCTTTCGGAGTCGAAGCTGCCGGGATACATTCTGCCGGCGTTGCCGCCGCTGACGATTCTGGCGGGAGATTACCTGAACCGCATCCGGCGGCGCGGACTGAAGACGTGGCTGCTCGTCCTGCACGCGGTGGCGACCGGCATCCTGACCATGTTTGTGCTGCTGATGCCGCTGCACCTGAACAATCCGGAGGCCATTCCTCCGGGCATCGCGATTGTGGCGGCGGGGGTGGTGGGGCTGGCGGCAACGGTGTTCATCCTCATCATGGTGGCGCGGTTTGGACTCAAGCGGCTGCGGGTGGCGACGCTGACACCGGTGGTGATGCTCTTGCTGTACATCCTGGGAGTGGGACCCGTATTCGGGATCAGACCGATTCGGAATACGAAGCGAAATATCGAACTGATCAACATGACGTTTTCGGCGCGCCCCGTGGCGCGAATCCTGAATGCCATCAGCCCGCGGCCGGGGATGGTGGCGGTGTTCCGGGTGAGGCGGGAGCTGCAGTATGGGCTGGGGTTCTATCGCAACGAGCGAATTGTGAATTACGATGTGGGCATCGTGGTGGGCAATCCACCGGCCAGCGCGGGCGCGGGACCGCACGGCGTGGCGATCGAGGATGTGAAGGAAGGATCGTCGGCGGACGAGTTCGGGATGGTACAGAAGATCGGCGACGATATTGTGGCGGTGAACGGGGAGCCGGTGCTGAATGCGGCGGACTTCAACCAGATGGAAGCGCGGTGGCACCCCGGGGTGAAGGTGGAATTCGAGATTCTCGATCCGCGGGAACCGGATCAGCCGCCGCAGTTTCTGGGCGGGACCATGGACGACGGAATTCCGATGGGGCAGCATCTGCTGGTGGCGCCGCAAAAGGCCGCCGCCGCGCTGCGGAAAAAACTCGCGGGGAGAGAGTACGAGCCGCTGTTCTCGTATCCGTGGCAGGACCTGGAAGTTTATCGGGTGAAGGCGGCGGGTAGCTGAAAGGCGGGCAGCTAAGAAGCGGGTAGCTAAGAGGCGGGTAGCTGAAAAGCGATTAGCAGGAAATAGCGGGATTGCGCAGGCAGTTTTCCGCATCTGGTTGGGGAGAGGAGAACCGCGGCGCCTGAATGAGGCGCGCGGAAGACCCGGATCCATGGCAACGACGTTGCAGTTCGAGGTGCTGGATTTGCGCCACTTCTCGGCGGGCGTTATGCGCCCGCTGCTGGAGGCCGAGAGCCGCGTATGGAGCGAGCGGCTGCACTGGGATTATCGCGGGTCGGCGGACCTGCTTCTGCAATACCTGGACTCGAGGGTCCTGCCGGGATATGTGGCCGTGGAGAACGGTCGCGTGGTGGGCTATGTGTTCTGCGTGTACGAGGGGCACAAGGCGGTCATCGGAGACATCTTCGCGCTCGAATTGGGCGAGCCGGGGAGAATGCCGGGAGCGCCCGCAGCCAGCGCGGCCGAACTGCGGGGGGAGTTGCTGCGTCGGCTGCTGGAGATGCTGCAGAACTCGCCTGGCGTGACCCGGATCGAGTCGCAACTGCTCCTGCATCCGCACGGGGACCATACGCGGGCCTTTGAAGAGGCGGGCTTCGAAGTCTACGAGCGGATTTTTATGGAGTCGCCGCTGCGGCGTCCGGAGGTGCTGGATGGCGCAACGGGAATTCCGGGGCTGGCGATGCGGCGCTGGGCGGAAGCCGATTTTGCGGCCGCGGGGCGGCTGATTGCCGCATGCTACGAAGGGCACCTGGACAGCCACATCAACGAGCAGTACCGGACGGCGGCGGGATCGCAGCGGTTTCTGCACAATATTGTGCGGTTTCCGGGATGCGGGTACTTCGACGTGGAGTCGTCGCGCTCGGTGTGCGCGCCGGGAAGCACCGAACTGGTGGGACTGCTGCTGTGCTCGCGGGTGCGGGAAGATGTTGGGCACGTGACGCAAATCTGCGTGGCGCCGGAGTACCGCGGCAAAGGACTGGGCAAGGCGTTGATGCGGCAGTGTGCGCGCAACCTGGCGCAACGCGGGTTCCAGATGCTGACGCTGACGGTGACGGCGTCGAATCGGAACGCGGTCGGCTTGTACGAGGAACTGGGATTCCGGGGCACTCACCGATTCGACGCGATGGTATGGGATCCGGCCGAGCATGGGCGGGCGTGACCGCTGGTAAACTGAAGGTGCGGCGCAACCGTTGACAACCTTTGGGGTCCGAGGCGGCGTCTCTACTTCGGAACCGCTTCTTCTATCCGGGTTGAACCAGGGCCTCCAGGCGGCCTTTTCATATCCGTCAGCCGAAGGCAAACCGCAGGAAACCGCCCTCAGCGCGGAGGCGGAACATCCACCTGAACCGGGACCACGAGGAGCCTTCCCATGAAGAATGGCCGTCCGAAGGGCTACATTACCTTCACGCTGCATGCGCATCTGCCTTATGTTGTTCACCATGGAACATGGCCGCATGGGCTGGAATGGCTGCTGGAGGCGGCTGCGGAGACGTACTTGCCGCTGCTGCGCGTGATGAAGAACCTGGAGCGCGATGGACTGGCGCTGAAGGCGAACATCAACATGTCGCCGGTGCTGCTGGAGCAACTGTCGCACCCGACATTCCAGAAGGAACTACCGGAGTACCTGAAGCGGAAGATCAAGGCAACGGAGGAAGACGAGGCGTACTTCGGGCAGAACGGCGATGCCCATTTCGCGAAGACGGCGCGCTATTGGCGGGAGTTTTTCGAGCAGGCGCTGGCCGATTTCGAGGCACTGGGCCGGGACATCGTGAAGGGCTTCCGGTATTTCAACGACGCGGGTCTGATCGAGGTGATCACCTGCGGCGCGACGCACGGATACATGCCTTTGCTGGGCACCGATGAGAGCGTGGTGGCGCAGGTGAAGACCGGCGTGGCGACGCATCAGCGGCACATGGGCAAAGCGCCAAAGGGCATCTGGGCTCCGGAGTGCGGGTATCGGCCGGCGGGAAGATGGCAGACGCCGGTGATTCCGAGCGGAAGCACCGGGCCGTGGCCGCCGTTTGAGCGGATCGGCGTGGAGGAAGCACTGGCCGAAGGTGGGATCCAGTTCTTTTTTGTGGATACGCATCTGGTGGAGACTTCGGTGCGGTTCACGCCCTACGATCTGCGCCTGGGCGGAGGACCGGTGGGCGCGGCTGCGGCGCTGGAGCTGCCGGCGAACGGAAGCCGGGCGCTCTATCACTCGTACTTTGTGGACGGGCCGTGCGCGCGTCAGCATCCGGTGGCGATGTTCCCGCGCGATCCTAAGACGGGTTTGCAGGTGTGGAGCGGAGAGACGGGATATCCGGGGGACGCGAATTACCTGGACTTCCACAAAAAGCGCTGGCCGGGCGGACACCGCTATTGGCAGGTGACGCACGCCAAGGCCGATCTGGCGCAGAAGACGCCGTATTATCCGGAGCGGGCGGCGGCGCGCACGCGCGACCACGCCGAGCATTTCGTGGGTGTGGTGTACGACGCACTGAAGGATCATCTGAACGAAAAGAATCCGCCGGTGCTGAGTTCGCCGTTCGATGCGGAGCTGTTCGGGCACTGGTGGTACGAGGGCCCGGTGTGGCTGGAGCATGTTGCGCGGATCATCGCGAAGGACGATTTCCCGATCGAGCTGTGCACAGGATCGGAATACCTGGAGAAGTACCCGGCGACGGGGTATCTGGCGATCGCGGAAGGCTCGTGGGGGAAGAACGGGTCCAACGAGGTGTGGCTGAATCCCGACACAGCGTGGACCTGGACGCATATTTATCCGGCTGAGGCGAAGGTGCGCGAAGTGGCGACCGCCGGGAAGTGGAAAGACGGCGGAACGGGCGAGCGGATCGCGAAGCAACTGTGCCGGGAACTGCTGCTGCTGGAGTCGTCGGACTGGCAGTTTCTGATCACGACGGAGGCGGCGCGTGATTACGCCGAGCAGCGCTTCCAGACGCATCTGGACCAGTTCAAAGACGTGGAGAAGGCCTGGGACGAGTTCGCGGAGAAGGGAAGCCTGGCGCCGGCGACCGAAGAGCGGCTGCGGGAGATCGAGGAGCGGGACAACATCTTCGCGGACGTGGATCCGGGGTTGTGGAAGAAGCGCGACGGTAGCTGCGCGTAGGGCCGCACAGGCGGCGCCGACGCGGCTCCCCGCTCGCGATCGCGGGAAAAGTTATCTCGGCAAAAGCCCGCTAGCTCGCCGCGGCAGCGCGTTCAGCGGCGCGCAGGCCGGCACCGGCGAGCGTCGCGTTGACCATGGCGTCCATGCCCATGCAGGAGTTCAGCATGAGGTGGTAGAGGCGCCGGTCGTCCCACTCGCGCTCAAAGTAGCGGCGGATGTATTCGGATCGGCGGCGGTCGGTGGCGAGGATCTCGCGCTCGGCGTCGTGGGCGTGGTCAGGGAACTGCTCCTGGATGAAGCGGATCTTGCGGGCCATGGACGCGTACACGAACACGTGGAACGCGCCGGGGGCTTTCGCGAGGACACAGGCAGCGGCTCGTCCGACAACGACGCAGTTGCTCTTAGCGGCCTGGTCGATCAGATATCCGCGGACGAACTCGACCATGCGCTCGCTGTCGAAGACCTCGGGGTCGCTGGGGAGGCGCTCGAGGGAGCCGGACCAGATGGCCTTGCCGAAGCGGTAAAACCAGGGGTCAACGCGCTCGTCGCAGCGCTTGACCAGGTCGGGGGTGACGCCGGCTTTTCGGGCCACGTCCTCGATGACGCAACTGTCGATGAGCCGCCAGCCGAGACGCTCGGCGAGGTGATGGGCGAAGGCCGCGCCCTGGCTTCCGTATTCGCGCTCGACGGTGATGACCTGGATCATGGCTTCCCCTTTGGTTGCGGGTCCGTTTCCTCTGGTTGGAGGCGAGTGTGCAATTTTTTGGTGGGCGCCGTCAAGGGCTACGCGGGACTAGCCGTCCAGATGAAGGCGCTTCGTGCGATTGCTGGCCTAATCTGGTGTGTGGCGCCTGAATCAGGGGATTCTTGAGACGCAAACGGCCTCGACTCCGGAGGATTCCGGATTGGGGAACCAGCGGCGCTGGAAGTACAGGGCAACGTTCACAAGGCCGATCATGACGGGGACCTCGACCAGGGGCCCGATGACCGCGGCAAAGGCCGCTCCGGAGTTGATTCCGAAGACCGAGACGGCAACGGCGATGGCCAGCTCGAAGTTGTTCGACGCCGCGGTGAAGGAGAGGGTGGTGGTTTTGGAGTAGTCTGCGCCGAGGCGGCGGCCCATCCAGAACGAGACCAGGAACATGAGGACGAAGTAGAGGAGCAGCGGGACGGCAATGCGGAGGACGTCGACGGGCAGGCGCACGATGTAGCCGCCTTTAAGCGAGAACATGACGACAATGGTGAAGAGCAGCGCGATGAGGGTGAGCGGCGCTATGCGCGGGACGAAGCTGCGATCGTACCAGCCTCGGCCTTTGGCGCGGACGAGCGCCGTGCGAGTGAGGAATCCGGCGAGGAAGGGAATGCCGAGATAAATGAAGACGCTTTTTGCGATGGCGCCCATGGAGACGTGGACGACGGCGCCGCGCAGGCCGAACCAGCCAGGCAGGACGGTGATAAAGACCCAGCAATAGACGGAATAGAAGAAGACCTGGAAAAGGGAATTGAAGGCGACCAGTCCGGCGGCGTAGTCGGTGTCGCCTTTGGCCAGCTCGTTCCAGACGATGACCATGGCGATGCAGCGGGCGAGGCCGATCATGATGACGCCGGCCATGTACTGCGGGTAGCCGCGCAGGAAGACGACGGCCAGCAGGAACATCAAAACGGGGCCCACGATCCAGTTCTGCACCAGCGAGAGCCCGAGGACTTTTTTGTTGCGAAAGACTTCGTGCAGCTCTTCATAGCGGACCCTCGTGAACGGCGGGTACATCATTACGATGAGGCCGACGGCGATGGGCATCGAAGTGGTTCCGACCCTGAAGCGGTTGAGGAGCGGGACCACTCCCGGCGCCAGGAAACCGAGCGCGACGCCGGCGGCCATGGCGGCGAAGATCCAGGCGGTGAGATAGCGATCGAGGAACGAAAGGCGGCTTTTCTTCAACGGCGGACCTCCAGGGACTGGCTGTGCCGCTCAGGAGCGGCCGATGCGGTCGACCTCGTGCTGAATGGCCATCCGCGCCAGCGTGCTGAGCGGCAGCGCCAGAAAGAGGCCGATCCGGCGATCGAGGATCATGAAGGCCTCCTGAAAGGCGCGGGCGATTTCTTCCGGGGTGCCGCGGACGGCCGCGGGGTCTGGAATACCCCAGTGCGCGGTCACGGGATGGCCGGGCCAGACAGGGCAGACTTCGCGGGCGGCATTGTCGCAGACCGTGAAGACGAAGTGCATCCGCGGCGCGCCGGATGCGGAGAATTCGGCCCAGGATTTGCTGCGCAGGTCGTCGGTGTGAAGGCCGGAGCGCTCGAGCTGGCGCAGGGCTTCGGGGCGCACTGTGCCCGACGGGTGGCTTCCGGCGCTGTACGCTGTGAAGACCTCGCGGCCCCTTTGGTTCAGGATGGCCTCGGCCATGATGGAGCGCGCCGAATTGCCGGTGCAGAGGAAGAGGACGTTGTGTCGGTCGGCCATGGCTACGCCTTTGCGCCGGAGCAGCAGGAGGTACCGCAGCAGGATTGCGTCGGTTTGGTGGCGCGGATGAAGGCGCTCAGGATCGTGCCTTCTGCCTGGGGCAGGAGCGCGTCGACGTCGATGCCTGCTTCCGTGAGGAAGTGACGGGCGTCTTCTACGTTATAGTTGCGGGTGATTTCGACGTCGATGTCGGTAAAACAGGCGGCGGCGAGTTTAGCTCGGTAGTCCTGTTCGTCGAGGGCGCCGGCGATGCAGCCGACCCAAAGCATCATGCTGTGCCGGATGGCATCGGGCACGGCGCCGCGGGTGACGACGTCGGAGACGGCGAAGCGGCCGCCCGGGCGCAGGACGCGGAAAGCCTCGCGGAGGACACGATCCTTATCCGCCGAGAGATTGATGACGCAGTTCGAGATGACGACGTCGACGGAGTTGTCGGGGAGGGGGATGTTCTCGATCTCGCCTTTGAGGAACTCGACGTTCTCGACGCCGGCCTGGCTCTGGTTTTCGCGGGCAAGGGCCAGCATTTCGTCGGTCATGTCGAGACCGTACGCCTTACCGGTGGGTCCGACGCGGCGTGCGGAGAGGAGCACGTCGATGCCCCCGCCGGAGCCGAGGTCGAGGACCGTTTCGCCGGGGCGCAGCTCAATGAGCGCGGTGGGATTGCCGCAGCCAAGCGAGGCGAGCATGGCTTTCTCGGGCACGGCGCCCGCCTGATCGGCGCTGTAAAGACCGGTGGTGATGGGATCGCAGCAGCGGAGGCCAGGCTCGCAACATGAAGCGACCGTACCGGCATCGGCAACGGCGCGAGCGGCGCTCGAATACTTTTCGCGGATTTCGTCTTTCGTGGCGGCGGTTTCCATGCTCTCTCCTGTTTATATATGCAAAAGCAAATGTATCCTTCCGGAACACATCTGTCAAAGCGTATATTGCTGATGTGACCCCAACCGCCTCGAAATTCGATTTGGCGCGCCTGTTTGCCGCGTTCTCTGACCGCACGCGGCTGCGGCTCTTGAACCTCATGAACGGGCGCGAGGTGTGCGTCTGCTACTTCGTTGAGATTCTGGGGCAGAGTCAGCCGAAGATCTCCCGGCACCTGGCCTATTTGCGGCAGGCCGGGATCGCCAACGCGCGGCGCGAGGGCAAGTGGATGCACTACAGTATCCGTCGGCCGGCGGATGCGGGGGTGGCAGCGATTTTGGAGACGACGCTCCAGTCCTTCGCGGAAGATCGCGAGATGCAGGCCGACGTGGCGCGGCTGGGCCGGGCCTGCTGCCAGCCGGAACGGTTCGTGATGCTGGAGGGAGCGCCTGTGCCCGCGCGGATGCCGTCGTAGCCTCCATCCCCGCCGCGCGGAACGGCAAATCAGGACTGCGGCGCATGGAGGCCGAGGGCCTTCAGCACGTCGAGGTTTGGAGTGGTGACGCCGTTGGCTTTGCTAACGACGCCGAACGGCGTCTGGTAGTCCCACATGGCCCAGCCGATCCCGTGCTTCTCGAATGCGACGCGCATGTCGTGAATCCACGCGACGCGGCTGGCGGGGGGCGCGACGAGTCCGTAGGAACCGAATTCGCCGCAGTAGACGGGGACGTGGTGGAGCTGGGACCACTTCTCGGCGTAGCTGACGAAGTCGTCGATGCGGTCGGCGTCCCAGCGATCCCATCCGTACTGATCGAGGAAGAGCTGGCCGCTGAGCGTTGGTTCTTCGCTCAGTTTCGGCGCGACGTTCTCCGGCGTCGAGGGATACGGGATGCCGTGCTCAGGGCGGACGGCCGGAGTGGTCCAGGTGGCTCCCTGATGGGTGAAGGGGAAGGGCTCGTAGTCGTGGAAAGTGTAGATGACGTTGGGATCGGCGAGGGGTTCGAGTTCGAGGAGATCGGGCAGGCCGGAGTAGTGGGCGGAGGTAGCGATGATGGTGTTTTGCGGCGCGGCCTGGCGGATGACGGCGGCGATGGTGGCCTGGACGCCCATCCAGCGGTAGGGGTCGGACTGCTCGGGCTCGTTCATGATCTCGAAGAAGACGTGGTTGGGATCGAGGGGAGCGTAGTGAGCAGCGAGGGCGCGCCAGAGCATGGCGAAGCGCTGCACGCCGTCGGAGCCCTGGAAGAGCGTGGCCTTGTACTCGTCGCTGGGATGGATGTCGATGATGACGGAGAGATGGTCGGCGAGAGCGGCGTGGACGGCGCGGTCAAGCTCGTCGAGGAACATGTTCGGCTTGCCCGAGTAGAGCCAGGGTTCGAGCGCCTCGGCGTCGATGCTGAGGCGGATGTGATCGAAGCCCATTTGGTGGATGAGTTCGAGGTCCCGCGGGGTGGTGAAGGTTTCAAGATATTGCTGAGAGTAGTGGCCCATTTGAGCGAACCAGAGGCTGGTGTTGATGCCGTGCTGGAGATTGCGGGCGCGCTGGAAGGCGATGGAGTCCTGAGCGGCGGCGGAAAGAAGCGGGAGAAGCAGAAGGCAGATGAGAGCGGGCAGAAAACGGCGTGAAGTTTTCATAGGCGCAAGTGTAACGCCGCAGGCG
>DAHUYD010000170.1 GCA_027315385.1 Acidobacterium sp.
CCTCTGCCGCGACTCCATCCTGGCCGCGCCCATCGCGCTCGACCTGGTTATGTTCCTCGACCTCGCCCAGCGCACCCCGGAGCTCCGCCACCTCGGCATCCAGGAGTGGCTCAGCTTCTACTTCAAGTCGCCGCAGTCGGCCCCGGGACTCTATCCGGAGCACGATCTCTTCATCCAGTCCATGAAGCTCAAGAACACGCTGCGCCACATCATGGGCGAAGACCTGATCACCCACCTCGGCCTCGAGTACTACGACTGAACTGGCCGTTCAGGCGGGCGCGCCTTCGGCGCAAAAGCAAAGACAAACTGGGCGCCCCACCCTGATCGCCGCCGTTTGGCGATAGGGTGGGACGGCCCCGCCGCGACCACCCAGGAGGCTCCCTCGGGAGCCTCTCTTGCCGGCATTTTCCGGCCTGGAAGTCATATCGTCCACAACTGGTAAACTGGATTGACTCTACAGGGGTTAGGCGGACAGTTCATGGAGTACCTCGGAAGTAACATCATGGGGTACCTGGGGAGTAACCTACACGGCGAAGTTTGCCTAATCGATGACCTGGGGCCGGAATGCCCCTGAACCCGGCCTGAGCGCAATCGAAGGATTCGGTCAGCGTTAGCAGTTGCTCTCTGGCACGGCGTACTGAGGCGAAACAGCCTAGTTCCCTGCCTGCTCAACGGAGATGGGAGTGAGCGGAATGAGAACCAGCTCGCATTGTCTTTGGCCTGGCGAGCAGGTTACCACCGCGTCGCGCAGCAGGTATGCACCGGAGTGCGCCGGGACAAGCGGTGGCAGCGCGAGCTTGCGGATCGCGTCGCCTTCCTGTTCGAGAGAGGCATCGCCGCTGACGCGCAGCAGGTTGCGAACACCGCCCGCCTGGAGCTGGAGGCGAAACGTCGCGGAAGCGAACGATGAGTACGGCGACCGCAGAACAAAGTGAAACGTGCGGGCGTTTTGCAGGTCGATCGCCGGGTCGCCGATCGAGGTCCGGTATCCCTGCGATTTGAGCGTCAGGATGGCCTCGCGCAACTGCTGCTGGTCGCCCGTCTGGTTCTGCGAGACATTCTCTTTCCAGGAAAGCTGGTCGATGCGGAGCGCTTCCTTTTTCTGCCCCAGCTTCTCGAGGACTTGTCCGTAATGCACTCCGACGGAGGTGTCTGGACGATTGCGCCAGGCGGCTGCGAGGTATTCGCGGGCCTCATCCAGCTTGTTTTCCTGGAGAAGGATATAGCCGAGCGTGTCCCAGGTGGCGACGAGGAGATAGGCCTGCTGGAAAGACTGCTCGTTGGCGGAGCCGATGTCCACCTGGCTCCGCTGGTCGAGCAGCTGGAGGCCCTGGCGAGTTTTCTGCTCGGCAAGTGGCAAGTCCTTTCCCGTCTCTGCCAGGATGTAGCTCTCATCGTTCAGAGCTTCGGGCGTCGCCGCGTCGGGAAGCACCCGCGTGATGGTCGCCTGGGCGTCTGCTGCCTGATGATTCTGAAGCTCGAATGAGGCAAGCGCGGTCGCCAGGTCGGGATCTTTCGGAAAGCCTCCTCCCGCAATCTCCAGTGTCGAAATGGCATCGTTCAGGCTGGTTTTCGCCTCTATCGCTGCCAGCATCAGCGCAACCCGTTTGTTCGTGCGGTCACGGTCGAAAGCAGCACTGAGCACTGTGGATGCCTCGGTATCCTTATGCCGCATTTTCAGGACCCCAGCGTCGAGAAGGGCGACATAAGATTCGTCCGGATGCAGCTGTAACTCCTTAGCGAAGTCCTTCTCTGCTTCTTCGAGTCGCCCCTGCCTCATGGCGATAAAGCCATAATTGCTCCAGAGGAAGGGCTGGGCGGGCTGAATGGCCCTGGCCTGGTCGAGCTTGCTGAGTGCACCAGCCCAGTCGCGGTTCCTCTCGAGCGCAACTACCTGTTCGATCAGATCTGCGGCGTTCGAATTGCTTCCGCTGGTGGAGGCAGTTGCCGGCTGAGACGGCTTCGCCGGTCCGATGTGCGTAAGCGTGATGTAGTCGACGTTTTCGAAAGACGCGTCGTTGACGAATTTCTTGTAGGCCTCCCAGTTGGAGGGCGGAACCTTCTCCTGGAGCACGACAACGGTGCGGTTGACGGTGAGTTTGCCGTGCTCAAAGCTATAGGTTTCATCGTAGGTGGCGAAGGGCGTTTTGACGTGGACCGGGTTGGGGAGATTAGCAATGAAATCCGGCGGAAGCTGCATCTGGCTCGTGGCGATCTCGGTGCGTGGCGAACCGAGGTCCAGGTCCTGGTTCGGCTTTTGATCAGGAGCTCCAGGAAGAAATACGACCGGAAGAATCGGGAGGGTCCGGTAGTTATCGAAATCGCCATAATTCTTGCGCGTGTAATCGTAGGAGAGCTGAGCTGGAAGGGTGAGATCGTCGGGATGGCTGAAGTTGGAGTGGCTGACCGTTCCGCCAAAGCCCATCATGTTGGCAAGATCCTGCGTCACCTGGTCCCACTGCGCGGGCGCGGCGTTGCGAGCGAGCTCGCGGAGAAGGAGCTCCGAGTCGGAACGGTCGGTAATGTCGACGTGGGCGTCCAGCTCGCCGTCCGACTTGAGCGCGCCGTCTGCTACGAAGCGATTCACAAAGGGGAAGGGCGGATCGGCTGGAGTTTTCCTGAGCGCGGCGTCGCCGGATGCGGGAATTACCAGCACCTGCTTATCGCGAATCTGAGAGATCAGCAGGCGATAGGGCGCGACTTCGGGCGTGGAGTCGAGCCAGATCTGGCCCGAGGGCAGCTGCACCGTGGTGATGACGTGGTTGAATTCGCCGGGTGAGGGAAGCTCGGAGATCGTAGCGACACCGACACCTACCAGCGCAGGAGCGGTTGTGAATCCTTTGGCGTGGAGCAGCGCTTCCAGCAGCGTATCTTTGTCCTTGCAATCGCCGTATTGGTTCGCCAGAACCTCGGCCGCCGGGTGCGGCTGGTAGCGGCCAATGCCAAAGTCGATGCCGATGTAACGGATGTGCGTGGAGACGAAGGTGTAGATGGCCTTGACCTGATCTTCGGGAGCTGTGATGCCCTGGGTGAGCGAGTCGGCCTGCGCACGCCCTGCATCACTGGGAACGGCCTGCGGAGCAGCCAGGCTGCGATACCAATCGCCGATTTCCTGCCAACTGTGGAAGGTAGTCCAGGCGACGTCGGGTTTTTCGCCGTCGGGCGAGGGGGCAGGTTTCTTGTCTTTGTCGGAGGTGGGATTGAGCTGGCTGGTGGTCCACCGGTACACGGTGCGGCCGCCCGATTTCGTCACGACAGGCTGAACGCTCGAGTTCCAGACCTGGACATATTTGTCGGTCGGGACGTCGAGAGTCACCGTCTGGGAAAGGCAGACCTCGGTTGTAATGAAAGTGGCACTGTTCCAGAACTGGTTGGGGGCCTCGGCGCTGGTCTGGGCGATCTTCATCCGGTAATCGAGAGCGTCTCCGGGGCGAAGTCCGCGCACGGGAATCTGTAACAACTGAATGTCGGAATAGAGCGGTGCTTCCTGCGTGACCTGCGCCGGCAGCATCATGGCGTCTGAGAGCGGCGTGACCGTGGTGGTTCCGTCGGCGTGCGTCACGGTGATGTTTTCCACCTGCGCCGTCTGGGTATGCGAGGCATAGGTTGCCGTGAGCACGGCGAATTGACGCACGCCTGCATCGTTCTGGACCTTTACCCGGACGTGGACCTCTTCGGCGCCCGTGCCATCCCCGTTGTACTGAAAGGTGGTGTCTGATTGCTGGACGACGGCGGCTTCCGCGGCGTAGGAGGGCTTGATGGAGAGGACTTGTTTGGCTGGAACCGCGTGGGCCGGAGGCGGCGTGGATTGTCCTACGAAAAATGCCAGGGCAGCAACAACAGGAGGGAGCACGCGAGCAACTCCGATGCAGCAGAATAGGTAGCCGTATCTTCGCACGCTCAGGCGGCCAAGGAAACGAAATTCCGCGCCTCGCCGAAGTTATCGCCACCTATTTCCCGCCCGCTGAGAACCAAGCGGTGAGGCTCGGCCTGCCCGACGACCCGTTACTTTCGTTCCGCCCCGCCGGTTTCGCTTGCTTCCCTCCCCTGCCCCGCGCAGACTGAAACTGGAAGCTGCATCAGGATTCGGAGTGACGGAAGGACTCGCTCGCGCGAGTCCTTTTCCGTTGCGGCCGTTTCCCGCCGCCCATTCCGGACTCGACAGGACCGGCAGCTTCCGGGTCCCAGGAC
This sequence comes from Acidobacterium sp., assembly GCA_027315385.1. Lineage (GTDB taxonomy): Bacteria > Acidobacteriota > Terriglobia > Terriglobales > Acidobacteriaceae > Palsa-343. The sequence continues at coordinate 4,192 of DAHUYD010000170.1, forward strand.
CCCGTGCGCCAGAACCGTGCCCTGCCCGTGTTCTGCCCGCACGCTCGCTCTTTCTCGTCGCGAACGTCGGCCACAAGCGCCCACCGGCTCGCGCCGGATGACCGCCCGCAGTTGACGCTCAACAGGCCCCGGCCACGTCACAGTTTGGGAGTCAGGACATGTTGTCGAGTCCGTCAACAGTCGTAACTATAGTCGATTCAGCGCCGAAGGTTGTCCCCCCGTCAGAGCACACCCCTGGTCTCCTGAACGAACCCGCAGCATTTGGCCGTCTCGGGAGCGCCCGGCCTCAGCAGCGCGCACACGGTTGAGCTGGCCAATCCAGACGGACACAGCTACACGTATGACGCAGCGTACCTGCGATAACGTGCTTTCCCTGCACTTAAAGGCGAGTCCAACAGCGCGGAGGGTTTGACCCGGTGCGAAAGCATGAAGGTGTAGCTTATGCTGGAAATTGTTCTGATGCGTCAAGCTGCAAACTTCTCAGGCCATTGAATCCGATTCAAACGGAATCGTCTATCTTCCTCGCTTCCAAAACGATCCTGGCTGGCGTGGCGCTGCTCGCCACGGCGATCTGCGCCCCCCGCGCTCTGGCGCAACAGCCTCCCGCTGCCTCAGCACGGCAGCGTTCGCGCGAAATCCGATCCTTTGGCGACTTACCCCTGAGCTTTGAGCCTAACGTCGGGCAGGCTGCGGCTCGCGTCCGCTTCCTCGCGCGCGGCAGCGGATATGAGGTGCTGCTCACGCGGAAGGCAGCCGTTCTGGCCCTGATGCCAGCGGCGAGGACGAACACGCGCCTCGCCAGGCCGGCCTCCCATGCCCCCGCGCTGAATTCGACGGTCGTCTCTATGCGGCTGGCAGGCGCCGCTCCCAGCACGATTCGCGGAGACTCCCCGCTTCCGGGCACCGTGAATTACATCGCCGGCTCCGATCGCGCCCGCTGGAAGACCGGGATCGCGACCTTCTCGCGCGTGCGTTATACGAGTGTCTATCCTGGAATCGATCTCGTCTTCCACGGCAGCGCATCGCATCTGGAATACGACTTTGACGTTGGCCCGGGCGCGCGCCCCGATGCCATTCGCATGCGATTCACGGCTCCCGTGCGCCTCGACCGGCGCGGAAACCTGGTGCTGAGCGGGGCGGGAAAAATTGCCTTCCGCAGGCCGCTCCTCTATCAGATGGTGAATGGCCGGCGCGTGCCGGTCCCGGGCGGCTTCCGCCTCGCGGGCCGGCATACGGTTGGGTTCATGCTGGGCCGCTACAATCGTGCTCTCCCCCTGGTCATCGATCCTGTGCTGGATTACTCCACCTATCTTGCCGGCTCCTCCCTCGACCAGATCCTCGCCATGGCGGTCGATTTGGCGGGCAATACTTACGTCACCGGCAACGCCACCTCCTGCAACTTCCCCATTACGCCGGGGGCGTATCAGTCCAACGCGCCGAACTGTCTCACCGCCGGCGGGCCCGGCAATTTTTTCGTCTCGAAGCTCAATCCTCAGGGCACAGCCCTGGTGTATTCGGCGTATGTCGCGGGCTTCGGTTCTCAGTCAATCGGCTGGGCGATTGCTGTGGATGCGAACGGCGACGCGTATGTGGGCGGCGCGGCCTCGGCGGGGCTTCCCGTTACGCCCGGCGCCTTTCAAACCACCGACAAAGCGGCCGCCGTGGGCGCGTTCAACGGCTATTTGTTCGAGCTGAATCCAGTGGGGTCGAACCTGCTCTATGCCACCTATCTGGGCGGAAGCTCGGGCGAAACGATCTACGGGGTCGCGCTGGACGGGGCGGGCAATGCGTACGTCGCCGGGGTGACGTATTCCTCCGATTTTCCAGCCACTCCCGGAGCTTTCCAGTCCAAATACACCAATCCGACTGTCGACTTGCCTACCAGCTTTGCCGCGAAGTTCAATCCAGACGGTACCCAGCTCCTCTACGCCACCTATATCACCGGAACCAACGACGGCGCTCCCAATGACTCCGCCAATGCCATCGCGGTGGACAGCAGCGGCGATGCTTACGTGGTGGGCCAGACGACCGCTCAGGGATTCCCCGTCACCTCCGGCGCTTTTCAAATGAACTACTGCACCCGCACCGGCCCCTATTGCAACCTCACCGGGTATATTGTCAAGCTCAACCCCGCGGGATCGCAGGAGGTTTACGCCAGCTATCTGGGCGGAAGCATGGAGAGCCAGGCGGAAGCTGTGGCCGTCGATTCTTCCGGCAGCGCGTACGTCACCGGCGGGACGACGGGAGGCAATGCGACGACGCAGGGAGCCTTTGAGACCGTGGCGCCGGGCCACGACGCGTATGTAGTGAAGGTGGATCCCACAGGCGACTCGCTCACGTATGCCACCTATCTCGGCGGCTCCTGCCAGGATACGGCGCAAGTCCAGGGTGATACCGGCTACTCGATTGCCATTGACGGCAGCGGCGATGCGTATGTGGCGGGGCAGACGTGTTCGGTCGATTTCCCAGTCACCAACAATGCAGTGCAGAGCACGATCCAGGGAGCGAACTCGCAGAACCAGGCCAGCAGCGCCTTTTTCTCGGAACTGAATCCCGCGGGCGGCCAACTGCTCTTCTCCACCTACCTGGGCGGAAGTTCGATGAGAGACAGCGCCAAAGGCGTGGGCCTGGATGCCCAGGGCAACGCCTACATCGCGGGAACGACCAATTCGACGAGCTTCCCGGTCACGACGGGCGCGTTCCAGACAAAGTCCACGGCCGATGCTTCCGGATTCATCGCGAAGTTCACTGTTCCCGCGGGCGGACAGGTGGTGCAGCACGACTTTTCGCTGGCCCTCAATCCGTCTGCGGCAACGATCTCGCCGGGTGGCACGGCCACCGGCACGATCACCATCACGCCAGTGAACGGATTCTACGAACCGATCAACCTGAGCTGCTCGGGAACTCCGAACTGGGCGAACTGCAATATATCCAACCCGGTCATTACTCCCGACGGCTCCGCGGCTACAACAACACTCACCGTGACCACCAGCACGCAGTATTCGCGCACGGAGATGCCGGGCAGGACGGTTCTCCCGGCCTTCTCGCTGGCCGCGCTGGCGGCGTGGTTTGGGTTGCGGCGGCGCCGATTCTCCCTGTGGATGTGCCTGATCCTGCTGGCGGGAGCAACGTTGCTGAACGGGTGCGGTGGAATACCCAGCCATGCGGGGAACATCTATGGACCGTTTCGCGTGGTCGTTACTGCAGCTTCGACCACCGAGCAGCATTCGACCGCCTTCAGCGTGACGATGCAGTGAGGGCGGACCATGACACAGAAGAGAGGCGGTCCCCTCTGTTCTCGCTCTTCGCGCAGGATGCCGCGGCGGAGCAGAGAGTGGCGGGAGATCAGCTGAGTTGCGTAAGCTGGATCGTCGACTGAATCAAGGACAATCACCGGCGTGAAAAAACTGATAGCGATGATGACCCTGTCCATGGTGACTGGAGCGCTGACGACCAGCACCTTTGCTGCCCAACCACCGCAGGCCTTTGTGAACACGCTGATGCCGCAGCCCGCGCACCTCACGGTCCGACCCGGATGGCTGCCCATCCGCCAGGGCTTTGCCGCGGCCACTGACAAGTTCCAGGACCGACGCCTCGACGATGCGATCATGCGCGCCATGCGCCAGCTCACGCAGCAGACGGGCGTGGTAATCGGCGAGGCGATGGCAGGCTCCAGGGCGACGCTGATCGTCTCCGTCGACGGCCCCGGCGAGGCCGTCCAGGGCGTGCATGAGAACGAGTCGTATTCGCTCGACGTCACGCCCCAGGGCGCGCGTCTGCACGCCGCCACCGATGTGGGCGCGATGCATGGGCTCCAGACCCTGCTTCAGCTGGTGCAGAATTCCGGGCGGGGATACTTTCTGCCCGCCGTTTCAATCCAGGATTCGCCCCGCTTCGCATGGCGCGGCCTGATGATCGACTGCTCCCGCCACTTTGAGCCTGTCAGCGTAATCGAGCGCACCCTCGACGGCATGGCCGCCGTAAAGATGAACGTCTTCCACTGGCACCTGTCCGACGATCAGGGATTCCGCATCCAGAGCAAGGCCTTTCCGCTGCTAACCGGCAAGGGATCGGACGGTCTCTATTACACGCAGGAACAGGCACGCGAAGTGGTGGCCTATGCCCGCGCGCGCGGGATTCGCGTGGTCCCCGAGTTCGACATGCCTGGCCACAGCACGTCCTGGGTGGTCGGGTACCCGGACCTCGCCAGCGCGCCCGGGCCGTTCGCCATCCAGCGCCACTTCGGCGTCTTCGATCCGGTGCTGGACCCCACCCGGCCGAGCACGTACCAGTTCATCGACCAGTTCATCGGCGAAATGGCGACGATCTTTCCCGATGCCTATATGCACATCGGCGGCGACGAGAACAATGGCGTGGAGTGGGCGCACAATCCGCGCATCCAGGCGTTCATGCGCGCCCACGATTTGAAGGGAACCGCCGGGCTGCAGGCGTACTTTAACCAGCAACTGCTGCCAATTCTCCAGAAGCACGGCAGGAAGATGATTGGTTGGGACGAGATCATGACGCCGGGCCTGCCGAAGGACGTGGTGGTGCAGTCCTGGCGCGGGTTCGACTCGCTCGCAACCGGCGCGCGCGAGGGATACACCGGCATCCTGAGCGCCGGCTATTATCTCGACCACATGAATAGCGCGGCCGATCACTACCGCGTCGATCCCCTCCCGCCGGGAAATAATCTTACCCCCGCGCAGGCCGCCCGCATCCTGGGCGGCGAGGCCTGCATGTGGGGCGAGTACGTCGATGCGCGGAATATCGACTCGCGCATCTGGCCGCGGACCGCCGCGATTGCCGAGCGGCTTTGGTCGCCGCAGTCTGTAAATAACGTCGACGACATGTACCGCCGTCTGTGGGTGGAGTCGCTCCGCCTGGAAGCCCTGGGGCTCACGCAGATCTCGCAGGAGTCGGCGAGCTTGCGCGCGCTGGCGGGAACGGCGCGGATCTCCCCGCTCCAAACACTCGCCGCCGTATTGCAGCCGGTGAATTTCGGCACGCGCGGTTCCTGGTCCGACCGGCATGGCGTAACCACGCTGATGCCGCTGGACAACCTCGTCGACGCACTGCCTCCCGATCCGCCCTCGCGGCACGACTTCGATGAGTTGATGAGCACCTATCTGCAGAATCCAGACGCGCGGCCGGAACAGCAGGCCGCATTGACCGCGATCTTCCGCTCCTGGATGGAGGATCAGCCCGAGCGCGAGTTGCTGATGTCCGAATCGCCGCGGCTCGCTGAAGCGCTGCCCCGCGCCAGTCAACTCACCGAGATGGGCGCCATGGGCATCGAGGCGATGGGCTATCTGATGTCGGACGTGCCCGCGCCCGCCGGATGGAAGGCTGAGAAGCTGAAGGTCCTGGACGAGGCCGAACAACCCGTCGCGCTCACGCGCTTCACCGTGGCCCAGCCGATGCGGGATTTAGTGAACGAAGTAAAGTGAAAGGGCAAACCCGGCTTACGCGTTGATGGACGCAGCAGAAAAGCGTGTGCCGCTCTGCGGATGAGCCCGTGGTTGGCAGCGCCAACCGTCTCCCGCGGTTACACAATCCAGCCGCCGCCCACGACCTCGTCCCCGTCGTAGAAAACCGCGGCCTGGCCCGGAGTGACCGCGCGCTGCGGCTCGTCGAACACGGCTTCCACCTCGTCGTCGCCGGCGGGCCGCAGCGTCGCCCATGTCGGCTCGTGGCGATGGCGAATCTTCGCCCTCACACGCATCTCCCCACGCAGCTCCGCGATCGAAATCCAGTTCAGATCGCGCGCGCGCAGCGTCCGCGTCGTCGCCTCCGCATCCGATCCAACAGTGACGCGATGGCTTGCGGGGTCAATCTGGATCACGTAAAGAGCGTCGCCCGTCCCTGGCGCATCGCCTCGCCGCGCCTGCACTCCCAGGCCCTTGCGCTGTCCAACAGTGAAGTTGTGGATGCCAGCATGGCGGCCCATGGTCGCGCCCGTAGTCGAGACCAGCTCGCCCCCGGTGTCCGGAATATCATCGCCCTGCTCTTCGAGATAAGCCGCAATGAATCGCTTGTAGTCACCGCCGGGAATGAAGCAAATCTCCTGCGAATCGGGCTTGATCGCAATGGCCAGGCCATGCTGCGCCGCGATCTCCCGCACCTCCGGCTTGCGATAGCCGCCCAGCGGAAACAGGGTGCGCGCAAGCTGCTCCTGAGTCAGGCCGAACAGGAAATACGTCTGGTCCTTCGCCTCATCCGCAGGACGGCTCAGGATCCAGCGGCCGCGCGTGGAATCGTATTCGTTCCGCGCGTAATGGCCGGTGGCAATACGGTCCGCGCCGATCTGGCGTGCGCGCATCAGCAGCTGATCGAACTTCAGGTGGTTGTTGCACAATGAGCACGGGATCGGAGTGCGTCCGCTGAGATACTCGCGCACAAAGGGGCGGACCACATCCTCCTCGAAACGCTCTTCCTCGTTGACGACGTAGTAGGGAATGCCCAGCCGCTCCGCCACCCGCCGCGCGTCATACACATCGTCGAGCGAGCAGCAGCGGCCGGTCACCTGCTCCGGCATCCCTTCCTTCCCGGCGAGGCGCCGCTGGTTCCACAGCTGCAGCGTCAGCCCCACCAGCTCGTAGCCCTCCGCGCGCAGCATGGCCGCAACGGTCGACGAGTCGACTCCGCCGGACATGGCAACGGCAATGGTGTTGTTGAAGGGCATGGGGCACCCATTACCAGTATGACAGGGGGAGAGCGGCGAGGGGTTGAGGCTGCCCGCTGAAGGCGGTCCGCTCAGGCCGGCGGCCTCTGCTCCGGAACCAGGACGTGGGCAGAGTATCCCTGCCCGGCCAGTTGGCGGAAGGCGCTGTCCATCGTGACTACAGTCCCGCTCCGCCTACTGGTTCACCCCACTCGCCAGAAATCCGCCATCCACCACCAGCACCTGGCCCGTGACGAACGATGCCGCATCTGAAGCAAGATAGACCGCGGCGCCAACCACCTCTTCCGTCCTGCCGAATCGCCCCATGGGCGTACGCATCTGCAGCTCTTTGCCCCGCGGCGTGTTGTCCAGCAGATCCGCATTCAGCGCGGTACGGAAGACGCCGGGAGCAATCGCGTTCACCAGCACGCCTTTTTTCGACCACTCCACCGCCAGCGAGCGCGTCAGCGACGCCACCGCGGCTTTGCTGGCGGCGTAGGCGGCCACTTCGTTCAGCGCCACAAAGGAGTTCAGCGAGGCGATGTTGACGATCCGCCCGTAGCCGCGCCCCAGCATGTGCCCACCGAAAACCTGGCAGGCGCGCAGCGTGCCAGTCAGATTCGTGTCGATGATGTCGCGCCACTCGTCCTCGGGGAATGTAAGCGTCGGGGCGCGCTTGATCTTGCCGGCGGAGTTCACGAGGATATCCACCTTGCCAAAGACGCCGACGGTCTCCGCCAGCAGGTGCTCCAGCGAAGCCCGATCCTGAATGTCGCTGGTCACGCGCAGCGTTTTCCGGTCCAGCTTCTCGATTTCAGCCGCCGTTTTCTCAACCTGCTGCTGGCGGCGCGCGGATGCGACCACGTCGGCGCCCGCCTCCGCCAGTCCAAGGCTGATCGCGCGTCCCAGGCCCGAGGTTCCACCCATCACGACAGCCGTTTTCCCGTCCAGTTGCAGACTTTTCAGTGTCATTTCGTCTCCGCGTGCTCCAGGATAGCAGACGGCGCGGGCTTGCCCAGGAAGACCGGCGCAATATGCCGATCGAAAAGATTTTCCGTCACGCTTTTCGCGATCACCGCCTCGTTGGCATCGAGCAGATCGAGGTAGCGGCGCCCCATCTTTGCCGCCACTTTGAAACCGACGTGCAACAACTGCCGGAAGCTGCTGTTGTACGCGGGCGAGCGCGGATCATGGCGCAGCGCCGAGGTGAACTGCTGCGCCGTCCAGCCCGCTGCCGCGGAGGGCGAAGGCAGTTGCGCCGGATCGATGTCGATCACGGTGGCATAGGGACCGCACAGCTCATCCCGGTGTGCGTACGCCTCGGCGTATATCTCTTTCGCCAGCGCGAGACCGTCGCCGCCCGCTTCGGCCAGGCCGATAATCTCCTCGAGCCACGTTGTCCCCGCGGTTTTCAGGTGCACGCCGGATTGCCGGGTCGCCTCGTGAATCGCCGCGTAAATGGAGAACTTGTCGCTGCCGGAGTGAATGCTCAGTTTCAGATTCTTCGGCAACCCGAAGCGGCGCACTGCCCATGCAATGGCCGCGACGTCCAGATGGATCTCGCGGCGAAATTGCCCGGCATCCCCCACGTAGTCGACGCCCTTGTTGAACCGGCCGGTAAACTTCGGCGCTATCGTCTGCACGGGAATCCCTTCGTCCGCAATCGCGGCGAGGATGATGAGCAGCTCGGCCGGCGTCTGCGCCGCGTCCGTCTCGTCCATGGAAACCTCGGCGATAAAGTTGCCCTTCCCTTTCGCCGCTTCGATCTTCCGGTAGACCTTGCCCGCATCCTGCACCGCGAAAAGAAATTTGGCCGCGGTCGAGCGCAGCATCTCGGGCGTGATCTCGATGGGCTCGCTCACGTTCTCCAGTTGCAGCTTGCCCGCCAGCGATGCGTGCTGCCTCGCAAACGTATCGATGGAAGTGGCAGAGGCCGGCTTCCCTATCGCGTCCGCAACGTCGATCGTGTAGAAGTCGCAGGAAGACAGAAACCGATCCGCCGTGGTCAGATTGATATGATCCGCGTCGCAGAAATACGGCTTCGTCCAGCCCAGAGCTTTCACCGCAGCGTCGGCGGCGGCCCGCGTGGACGACGGCTCCGACCCGATGATGTTGTGCTCGCGGTTCGATTTATTCCACACCGGGATCGCGTCCACGCCCGCCTGCGCCGCCAGCACGCACGCCCTCAGTTGCGCCTTCGCCTGATGGGCAAAGCGGTCGCCCACCCCAATCGAGAATTTGCCCAGTTCCACTGCTGTCGTCATGTACTCCTCATGATCAGAATCGGTTGCGGTGCGCCCAAAGGCCAAGCCCCGGGTTGGGAATAAAGAAAATCTCCTCCCCGTCGACGCTGTTGAACCTGTACTTCAGCTTCGCGGGATCGTAGCGGCGCAGCATCTCCTCCGGATCGCCCCATCCAAAGCCCACGCCTTCCACTTCCTCGCGCGTCAGGTGGCCGGGGCACCAGGTAATGCGGAAGCGGCCTTCCGACGAGCTGTGGATCAGGTGCGCGGCCGCGCTCAGATCAGCCGCCAGATCCGCGTTCTTCGCCACCGCCTCCAGTGTCGCCGGCGTGCCGCGATAGCCGTATTTGCGGATCAGCGCGTCAATCGTGCGGTCCTCCCCGAATTCCTTCACCCCCGGGGCCAGGATGATCAGCTCCGCGCCATCGGCGAGCGCCATGCGCGTCCGGTATATCGACTTGTTGCCGATCCACGTGCTGTGAAACTCCTGCGGATCCAGGTAGACGACGGCCTTTCGCAGCGGCTGCTCCAGCATCTCGAAGTTCACCTGCAGGCTCAGATCAGCTGCGCGATGGAAGCATTCCTCGTCGTCGCCGACAAAGAGGCCGCGCGTCGCCAGGCCCCCGTTCGCCCCGCGGCCAACCACGGTCTGGACGTAAACAATGGGCAGATCTTTCAGGAATCGATCCGAAGCAAGGTTCAGCACGCGCCGCACCGGGTTATCCGCGCGGCCCATGATGCGCTCCATCCCGTACACCGCCCCGAGATAGTGGCTGCGGTTGATGCCCTCGCGCCCCCCCGTGCCGATCAGAATGTTCTTGTTGTAGTTCGCCATCCCGATCACTTCGTGCGGAACAACCTGCCCGACGGACAGGATCAGATCGAAGTCGCCGTGCGCGATCAGGCGATTCACCTGTGCGGGCCACGAGTAATGCAGTTTGCCTTCCGACTGCTCTTCGATGAATTCCGCCGGAATCTCGCCGAGGGTCTCGATGTCCGTGCGCCAGTTGTGAATGCGGAACAGAGACTGCGGCACGTCGCCGAACATTCTCGTCATCTGCTCCGGCGACATGGGCACGTGCGTGCCGAGCGCCGGCAGGACGGCCTGCAAACGGTCGCCGTAGTATTCCCGGACGCAGCGGGTCAGATCGCCGGCACGGGAGTGAAGCCGCGTGATATCCGGCGGCACAACCAGCACTCGCTTGCGCTCGCCCAGCTTCCCCAGACTTTCCACCAGCAGATCGTTCAGCTGCTGACCGGAGAGATCCGTATCCGCGTTTCCAACTCCGCAATAGAGGCTCATGCCCGGCTCTCTCCCTTCTTCACGAAGCAATCTCCGCGGGCGCCAGCTTCGGCATAATTCCATGGATCGCAGCCAGCGCCAGCAGGTACGCCACGCATGCTGTCACGAACAGCGGCACGTAGCTATGCGTAAACTTCACAATGTATCCGGTCGCCACCTGCAGCAGAACCCCGCCGATGGCTCCCGACATGCCACCAATGCCGATCACGCTGGCCACCGCCGCTTTGGGAAAGACATCGGACGGGAGCGTGAACAGATTCGCCGACCATCCCTGATGCGCCGCGGTTGCCAGCCCAACAAGGCCCACTACCACCCAAAGATGATGAATGTACGGAGCGGCCAGCACGGGCAGCACGCAAAGCGCGCAGATCAGCATGGCGGTCTTCCGCGACACATTCGCGCTTTTGCCGGCTTTCAGCAGGCCGGATGAGATCCATCCTCCTCCGATACTCCCCACCGTCGAAATGCTGTAGACCGCCACCAGCGGCAGCCGGTCCGAGGCCAGGCTCAGCCCGAAGGTCGATTGCAGATAGCGGGGCAGCCAGAACAGATAGAACCACCATATCGGATCGGTGAGAAATTTGCCGATTGCGAACGCCCAGGTTTCCCTGCACGGCAGCACACGGCTCCACGGCACCCGATTCAGGCTTTCCGCGGGATCGCTGAGAATGAGCTCCAGTTCCGATTTAGAAACGCTGCGATGCAGCTCCGGCCGCCGATAGTAGAGCAGCCAACCAATCAGCCACACAATCCCGGCGCCCCCAGTCACGACAAAGGCGCCCCGCCAGCTGACCAGCACCACCAGTGTCGGAACCACCAGCGGCACCACAATGTTGCCGATATTCGCGCCGGAGTTGAAAATGCCCGTGGCCAGGGCTCGCTCGCGTTTCGGAAACCACTCCGCAATCGTCTTGATGCAGGCCGGAAAGTTGGCTGCCTCGCCCAACCCCAGCAAAAACATCGCAATGCCAAACGTGACGACCGAGAACGCCGCCCCCGGCAGCATCGCCGCAACGCTCCACAGCCCGATCGCGATGGCAAACGCCCTGCGCGTTCCCAGCCTGTCGGTAACCCCCCCGGCCACCACCATGCCGATGGCGTAGGCCGCCTGGAAGGCGGCGAGGATGTATCCATACCTGACGCTGTTGAGCCCCGGAATAATGCCTTCGAGAAATTTCTCCAGATACGCGATAACGCCGCGGTCGACGTAGGCGATCACCGTGGCAAAAAAAAGCAGGCTGCAGATCACCCACCGCTGATGCGATGTGCGGTTCGGGGAGCCGAACGTGCCAAAAAACGAGTCTGAAGTCGTGCCTCGCGTCGCCATTCCATCTTCCTGTCTGCACTGCCATCCCAGCAGGAGACGGGGACTCTACAGCCGGTATGCCTTCTTCACCAGGTTGTACGCCAAATCGCGAGCCACTGCCACCGCCTCATCTTCATCCAGGCGGTGTTCGGCCACCAGACGCGCAAGCCAGACGCAGTCGATGCGCCGAGCTACATCGTGCCGCGCCGGAATCGACAGGAACGCCCGCGTATCGTCGTTGAAGCCCACCGTATTGTAAAAGCCGGCAGTCTCCGTCACCTGCTCCCTGAAGCGCAGCATTCCCTCCGGGCTGTCATTGAACCACCACGGCGGCCCCAGGCGCAGGCACGGATAATGCCCGGCCAGAGGAGCCAGCTCGCGGCTGTATGTGGTCTCGTCCAGCGTGAAAAGGATCATCGTGAATTGCTTCTCGTTCCCGTAGAGATCCAGCAGCGGCTGCAGCGAGCGAACGTATTCGGTGGCCATCGGGATATCCGCACCCACATCGCGCCCGTAGCGCTCGTACACTTTGCGGTTGTGATTCCTGTACGACCCGGGATGCAGCTGCATCGTCAGCCCGTCCTCGACGCTCATCCGCGCCATCTCGGTGAGCATCTGGGCCCGGAACAGCTCCTTCTGCGCCGCATCCCCACGGCCCGCAACCACCTTGTCGAACAGCCGCGAGGCTTCGTCCAGACTCAGGTGCGCCGTCTTCGCCGTGGGATGGCCATGATCCGTCGCGGTACACCCCTGGGCCTTAAATCGCTCGCGCCTCAGCGCCAGAGCCTTCAGATAACCCGTCCACGTGGCAGTATTCTCCCCCGTGACCTCGCCCAGCCGCTCGAGGTTCTCCTGGAACCCGCCAAAGTCCGGATCAACCACCGAGTCCGGACGGAAGGTCGGCAGAATACGCGGCGTCGCACCCCGTACCTTCCACGCCGACTCCCGAATCGCCTGATGGTCGGCCAGCGAGTCGAGCGGCGAATCCGTCGTCGCCAGCACCTCCAGCCCGAATCGCTCGTAGAGCGCGCGGGGCAGAAACTCCCCCGTGCCCAGCCGCTCTGATATCACGTCGAAGTAGAGATCCGCCGTCCCCCCGGACAGCCGCTCATCCAGCCCAAAAAGCTCGTGGAACGCATAGTCCAGCCACATCCGTGTCGGTGTCCCGCGGAACAGATAATAATGCTCCGCGAAGATGCGCCACACCCGCCGCGGATCCTTCAGCTCCTCCACGCCGATTTCCAGATCCTCCAGCGAGATGCCCTGGCTGTAAAGCATGCGGTAGATGTAATGGTCCGGCTGCACAAACAGCTTCGCGGGATCGGGAAACGGCTCGTTGCGCGCGAACCACCCTGCCTGGGTGTGCCCGTGGGGGCTGATCAGCGGCAGACCGCGGATCTCTTCGTAGAGCCTGCGCGCAATACCTCGCGTTACCGGGTTGGGCGGAAACAGCCGGTCGTCGTCAATCAGGTTCATCGCTTCTGTCGGCATTGCCTGCGGCTGACCTCCTGGATCGTCTCCAGTTGATACTTCGGAGAGGTCCGACCACTAGAATACACCGCACCTCCCCCGGAAGGATGATACTTTCATCCATGACGAAGCAAAACAGCCGAAACAGGCTGCTAATCCTTCGGAATAACGGCGAAACGCCAAACTTTCGCTTCGATTGGGGAGACGCCATGGCCAAGTCCGATACCCACATGACCATGCGAGTGGTCAACCACATCCGCGGCATGATCGAGACCGGCGGCCTCCAGCCTGGCGACCGCATCCCCCCGGAGCGCGAGTTTGCGCGGAAGCTGCGCATCAGCCGCGCCAGCCTCCGCACCGGTATTGGCTATCTGGCCGCCATGGGAGTCATGGACGTCCGCCATGGCGTAGGCACCTTTGTCGCCGATGGTCCCCCCGAGATCGGCAAATCGTCCCTCAGCCTGCTCGGCGCTCTCCATGGATTTCAGTCCTGGCAAATGTTCGAAGCCCGTCGCATCCTCGAAAGCGAGCTGGCCGCCCTGGCCGCCGAGCGCGGGCGCGAGCACCACTTCGCCTCCCTCTCCGAGGAAGTCGCCGAGATGTACGCGACCGTCGCCAATCCCATGGACTATCTCATTCATGACATCCGCTTTCATCGCGTCATCGCCCAGGCCTCCGGCAATCCCATCCTCGCCGCTCTGATGGAAACCATCACCTCCGCCTTATACGATGAGCGCCGCAAGACCGCCGAACGCTCCCGCGATCTGAAAGAATCCGCCGATCTGCACCGCGAAATCTACCGGGCTATCCGCTCCCGCAACGCGGCCGACGCCCGCACTGTGATGACGCGCCACCTCACCATGGCGCAATCCGCCCAGGACATGGAGGCGACATCGGGCGAGCCGAAGAGCGTTGCCCGAAGCAGAAAGACCGGAAAGCGCGCGGATGAAGCTTAGAGGCCGCGAAGGAATCTGAGACGACCGGAATCGCGTCCCCTCATGTGCCCGAGCCGGTAAGAGCAGCGAGCCGATCGCGCAGAGTTGCCAATTCATGGCGAAGCCGCGCTACTTCGGATTCCAGTTGCGAGACCCGAGCTGGTATCCCAATCTCCGGCCCGCCCTCCGCCGCTTCCCAGCCAGCCTCCCTGGGCGAACGGGGACCGGCCGCGCCAGGCTCAGGCTCGCCTGAGAGCAGGTGGATGTAACGGACTTCGCGCGCGCCAGACTGCCGCGGAAGCACCGCAACCAGCGCGGGCTCTCGCTCCATCAGCCGTTGCAGCACAGAGAGCACATCGGGAACTTCGTCGAAACGGAAGAGCCGCTCCGTCCGGTTGCGCAGCTCGCCGGGGGTTTGCGGGCCGCGCAGCAGCAGCTCACACATAACCGCATTCTCGCCGCGCGTGAAGTTGAAGACTTCCTGAACGTGGTGCTCGTATTTGGTAACGCGGCTCTCGGTGCCCCGAGCCGGCCCGGCAAGCCCCTCGTCTTCGAGCGCATGCAGGGAGCGCACAACTTCATCTTCCCCAAACTGCACGACGGGGTCGCGGTTGTTCTTCTGGTTGCAGGCGTTCACAAGCGCATTCAGAGAGAGCGGATAGTATTCCGGCGTGGAGGTCTCTTTCTCCACGAGGCAGCCCAGAACGCGGGCTTCGACGGGCGTAAGCAGGATCGGCATGGGCAAATGCGGCGGTTCGGTTAGAGTGCGGCGGTTCAGTGAGCGTGCAGTGTTCCAGCCTGTCGTTCGGCGCACCCGGAAAAACCTGCTCCGAGTACGCCCAGCGCCGATTCCGATTTTAAATGGCGGCGGAGTCGGCGGCCCGCGTCGTCACACCCTGCTGATGTCCGGAGCCCCAACCGCCGCGTCTCAGTCTGATCGCTGTCCATTCGTTCCTGCCTCTGCACCCTGCCCCCGGCTCCCTATACCCTGTTCCTGATGCTCCTCCTCGCCTCCGCCTCGCCTCGCCGCCGCGATCTCCTCGCTCAGGCCGGATACGCATTCACCGTCCTCCCTGCCGGTATCCCCGAAGATCCCCACCCCGGCGAGCAGCCGATCCCTTACGTCCTGCGCCTCGCCCGCCAAAAAGCCGAAGCCGTCGCCGCTTCCGCGCGTTTTTCCGAAATCCGCTCCGAGCTCGCCGCGAAATATCCAGCCGAACCCCTCCTCATCCTCGGCGCCGACACCACCGTCGTCGCGCCCAGTGGCGACATGCTCGCCAAACCTGAATCCCAAGGGGACGCCGCGCGCATGTTGCGTCTCCTTGCCGGAGCGACGCATCAGGTCATCACCGGCGTCGCCCTCGTCTCCGCCTCGCACACTGAGGTTGCCGCCGAGGTCACCCACGTCACCTTCCTTTCGCCCTCCGAGGACGAAATCGCCCGGTATATTGCCACCGGGGAGCCTTTTGGGAAAGCCGGAGCCTACGCCATCCAAGGCCACGCCGCCCGATGGATTCCCCGCGTCCACGGCTGCTACTTCAATGTTGTGGGATTGCCCCTCGCCCTCGTCGCCGCCATGATCGCCGGCGCCGAAGAGCGCTTTAACCGCGTCCAGTCCTTCGCCCAATCGGCTGGTCCTCAGGAGTAGTGCCCCAGCGCCGTCCTCCTGACGCTCAGCGACGCGAAGCGGAAGGACCTGCCAGCGACCCTCCGCGAGCGCTGCCGCGGATGTGACGCTTGTCACACCCGAGCGCCTGCGGCGATCAATACAATTCCGTCAGTTTGCTACTGAGTTGGAATTCCATTTGAGGTTGCGGGAACGGATGAACCGGAGCCAATTCGCAGCGCTGAAGGGCACGTGACGGTGCCCGATGCGGAGTTCCGGGCCCGATTGCTGGACTGCCTCTACGACGGGGTCTACTTCGTCGATCGTGATCGAAAGATCGCCTATTGGAATCGGGGAGCGGAGGAGCTGACCGGCTACAAAGCCGAGGAAGTCGTAGGCACGCACTGTCACGACGATCTGCTGATGCACATCGATGGGACGGGGCGCCACCTGTGCAAGAGCGGCTGTCCGTTGGTGGATGCTATCACTCGCGGCTGCAGGCTGGAGCACGAGCTCACCCTGCGCCACAAGTCGGGGCATAGGGTGCCCTTGCGGGTGCGGGTCGCGCCCATTCGGAACGAGCAGGGCGAGATCATCGGAGCGGTCGAGGTCTTTAGCGATGTGACGCACCTGAAGGCGATGGAGCGCCGCGCCGGGGAGATGGAAAACCTGGCCTTCCGCGATGTTCTGACATCGCTGCCGAACCGGCGTTTCTCCAGTTTAAAGGTCGAACAGGCGCTGGACGAAGTTCGGCAGTTTGGGCGGCAGTACGGGCTGATGATGGTGGATGTGGACCACTTCAAGCAGGTAAACGATCAGTGGGGGCATCTGACGGGAGACGAAGTGCTGCGTGTCGCGGCGCTGATGCTTACCGAGACTGTCCGGCCGCCGGATATCGTGGGGCGATGGGGCGGCGAAGAGTTCCTGATCCTGGTGGCGGACGTTACGCCCGAGTCTCTGCTGAACCTGGCAAACAGGTGCCGCAAATTCGTGTCGGATCGTCCGGTGCTGGTCCCCGGGGCAAGCATTCGCCTGACGATCTCCGCCGGTGCCACGCTCCTCCACGCCGGGGACACCGCGGAGGCGGTGGTCCAACGGGCAGACCTGCTGATGTACCAGAGCAAAAGCAGAGGACGCGATCAGGTGCAGTTTGGCTAAACGGTAAGTGACTCGGTACCGAGTCCCCACCATTTCGGCCAAGCCGAGGTGGCGCGCTCGTCGGATAGCCCGTGAGATATTGTCCTGCAATCCGGACACTCCGGAAGTCTCGCCGGGAAAAAGGTCCCGCGCGAACCGCAACCGGGCCCGCGCGGGATCTGCCCTTTAGTTGTCCGCCTTTACCTGGGAAATATCTCCCGCGGTCAGCGAGTAGTTGTTGGTGCTGTCCAGCAGCAGATAACCGTGCACTTCCAGTGGCGTGCCGGATACGAGAGAAGCGAAACCGCTTGCTGTCAGACTGTCGTCGTACTGCGTCTGCGCGTTTGTTGTGCCGTTCAGCGTGGCGATGCTGTCATACATCGTAAGGAAGGACGACGCCGGCAACTGCAGCGCGAAGTTGTAATCGGGCGCTGCTCCCTGGGGGCTGGCCGTCAGCGTTCCCGACAGGCTTTCAGGCGCAAGATCGATTTCCTGCGCGGCAATCGACCCGCTGCTCGTTGCGGACCCGATCACCTCCACCGACTGCCCGGGGAATATCTCCCCGTTCGTGAACGCCGTCGATGGAATCCCATCCTGTATGGCTTCCTCGGACATTCCATAGGTCGTGGACGATGACAGAAGCACATTCATCTGTGGCGACGAGGATGCATCGCCGAAGTCCTCCCTCGCAACAAAGGTGAAGGACTCCACCATGCCTCCGCTGCTGGTCACAGCCGTCACAATGCCGCGCCCCCCGCTCTGCGAGTTGCTCATCGCGTGACCTTCCATTTCAGCCGAGATCATGGTTGCCAGCAGCGATCCGTCCGGCTGCATCGTCCCGTGAACAGTAACGATCGAACCCTGTTGGATTCCGTTTGCGGACAGGCTCGCCGAAAGCCGCGTCGACGAGTTGATGGCGAACGTAAACTGAACTCCCGAGTCCGCCGATTGCACCGTGATGGAGGTTTGGCTGATGGCCTCCACCACTCCCGTCACCTCCACTTCGCGCTCCGTCTCGCTCTCCTGCTCGATGGCAGCGGCCGCCGATGCGATCGAAGGCGTAAACGTGAGCGCCGAACCGCTCAGATCGAAAGACTGCGCCAGGTTGAAGTTCAGGCTCAGATGAACGTCCTGCCCCTGCACAACCGTCAGCCCCGGATTAAGTGGAACCGTGTCAGTTGCGGAAGTGATGCTCGCATTGCCTGTAACCACCTGGCCGTTCGGATCCACATAAGTCACCGTGGCTGCGCTGACCGTCACGTCCACCGAGCTATAGCTCCCGGCGGCAACGTTCTCAGTTTCGATCGGCTCCTGGATCGCCCCCAGACTCGACAATTCAATCGTGCGCGGTTTCGATAGTACCGTCACACTGTTTCCGCCGGAGTCCACCAGCGCGATCCCTGAGATCGTAACTTTCGCTGAGAGAATGTTGTTCAATGGAGCGTCGCCGACGGTGACAACCATGGACGCTCCGCTCTTTCCCGCACTTACGGCGGAAGGTATACCGCCTTGGGTTTGACCGCATCCAGCAATAAGGACAGCAGCGAGAACACAAGTTACCAGCGCAGCTGCTGCGCCTGGGAGATTCCTGTAGATCATACTTTCTCCTTTCGGGGGTGGCGCAATGATCGGAATTTACCGCAGGCGGACTAAGTCATACTTTCTGCCCCGGTGAAGACTTCGTCATTTGCTCCCCGGCTGTACTTTTCTTCCGCACCAGCCGGTATCTTTTACATTCTCCGGGGCGGATTCGTGCATAAAGTTCCTGCTCCAGGCCCCGCGGGCATATTAATTTTCTGTCACCGGGAGACCTCAAGGCGCCCCCCGAAGTCTCACTTGCCGCCCGCGCATTTAAATGCTCGATTGTTTTCTGTGAAGATGATGATGAACACCATGCGTGCCGAAGGCGGTTTTCCCGCGTGGCCGAAGGCCGATCTTTTCCCGATCAGGCCCACCAGGTCCGCGCCGGAAAAATGGCGCTCCGATCAGCGACGGCGTCTTTCCCGAGTCGAAGGAGTTCCTCGCCGGCTTCTGGATCGTCGAAGTCGACAGCCCCAACCGCGCGGAAGACGCGGTCCAGGAAGCGCTGCTCGCGGCCGCAGCGAGTGCCTCGCCGCCATGCTCCATGTGCTCTATCTGATTGTCAACGAGGGCTATGCCAGCAGCAATCGGCTCGCAACTCCATCGGTTCGATCTCGCTCACGAGGCCATCCGCCTCACTCGCGGCATCCGCGCCCTGCTCCCTGACGACGCCGACGTCTCCAGGCTACCCGCCCTGATGCTCCTCACCGACGCTCGCCGCACCGCCCGTACCAC
>DAHUYD010000182.1 GCA_027315385.1 Acidobacterium sp.
GGAACCCAGAAGGTCGAAGCGGTTCAGGCTTTTGCCTGGAATCCCTCGCTCCAGGGCGCGAAAGCCGAAGACACCGTACTCCTCCAGAACGGCGCGATCGAAGTTCTCACTGCGACCCCCGATCTCCCCGTCATCGAAACCACCATCGGCGAAAGGATTTATCGTTCCGCCGGAGTCTATCTGCCGTCTTAAAACTGCGTCACCGTCAGCGCGCCGCCCCGAGCGGAAGCGCCTGGCCCGAGCGGAGCCGAAGCTGCCCTGAGCGCTTGCGAGGGGACCGGCACAATCAGCGTTTCGCGCACGGCACGACGGCAGAAACCCCGGCCTTCAGGTCCGGCGTCAGGTCAGTACCGAAACCAGCGTGTCCCGCATCTGCTCGGTGTTCACAGACCGGGATGCCGCAAATTCCAGGCATCCCCCCAGCGAAGGATGCTGAGCCTTTAGCCCCTGCTTATAATCAACCTTCCGATTCACGCTGCAAAATCTCCGCCGGAGAACTCAACATGCGCCTCTCCCGCTTTCTTGCTGTAACCCTTTTCCTCGCTCTTCTCATCGCAGCCGCGCCGCACCTGCTTGCCCAAACCGCCCCTTCCGCTTCGAGATGGAACGCCGCCACCGCCACTGACTTCCCCAGAGTCCCGCCGCTCCTCGTCGGCGCTTCCTGGTATCCCGAGCAATGGCCCGAATCCCGCTGGGATAAAGATCTCGGCCTCATGGAAGCCGCCCACATCGACGTCGTCCGGGTAGGCGAGTTCGCGTGGTCCACCATGGAGCCCTCCGAAGGTCAGTACAACTTCGGCTGGCTCGACCGCGCCATCGCCGACGCCGCGCGCCACCACATTTACGTCGTCCTCGGCACGCCCACGGCCGCCCCACCCGACTGGCTCACCACCAAATATCCGCAGACCCTCCGCACCAGCGAGAACGGCGTCCGCGCCCAGCACGGCAATCGCCAGCAGTTCTCCTTTTCGGATCCGCTCTACCGCAAATTCGCCCGCGACATCGCCGAGCAAATGGCCATCCACTTCGGCCATAACCCCGACGTCGTCGGCTGGCAACTCGACAACGAATACGCCAACCCCGACTTCGGCCCCACCGCCCAGCAGCAATTCCACCAGTGGCTGCAAACGAAGTACGGCACCATCGCCAACCTCAACCAGAAGTGGGCAACCGCCTACTGGTCCCAGACCTACGACGATTTCGACGAGATTCCTGTCCGCGAGGACAACGAAAACCCCGCGCTCCTCCTCGACTGGAAGCGCTTCGTCTCTGACACCTGGAAGAGCTACTCCATCAACCAGATCTCCGCCATGCGCCCCCACCTCGACCCCCGCCAGTTCATCACCACCAACACCATGGGCTGGTTCGACGGATTCAACGAGTACACCGTCCACTCCGTCCTCGACATGGCCGCGTGGGACGACTACATCGACAGCGACCACTACGACTACCTCGGCAACGGCGCCACCCATGACCTCACCCGCGGCTACAAGAACAAAGATTTCTGGGTGATGGAAACCGAGCCCGCCTTCGTCAACTGGCGCTCCACCAACACGCCGCTCCTCAAAGGACAGGTGCGCGACCTGGCCTGGCAGGCTATCGGCCACGGCGCCAATACCGTCGAATACTGGCAGTGGCGCAGCGCGCCCAACGGCCAGGAGGAGTACCACGGCACCCTCGTCGGCGCTGATGGCACGCCCGTCCCCGTCTATTACGAGGTCCAGGAGACCGGCAAGGAATTCGCCGAAGCCGGTCCCGCTCTCGCAGGCACCAAGCCCCACTCCCAGGTCGCGCTGGTCAACGATTACGACTCGCGCTGGGCCATCACCTTCCAGCGTCACAGCGCCGGCTTCAATCCCGTCGCCGAAATGCTCGCCTTCTACAATCCTCTCCGCACGCAATCCCAGGCCGTCGACATCATCTCCATCGACGCGCCCCTCGACGGCTACAAGGTCGTCGAACTCCCCGCGCTCAATGTCATCTCCCAGCCCATCGCCGACCGCCTCATGGCCTACGTTCGCCAGGGAGGCCATCTGCTCCTCGGTCCCCGCACCGGCATGAAGAATGAGTTCAACGGCCTCCAGCCCGAACGCCAGCCCGGCCCGCTCGTCCCCTTCCTCGGCGGACGCGTCGAACAGTTCTACGCGCTCGATTCCAACGTCCCCGTGAGCGGAGTCTGGGGCGCGGGCACCGCCAACATCTGGGCGGAGCAGCTCTCAACCTTATCGCCGAATACCAAAGTCCTGATGACCTACGGCAAGAGTAACGGCTGGCTCAATGGACAGCCCGCCGCCATCACCCGCCAGGTCGGCAAGGGCACGATTACCTATTTGGGCGCATGGCTCGATCCGATGCTTATGGACCACCTGACTTCCTGGCTTCTGCAACAGGCCGGCGTGCAGCCTATCCTCGCCAATGTCCCCGACGACGTAGAAGTCTGCCGCCGCTCGGGTGAAGGCAAATCCGTCCTGATCCTCATCAACCACAACCAACAGCCGGAGCACGTTGACCTTCCCACGCCCATGCGCGAAGTCATCGACCACCCCGGTACTGTCACCTCGGTTGATCTGCCGATATTCGGCGTTGCCGTATTGGAAGAGCAGCACTAACCAATTCCATCGTTATCCTTAGCAGAACCTTGCCTGAGCGCAGTCGAACGGCTCTGCCCACAGTTGGCAGACGGGGAAGGCCGACATCCCCGTCCTCGCCACTGGCGCCAACTTGTGAATGCACTGTTAAAAACTCAACTCCCTTTTTGCTCCACCGCTGTCTAATTCCCCGAAGGGGCAACAAACCGCTCGTCCTGCGCCACGCCCCACGACTGGCGAAGCCTTCGGTCGCGTCCCGGGGAGGAATCTCGGATGAAATGCTTCTGGCTCTTCTGCGCCCTGTTTTCGCCGTTGACCGTCGCCGCACAGAACGCCATCCCCGCCGGCACCATCCTTCCGGTTCGCCTCGACAATTCCCTCCACGCCGGCAAGGCTCATGTCGGGCAGCCCATCCATGCCCGCATCATGCAGAACATTCCCGGCACGTCCATCCATCGCGGCGCGCAGGTGGTCGGCCGCATCATTGCCGTCACCCCGACGTCCGTCTCGCTCCGCTTCGACTCCGTCATCGATCATGGACGCCGTTTTCCCGTCTCCACCAATCTCCGCGCTGTCGCGTCCATGATGCGAGTCTCCGAGGCTTACCTTCCGGACGAGCAGGCCTCCCGCGGCCTGGTTCCGGAGAACTGGGACACGCAGCAAATCG
Source organism: Acidobacterium sp. (assembly GCA_027315385.1). Classification (GTDB taxonomy): domain Bacteria; phylum Acidobacteriota; class Terriglobia; order Terriglobales; family Acidobacteriaceae; genus Palsa-343. Next base: position 3,256 of record DAHUYD010000182.1, read on the forward strand.
GCGGCGACACAGTTTACCGGGGCGGAGGATATGTGATGGCGGTCAATGGCCGTGTGGGCAATCCCACCGGGTACGGCGTCCGCGACCGCCTCACCGCCAACGGACCCTGTCGCGCAGCCCTCGGCGACAATACGCAGCCTCAGGCGCTCTGGCTCTTCTCCTCGAATGCCTGCGGCGTCTACGACATTCCCGGGCTCACCATCGTCAACGCCGGACGCGGCTCCGGCGCCATCGATCTGGCCTCGCCCTCGCATCCTCTGCTCATCCGCAGCGGCAGCGGCTGGCTCCTCCGCGTCCGCGGCTCGTAGTCCGCTAGCTGTCTCTCAGCTACCCGCTTTTCCGCTACCCGATTTTCATTTGGCCGTGTTCTCCGCTGACCGCCCCATCGCTACAATGGACCTATGCTGCAACTCTCCGGGGCTGGCAAGCGTTTCGGCCCCCGCCTCCTCTTTGAAAACGCGGACTGGCTCATCACCCCTGACGAGAAAACCGCTCTCGTGGGCGCTAACGGCGCGGGCAAATCCACGCTCATGAAGATCCTCGGCGGACTCGACTCCCTCGATTACGGTTCCGTCCAGCGCATGAAGGGCATGAGCATCGGCTATCTGCCCCAGGATGGCCTCGCTCTCTCCGGCCGCAGCGTTTTCGATGAGTGCCTCTCTGTCTTCGACGAGCTCCGCGCGATGGAGCGCGAATTCGAGTCTCTCTCGGCGAAGCTCTCCGAGCTGGACCCCGCCGGAGAGGCCTACGCCGCCGTTGCCGACCGCTATTCTCACATCGAAGCCCGCCTCCGCCATCACAACGTCTACGCTCTCGACGCAGAGGTGGGCGCCGTCCTCACCGGCCTTGGCTTTTCCAAAGAGGACTGGACCCGCCGCACCGAGGAGTTCTCCGGCGGCTGGCAAATGCGCATCGCCCTCGCAAAACTCCTCCTCGAACAGCCCGACCTCCTCCTCCTCGACGAGCCCACCAACCACCTCGACCTCGAAACACGCAACTGGCTCGAAAATTATCTCGTCAACTGGCCCAACGGCTACATCCTCATCTCCCACGACCGCTACTTCCTCGATGTCACCGTGAATAAGATCATCGAGATATGGAACAAGACCCTCCACGTCTACCACGGCAACTACGAGAAGTACCTCACGCAGAAAGCCGAGCGCCGCGCGCAGCTCGAGTCCGCCTACCGCAACCAGCGCGAGCGCATCGAGCACCTCGAAGTCTTCATCAACCGCTTCCGCTATCAGGCCACCAAGGCCAAACAGGTCCAGAGCCGCATCAAGGAACTCGAAAAGATCGAGCGCATCGAGATCCCTCTCGAAGAGCCCGTCCCGCACTTCGCCTTCCCGCAGCCTCC
>DAHUYD010000187.1 GCA_027315385.1 Acidobacterium sp.
ACCATTCTCGGCACCGTCAAGGACGTCAACGGCAGTGTCGTGCCGAACGCCAGCGTTACGCTCTCCAACAGCGCCGCTAAGTATTCGGCGGCGACCACCGCCAACGGGTTTTTCGCTTTCAGCGTGATCCCGGGCACATTCGCACTCACGGTCTCCGCGCCGGGCCTGGTTCCGTGGACCGCGAATGTCACCGTGGCCAGCGGCGAATATCGGCAACTCAGGGGAATCGTGCTGAAGGTGACCGCCGTGGTGTCCACGGTCCGCGTGAGCGGGGCACAGCATAAAATTGCAGCGCGGCAGATCAGGCTCGAAGAGGATCAGCGCATACTGGGCGCCATTCCGAATTTCTACGTGAGCTACATTTCGAACGCCGCGCCCATGTCCACGGGGCAGAAATACAGCATGGCGTGGAAGTACTCAATCGACCCCGTGAATATCATCATCGCCGGGCTGGCGGCGGGCGTGGAGCAGGCGCAGGATGCGTATCCGGGCTACGGGCAGGGTTTGCAGGGCTATGGCAAGCGCTTTGGCGCGTCGCTCGCCGACAACTTCACGAGCGACATGATCGGCGGCGCCGTGCTGCCGGCCCTGCTGCATCAGGATCCGCGCTATTACTATCGCGGAACGGGCAGCACCCGCTCGCGGATCGGCTACGCGATTGCTACTGTGTTCATCTGCAAGGGCGACAACGGCAAGTGGCAGCCGAACTATTCGTTTCTGGTGGGAGACTTCGCGTCGGGTGCGATTTCCAACTTGTATTACCCCAAGCAGCAGCGCGGATGGGCGACGACCGTCGACACCGGCCTGGGCAACATTGCCTGGGGCGCGGTGGGCGCGCTCACGGAAGAGTTCCTGCTCAAGCGCTTCACCCGCGGAGGCGAAGCGGGAAAGTAGTCTTCCTGGCCGGAGCCTGTTATTAACTTTCGCGTGGGCAGCGGGAAAGTTAATATCAGGCTCTGGAATGGACACCCGCGCCTTCGCTGACTCCTCTCTACTGACTCCTCGCTCCGCGCGTGCCAGAATAAGGACATCCGTATGAACCACGAAGCCACACCTGAACCGCAGAATGTGACGGAATCCGGCGCCGCCCAGGCTCCCGAATCCATCGAATCCTTCGGCGCGATGCTGAGCGAGTTCGAGCAAAGCCATCGGCCGGAACCGGGCTCAAAGCAACTGGAAGGGACGGTGATCTACGTTTCCACGGATTCCGTGTATCTGGACATTGGCTACAAATCGGAAGGCGTGCTGCTCAAAACGGCGTTCCGCGACAACGGTGACGGCGTCAAGCCGGGCGACAAGTTTTATGTCTCGGTGAAGGGGCGCAATGCCGAGCGGTACTACGAGCTGTCCATGGCGCGCGTGGCGCAGCCGACCGACTGGACGCAGCTCGAAGAGGCCTTTGCACAGAAGTTGACGATCCCCGCTACCGTGACTGGAGTCATCAAGGGCGGCCTCAGCGTGGACGTGGGCGTGCGCGCGTTCCTGCCCGCATCGCGCAGCGGCACGCGCGACGCGCATGAGATGGAGAAGCTGGTTGGGCAGGAGATTACCTGCCGCATCACGCAGCTCGATGTCGCCGACGAGAACGTGATCGTCGACCGCCGCGCCGTGCTGGAGGAAGAAGCGCTGGCGGCGGGCGCAAGCAAACTGGGCGCGCTCCGCGAGGGCGACGTGGTGCGCGGCGCCGTGAGCCGCCTCGCGAGCTTCGGCGCGTTTGTGGACCTCGGCGGCATCGACGCCCTGCTGCACGTCAGCGATATTTCCTGGAGCCGCGTCGGGAACCCGGAAGATGTGCTGAGCGTGGGCCAGCAGATCGAGGCCAAAATCCTCAAAATCGACCTCGACAGCCGCAGAATTTCCCTCGGGCTCAAGCAATTGCAGCCGGAGCCGTGGGAAGCCGCGGGCGACAAATACAAGGCTGGCGCGCGCGTCACCGGCACGGTAACCCGGCTGACGGATTTCGGCGCGTTTGTCGAGCTCGAGCCCGGGATCGAGGGCATGATCCACGTCTCCGAGATGTCGTGGGTGAAGAAGGTGCGCCGCCCCAGCGACATCCTCAAGCAGGGCGATTCGGTCGAGGCGGTAATCCTCAGCGTGAACCAGCCCGAGCGCCGCATGGCTCTGGGACTCAAGCAGGCGCTCGGCGATCCATGGGCGGATGCCGCGAAGAAGTTCCCGCCGGGCTCGGCCGTCGAAGGCCCGGTGACGAAGCTCGAAAAATTTGGCGCGTTTGTGCAGATGGCCGAGGGCGTCGAAGGCCTGGTCCACATCAGCGAGATCACAACAGAGCGCAGGCTGGCGCATCCTGCCGACGCGCTCAAAATTGGGCAGGTCGTCCGCGCTCAGGTGCTGGCCCTCGATCCGGACAAGCGCCAGGCGAAGCTGAGCATGAAGCAACTGGTGCCGACCAGCCTCGATGAATACGTCGCCGAGCACAACGTGGGCGATGCGGTTTCCGGGCGCGTGATCGAGGCCTCGGCCGGATCGGCGACCGTCGAGCTGGGCGAAGGGATTCTCGTGGCGTGCCGCATCAAGGAAGGCGCGGGCCCGGAGACAGCGAGCACCGGCGGCGCGGATTTGTCCGCTCTCACTTCCCTGCTGCAGGCAAAGTGGAAGGGCGGCGCTGGTGCCGGGACAGCTAAGCCGGAGCCGCTCCGCGCCGGGCAGGTGAGAAACTTCCGCATTGTCGAGCTGGATCGGGACGCGAAGAGGCTCGAAGTCGAGATCGTGTAACGCCGCCGCCCCCGATCATAGTTGCGTCAGCGGCCTCGGATACGCTGGCCAGGTACGCACCAGGCGGCTCAGGAGCGCGGCGGATCCGGCGGCCGCCAGAGCGAACGGCAGCACCACCGCCAGCGGAAACCAGCGGCCCGGATGCAGCAACAGAGGATACATCGCCAGCGCGACCCCGGGTGGGTGATAGGCGCGCATCAGGTTCATCGCGGCGAACGCCAGAACGGCGGCGGCAATTGCCATGGCGGAGCCGCGAGCGAAAAGGCTGAGCAGCGTTCCGGTACCCGCTCCGACCACGGAACCAGTAACGACGGCCCACGGTTGCGCCACAGAGGCCTCCGGCAGCATCAGCAGCAAGGTCAGCGTCGCCCCGAAGGGCGGCACAAGAAAAAGACCGATGCGATTGTGTTCCAGACCGGCAAGCACGCCGAACATCAGCAGCACCCACACGTATTGCGCAACCTTCAGCCGGGACGTCGTTCCCCAGGAGCGAAGAACGCAACTGCACAGGTTACGCACACTCGTTGGATTCAGGGCCGGGGCCGGCGGGCGCGAAAGAATTTCTCCATCTTCGCGGCTTCCCTGTTATGGACGCAGAACCGGCTTGCCCCTCTCATTCAACTCAACGTACCCGTACGGCCTGTGGTGGTCGTGGGTAAACAGGACCATCCACTGCTCCGGAATCGCCCGCGCATAAAACCGCTTGCGCTGCGCGATGCAGGTGACGGGATCGAGGTCGTAGCCCATCACCCAGGTGATGTCGAGGTGCGCGCTGGTGGGGATGAGATCGGAGATATAAGTCCCCCGCTTCCCCGCCGAATCCAGATGAACGGCGAGCAACTGCGCTGTGTGGCCGGGAAAACACTCGACCGACACGCCGGGCACGATTTCCTGCGTCTCTCCTGGCCGCGTGTCAACGAGGGTCATCTGGCCGCTGGCGATCAGCGGATCGTAATTCTCGCCGATGTAGCTGACCGCGTCGCGCTCCAGCTGGAGACGGCCGTGCTCCACCTCCCCGCGGTGCGCGAAGTAGCGCGCGTTGGGGAACGTCGGGACGATCCGCCCGTCCCCCGTCCTCGTCGTGTTCCAGCCGCAGTGGTCGAAGTGGAGATGCGAGTTGATGACGATGTCGACCTCTTCGGGACGGATCCCGGCTGCCTCAAAGGCGCTCGGCAGTTGCTCTTTCGCCTCATAGATATCGCGTAGCTTCGGACTGAGCTTGTTGCCGATGCCGGTTTCGATCGCGACGGTGTGCTTCCCGGTGCGGACCATGACAGTATTCAGGCCCAGCAGGATGCGGTTCTGCTCGTCGGCGGGCACGCGCTTTTCCCACAGCGCCTTGGGGACGACGCCGAACATGGCGCCCCCATCGAGGACATACCAGCCGTCGGAGAGGATGGTCAGCTCGAAATCGCCGAGAGTGGTGCGGGCGCGGACGAGCGAGGCGGAGTCGGGGCGCTCGGCGGGATGCGGCATACGGTCAGCGGTGGCGGTCCCTTTGTGCCCGGTCCGAACGCCCTTCGCCGGCCTCCGGATTCATCAGGTAGCGCTCGAAATGGTCGAGAAGCTTTTCGAAGAGGACGGTGCGGTCGTCAGGCCCGGCAATCGAGTGCGTCTTGCGCGGGAACAGATTCAGATCGTAGGGTATGCGCGCCTTGATGAGCTTCTCGATGTACTGGATCGTGTTTTCGATGTGAACGTTGTCGTCGCCGGTGCCGTGCATGATGAGAAGGCGGCCGTGCAGGTTCGCTGCGCTCGTCACGTCGGAGTCGGCAGTGTAGTTGTCCGCGTCCTCTGAAGGCAGGCCCATGTACCGCTCGGTGTAAATGGAATCGTAGTTGCGCCAGTCGGTGACCGGCGCAACGGAAACTCCGGCCAAAAAGCTGTCGCTGTGCGAGAGCGCGAACAGCGTGAAGCTTCCGCCCCAGCTCCATCCCCACCAGCCAAGGCGGCGTGGATCCAGCTGAGGATACCTGGGCAGCACCTGGTCGATGGCGGCCATCTGATCGGCGAACTGCGGCGGCCCGAAGTTGTGGAAGCAGACCTGCTCGAAGGCGCGCCCGCGTCCGCCCATGCCGCGGTTGTCCACATGGAGCACCGCGAATCCATGCTCGGCGAGCAGTTGGTCGAAGTAGAAACTCTTGCCCCCCCACGCGTCGCGCGCCTCCCCCACATCGGGGCCGCCGTAGGGGTTAACGATGAGCGGCACGCTGCGCGGCTGGGTTCTGTGGGGCGGCAGCAGCAGTGTGCCGTAGAGCGTGGTCATGCTGTCCGCGGCGGTGAGCTTCAGCAGCACCGGGGCAATCAGCTTGTGGCCGTGCAGCGGCGCCGACTTCCAGAAGGGCGTGCAGTCTCCCGTGGCTTCGCACGCGGCTACGGCGGGCGGATCCATCATGGAGGAATATGTATCGATGAAATGGCCGCCTCGCGGCGCGAATTCCGGATGGTGCACGCCGGCACCCTGGGAGATCTGGTGTCGATTGCTGCTGTCCAGCTGCACAGCCCAGATCTGTTCCTGGCGCGGATGATCCTGATTGGAGAGGTACCAGACCGTCTGCTTGTCGGCATCGACCCCGGCGATCGTCTCCACTTCATAGTTGCCGCTCTCCAGCTGATCGGCAAGCTGCGCCTGGCCGCCCATCGGGTCGCCAGGGTTAAAGGTGTAGCGGTAGATGTGCGTGTGGCCGTCCCGCCAGCTCAGGATGAGGAACTGGTTGTCGCCCACAAAGCGGACGTCGTACGTGGTGGTGAAGTATTTCGGTTCGCTCTGGGCCAGCACCAGCGCGATCTGCCCGGTATGCGGATCGGCAAACCACAGATCGAGGTGCTGCTGATTGCGCGAGAGCGTTTCCACCCACACCACCCGGGAGTTGACCCAGCCGAAGCGCGGAATGTAATCGTCGCCCTCCTGCAACGGGATGTGCAGCCAGCGCGTGGATCCGCCGCCGGCCGGCACAATCCCCACGCGCACACCGGGGTTGGGATCGCCCGGCTGCGGATAACGCTGCTCGTGCACTTTGGCGTGTACCGGGATCCAGTCCGTCAGCGGATACTCCGGCACCTCCGTTTCGTTCATCTGCAGAAATGCGATCTGCCTGGAGTCCGGCGACCAGAAATAATTGCTCCGCGCATCCAGCTCTTCCAGGTAGACCCAGTCCACTCCACCGTCGAGCACGTTGGGATCGCGCGAGCCGGTAAGAGCCGTCGCCGCCCGCGAGCCGTCCGCGGGAAGAACGTAGAGGTTGTGGTTGCGCAGGAACGACACGAACTGCCCGTTCGGCGAGAACTTTGGATCGTCCCCCGAGGCCATGCCGGTATTGCCGATCCGGACGCCGGTGCCGCTGCCGAGGTCAAACAGCCACAACTCGCCGTCCGTGTCGAACAGGATGTGCCGGGAGTCCGGCGACCAGATGTAATCCGGCTCGCCGTAGCGGGCCCGGTGGTCGCGGTCGCGCTCCGGAACGGGAGCGCTGAGCAGGCTGTCGATTTTGGAGCCGGGCAGCAGAACCTCCGGCTTCGTCGAGGGCGGCTCAATCTCCATCAGGTTGCCGTGATCCCCGATCCATGTAACGTGCTTGCCGTCGGGCGACCACACCATCCCCCCCGGCGGGTTGCCGGTGGGATTGGCGGACGTTCCCCAGATTTCCGGAACCGTCCAGGGATGGTTGGGCTGGGCATGCAGCGGCAGAGCGCAAAGAGCGGCTGCGGTGACGGCTAGAAAACGGAAGCACGGGCGAGGATGGATGTAAAGCGTACGCTCCAAAGCAAGCTCCAATAGCATTCGCACGGATTTGGCTGAAGCCGGCGAGCCCTGCATGAAAGAGCATTCTACGGCGTTTTTGGCGAGTTCCGGGATTTTTCGCCGAGCCAGGGGGTCGGCCCCCGCGCATCAGTGCGCGGAGACCGCGCCCCCGGTATTCTTCCTCAGCAAAAACACCAGCGGGACCATGCAGAGCGCCACCAGCGCCAGCACGGCAATCACGTCGAGGTACGCGAGCTGATTGCTCTGCTGCACCAGTTGCTGGTAGATCATGCCGCGCGCCAACGCTCGCGCCTGCGGAGCGGAGCCGGTAAGGCCCCCGCCGTGCTGGAAGTATCCGGCCAGGCCCTGAATGCGCTGCCGCAGCAGGTTGCTGGCGGCGTTCAGCCCCATGGCAAGGCGATCCTGGTGCTCCTGGCTGCGGCGCGCCAGCAGCGTGACAAAGAACGACGTGCCGCTGCTCCCGCCAATGTTGCGCGCCAGGTTCATCAGCCCGGAGACATCGTTGTTCTTCTCCCTGGGGACGCCCACGTAGGAGACCGTGTTGATCGGCACAAACAGGAACGCCAGGCCCGATGCCTGGAAGATGCGCATCCACGCGATATACGCGTAGCTCGCCTGGGTATCGATGCTGTGCATCGTAAACAGCGCCGCCGAGAGCGTGGTAAGGCCGATGGCGATCAGCCAGCGCGCATCCACGCGGCTCACCAGAAATCCCACCAGCGGCATGAAAGCCATCACGGCGAGGCCGCCTGGCGAGATGACCAGGCCCGCCTGCTCCGCCGTATAGCCCATCATTTCCTGCACAAAAAGCGGCAGCAGCACCGTGGTGCCGAACAGGGCAAATCCCAGCACGAACATCATCAGAAACGACACCGAGAAGTTCCGGTTGCGGAACATGGTCAGGTCGAGGATGGGCCGGTGCCCGCGGCGGATCTGCGCGATCTCCCACAACACCAGAGCAACCAGGCCCCCGGCGCAGAGGCAGAAGAACGTGGTGATCAGATGCGAACCGAACCAGTCCTTCTCCTGGCCCTTATCGAGGACGAATTGCAGCGAGCCGAACGCCAGCGCCAGCAACCCGAAGCCCATGTAATCGAGATTCAGGCCGCGCTTGCGCTGGGCGGCGACCTCCCGCTGCACGTGCGGCGGATCCTCCACAATGCGCGACGTGAGAAACAGCGAGAGGATGGCGATCGGGACGTTGATGAAGAAGATCCACCGCCACGTGAAGTTGTCCGTGATCCACCCGCCCAGCGTCGGGCCGATCACCGGCGCCAGCACCACCGCCATGCCGTACACGGCGAAGGCCTGCCCGCGCTTGCGCGGCGGGAACGTGTCCACCAGAATGGCCTGCTCGCTGGGCTGCAGCCCGCCTCCGCCCGCGCCCTGCAGCACCCGGAAGAAAATGAGCAGCGGCAGCGACGGCGCCAGCCCGCACAGCATCGAGCTGAGCCCGAAGAGCGCCACGCAGATCATGTAGAAGCGCTTCCGCCCCAGGAACGACACCAGATACGCGCTCGCCGGCAGAATGACCGCGTTCGAAACCAGGTACGACGTCAGCACCCAGGTGGCTTCGTCCGCCGACGCACCCAGCCCCCCGGCAATGTGCGGCAGCGCCACGTTGGCAATCGAGGTGTCGAGAACCTCCATAAACGTTGCCAGCGTGACCGTCAGCGCGACGGCCCAGGGATTATGCTTCGGTTTCCAGTGGTCGTCGGAGTCCGGAGCCATGGGGATGGAGATTTGAGGATACCGCGACGGGGCCGGATGCAGGAAATCCGCCCCCATGCGAACTTTGGATTCGCCAACCCCTCCCGCACAGCGCTATTCTGGTGCCCCTTCCTCCAAAGGAGTTCCCATGGAACGACGTGCCTTCCTGCGCGATGCCGCCGTGGTATCGGCCGGGCTGTATGAGCTGTTTGCGGCCAACTCCAGTGCCCAGGCGGCCGTGATCCCCCCCGCCGTGCATATCGTTGGATCTGGCGAGGACCGGTACGGCCGGCAGCGGACGATGGGCTTCGATCGTCTCGCGTTCAAGGTAGGCACCGCGGATACCGACGGGCGGCTCTTCATCGTGGAGCACAGCCACCTGCTGCATGGAGGGCCGCCTCTCCACATGCATCCGCACCAGGAAGAGTGGTTTTACGTCATGGAGGGCCAGGTCGCATTCCAGGTCGGCGACCAGCGCGTCAAGCTGGGCCCCGGCGAGTCGATCCTGGGGCCGCGCGGCATCCCTCATACCTTCTCTGCTGTCGCGCCCACCCCCAGCCGGATGCTGATCGCCTTCTCCCCCGCTGGCGAAATGGAGATGTTCTTCCGCGAGGTACGCGACCCGCACATGCAGGATCCGGAGGTGTGGCGCCAATATGGGGTCGAGCTGATAGGACCGTCACCGTTCTGATTCGAATGCCCCCTTCCGGCTGCCGGCCATTTCCCCATCGCTGATCGCGGACTGCTGATCGCCGGCGTGGGGGTGATATCCTGCAACTTCCGGCTATGCGTGCTGAACTAGAGGCGCTCTCGCGCCTGCAAACCATCGATCAGGAAACCGCGAAGCTGCGCGGGGAGATTGCCGAGCTGCCCCGGCGCCTGGCTGCCCTGGAGTCGCGTCTGGCCAGGGAAAAAGCTGCCGTCGAGCTGGCTGCGAAGACCCTCAGGGAAGAAGAGGCGCAGCGGCGGCGGCTGGAAAGCGACCTCAAAGACCAGCAGCAGAAGATCGCGAAGCTCCGCGATCAGATGTCGACCGTGAAGACCAACGAGCAGTATCGGGCATTCCAGCACGAGATCGAGTTTGCCGAGGCGGAAATCCGGAAGATCGAGGACCGCGAACTCGAAGGCATGGAGCGCAGCGAGCGCCTCGCCCAGGAGCACAAGGCCGCGCAGTCCGCGCTGGCCGACAACACGCGTGCCGTCGAAATCGAGAAGCAAGATGCGCGGGCCTCCAGCGCCGACCAGCAGAAGCGGCTCGAGGAGCTGACGAAGCAGCGGAACGATGTGCGGGCGACCGTCCCCGAGGAGCCTCTCCGCATCTACGACCGCGTCTCTTCTGTGCGCGGAACCGGCATCGCCGGCGCGCAGGGGCAGCAGTGCCTGGGCTGCAACATGTACCTGCGGCCCCAGATGTGGAACCAGATCCGCGACGGCCAGATTCATACCTGCGAGTCCTGCGGCCGTCTGCTCTATCACGATCCCGCGAAGGAGCCCCAGCCGCAACCCGAGCCCGAAAAGCCGAAGCGCGGCCGCAAACCGCTCGAAGCCGGAGTCGACTAAATCGGTCGCCCGCGATCAGTCATCGCTGATCGGATAAGGCGGCCTGCGAAGTATTCTCTTACTCGGCCTTTACTGATCGCTGAACACTGATCTCTGCTCCTATGCCCCGCATCGCCGTTGACATGGACGAAGTGCTCGCCGACACGCTCAGCGAGCACATTGCCCGCTACAACCGCGACCACGGCGAGGCCATCACCAGAGCCGACCTCCAGGGTAAATGGCTCTGGGACGTCGTCTCCATCGACCGCCACGAGCGGCTTCAGGGTTATCTGCGCTCGGAGGACTTCTTCGAAGACCTGCCCGTCATCGCGGACAGCCAGCGCGTGTTGCGCGTTATGGCCGACCGTTTCGAAATCTACATCGCCACCTCGGCGATGGAGTTTCCCAACTCCTTCGGCCCGAAATACCGCTGGCTCCGCCGCCACTTCCCTTTTCTCGACCCCCGCCACTTCGTCTTCTGCGGAGACAAAAGCATCCTGCATGCCGACTACCTGATCGACGACCAGCCGCGCCACTTCGAGACCTTCGCCGGACAGGGCATTCTCTTCACCGCGCCCCATAACATCGGCGTCAGCGGTTATCCGCGCGTGGATAACTGGGCGCAGGTGGAGAAGATGTTCCTGAATGCCGGTTGTTAGTTGCCGGCTTGTCATTATTACTTGCTGGTAACGCTTCAGCGGCCTGGCGTATGCGGGCTTCCGGCCGGCCGCCCAGCGGCGCCCAGCCGGGCGATTCGGCCCCTCAGGCTCTTTCTCAACTGGCCTTCGCGGTCAGCGCGGGCTCATTCCGCAGGCTGTCCCACTTGTCCGCACCGAGCCGCTTAAAGATTTCCTTCGGAGGCAGCGTGTGTTCGAAGTGTAGAGGGTGCGGCGAGGTGCGAACCGTGGCCAGCGTTGCATCGTAGGCGCGGACCGCGGCGCACAGCAGCACGTCGGACAGCAGCACCATCTGATAGCCGAGTTCGCTGACGTCGCTCAGCGAAAGCATCGGGGTTTTCCCCCCCAGCAGCAGATTCAGCACGCACGGTCCGTTCACCCGCCGCGGAATCGCGGCCATCTGCTGGGTCGACTCCGGCGCCTCCACCAGCGCCAGATCCGCTCCCACTTCCAGCGCCGCGTTCGCGCGCCCTATGGCTTCCTCGAATCCCAGAACCGCGTTGGAATCCGTGCGCGCGATAATCACGAAATCCGAGCTGCGCCGCGCATTCACCGCCACGCGAATCTTGCTGACGTATTCCGCGCGCGGGATCACCTGCTTGCGGTCGAGGTGCCCGCACTTCTTGGGGAACACCTGGTCTTCGATATGGATTCCCGCCGCGCCATGCCGTTCGTATTCATACACGGTGCGCGCCATGTTGAGCTCGTTGCCATAGCCGGTATCGGCGTCGGCGATGATCGGAATCCCCACTGACGCCGCCATCGCGGAGGCATTCACCACCATCTCCGACATGGTCGCCAAACCGTAGTCGGGCAGTCCCAGCTGAGTCGCCGACGTCCCCATGCCCGTCATGTAAATCGCGGAGAAGCCCGCCAGTTCCACTGCCCTGGCCGAGAGACAATCGAATGCTCCCGGAGCCACGATGAACTCACCATTACGCAGCAGCTGACGCAGCCGGCCAGTTCCACTCATTGCTGAACCTCTCCATTTACCGGTTGAATATCGGGGTTGAATCGCAAGCTCACTCACAGCTCGCACAGGACAGAGCAGGGACCCGAGGGGAAAATCCCGCGGTGCCGCATGTGGGCCGCGGGCATGTGCATCCGGAACCGGTGGGAGCCGCTGCGGGATAGCTGGCTGATCGGCAATGCTGAGCACCCTCCGCAGTCCGCTCACCCTGGCAGCCAAAATCCGGATTTACCCTCTGCTTATTCAGACCGTGCGCCCGGCGAAAAGGTACTTCCGCCGTCGGCGCTTCTCCGCGAACATTGCGAAGACAAAATATATCCGTATACCGCTCGTCATGAGCGCCGGCAAGCCAGCCTGCGGGAGCTCCGCCCCATACTGACTAAGGCCCGTTGCTGTCGATCCAGTACTCCGTCCGCGCCGTCAGCCGAAGCTGCGGCCGGTCGACCAGGCTCAGCCGCAGCGCGTGCAGCCCCGGCGTAGGGTCGCTGGGAGTGAAGCTGAAAACGTAGAAATTCGGCACGTCGTGCGAAACCTGGATCAGGTCCTTCTGCAACGATTTGGCATTGCCGAAATGGAAGAACTCGCCGCCGGCCAGGTGCGCGATGGTCTTCGCCGTATCCCGCCGGAGCGCCCCGTGAGCGGTCAGAAACGCCATCGTGGCCAGCCGCAGCGGAGGCGCCAACTGGCTGATGCAGTCCAGCACCTGCCGCGGATAGTGGCCCTTATACTCCGCCTTGTCCTCCGGATCGCCTTCGTAATTGCGGCTGAAGCAGCCATGCGCGGGCCCGGGCGTGTCGTCGCTGAACTTCCCGGCCTCGTGCGCCACCGCGGAGCGCGTGCTCGAAAACGCGAAGGTGTACATCGTCGTGTTCGTGTCGCTGATCAGGCGCAGCGCCTCGGTCGGCGTCGTATAGCTGCCCTGATCGATGGTCTCGCTGATCAGCAGCAGCTCGCGCCGGTAATTCGGCGGCTGCTGGTTCAGCAGGCGCACCGCATAAGCCACCGCATCCAGGATCGATGCCCCGTTGTCGCCGGACTGCAGCCGGTCGAGCGCGGCGGATACGGCGTCGGTGTTGCTCGTGAACGGCGCCACCAGGTGCGGCACGCTGTCGAAGGAGACCAGCGCCACCCGATGCTCTTCCGCGCCCACCACCGAGTCGAGAATCGCCCCGAGCCCCCGGTAATCGCTCAGATGAGCAGCGCCGTCCCCGCCCGTCTCCACCACAATGGCCATCGCGAGCGGCTGCCAGTCCGTGTCGGAGACCAGCGATATCTTCTGCGGAATTCCGTCATCCGTCAGGCGAAAATCCGACGCCTTGAGCGCGAAAATTACCTCGCCCTTCTTCGTAGTCACCAGTGCGGGCACTTCGACAAGGTTCGACCGGACAGTGATCGTGGGAGTCTGCTGCGCGCCGCCAAAGCTGACGACGAGAGCGAACAGCAGCGAGAGGGGGAGGGTGCGTCGCATCGGGTTGCGTTTATTGTAGGCGGCGGGGCGGGGGGCCCGGTTATGTTCCGTGGCTGGAATCAGGATGCGGTAGCGGCCTGAGCCGCGGCGCGCTCGTGGTTTAGCTGCAGCAGGCGCTCCAGAATTTCCTGATTGGTAAGGGTGGCAGGCCACCCGTAAGCGGCGGCGACGGCGGCGTCCAGGCGGGCGTGCGCGTGCTCCAGCCATGACGGGTGGTCGTTGTAGAGTTTGGTTAGGGTGCGCTTCTTCAGTTCTTCCTCCGCAGCGTTCGGCGGATGGAGCCAGTTGTCGCGGAGTTGGACCAATTCGCGAGCAGCGGCGGCGATGGCCTCAACCCGAGGATCGTCTTTGGGCTCCTGACCCGGCCGCCACGGAAGCGGAAAAGTCTCAAAGGTGCTCGTGGGCGTGTATCGGAAGCCGCTTTCCACCTCGCGCAACTGTGTCCCCATCTGCCGCGCCCAGACTTCGTGAATGCGGGAGTGGAGGACGCCGAAGAAGTAGTCGTCATCCCGGGCAAAGACGAATGTTGCCGAGTCGGGAAGGACTTCCACCGGCACCCAGGCAAAAAGACGATGCTTGGAAACGCGCGGCGTGATGATGTAGCGCTCCAGCGACGTCAGGGCCAGCCTCATTTCTGGACGCGGACGGCCATGAAGCCACCACGGTTTGTCACCCAAATCTCTGTTCGATGGCTTCCGCTCAGGTTTCACATGGTGGAGAAGGTATTGGAAGGGCATCTCATAGAGAGCCGCTTCCCGCTCGCTCCTGTCCATTCCAAAATCGATAATGAACATGCCGCGCGGCCTGCGCGTGATGTCCATGGCGTTGACCCAGGGGCGAATCACGTCGGAATTCGGGCGTCCATTGGGATTGAACGGGGCGGAGAGCATTTTCCGGGCGGTCTCGGGGTCCAGATCGAATGCGCCGACCTTGGTCGTTCCCATGAAGCAGATACCAGCATTCTCGGGCAGCACAGCGGCGGCGGTCGTGTCCGTGCCGCCCGTCAAATCAGCGTTGATGTCACGCACCGGCTCGCCATCGAGGATTGCCGCCGGAGGCTCGCCGTCGCCGGGCTGCTCGAAGCCGACCATGGAAATGCGCACCGCCGCGCCGTCCAGAATCCAGGGCCGGTCGCTCCACGCCATGAAGATGTGCGCGGACTCCTTCATGCGTTCCAGTACATGGCGATTGGCCCCGCCGCGGATGGCCTGCGTGGCCAGCAGCCCAGCCCGTTTGGCCTTCCCAGACTTGAGCGCCGCCCTTGCTTTCTCAAACCAGTAAACGACCAGGTCCGCTTCGGGCGCGACACGGCCCTCATAGACACGGAAGAGATCATCGACATATTTGTCCTTCAGACCGGTGCGGAGGCGCTTGCCCCCCAGGAACGGCGGATTGCTGACAATGAAATCGGCCTCCGGCCATTCCGGCTCGCGGGGTCTCCCTTTTGCGTCGTAGTCCAGGATGGCGTCTCCGTGGCGGATGTTTTCCAGCTTTTGCAGGACGGGGTTATCCGGGATGGGCGTCAGATGCTCGTGCAGCCACTGGACATACCCGATCCACACCACGATGGAGGCCAGTTCGTGGGCGTAATAGTCCGTCTCGATCCCGAAGAGCTGGGCCGGGGTCACGGCGGTGGCGGGCGGAACGATCAGGGCGTGCCGCGAACCCAGCGTGTGCGCCTCCCACCACAGGTCGAGCAGACCGCGCAGGGCGACATACAGGAAGTTGCCGGAGCCGCATGCGGGATCGAGAATGCGGATTTTGCCCAGTTCCACGATCCACCCGTCGAGGCGCTCCTGCATGCGGCGGCGCAGGCTGCGGTGCGCCGCGCCATTCACCTCCGCGGCCTGCTCGCCGAGAGCTTCGATCTCCTCACGGACTTCCGCCCAGCGCCGGCGCAGCGGCTCCAGAACCACCGGCTCGACGATCAGGGCGATATCGGCCTCGCTGGTATAGTGAGCGCCGATCTGCGAGCGCTTTTCGGCGTTCAGGGAGCGCTCGAAGAGCGTGCCGAAGATGGAAGGCGCAACCGCCGACCAGTCCAGCTTCGCCGCCTCGCACAGGATGCCGGTATCGGCCGCGTTCAGTTCGAGCATGGAATCGTTCTCGAACAGGCCCCCGTTGAACCAGTGGATGTTCCACGGGCCGTAGGCGCCGTCCTTTTCCGCCATGGCCTTGAACAGCGCACGCAGCCTGGGCTCCATCGCCCGGGGCAGCCCGCGATAGAGATTGACCAGTTCCCGGAAAACATGGCCCGGGAGCAGCCCGATCGAATCCGCGAAGAGGCAGAAGAGCAGCCGCATCAGGAAGTGCGCGACCTTCTGGCGATCGGCGCCGCGGCGTGGATCGGCGCCGTCAAGCTCGATGGATTCCGCCAGCCGGCAGAATTTCTCCGCGGCTTCCTCGGTTACGCGCCGGGATGCCGCTTCCGGCCGCAGCTCGCTCGGATCCGTAAAGACCCAGAGCAGCACGTCGAGCGGCGGCGCCGGGCACGTTTCCGTGGGCTTGTTCAGGTACAGCTCGGCCTGGGTGAAGGCGAAAACCTGCTTCTTCGTGTTCTCGAAGTTGGTGTGAACCTCGTACCGGTTCATGTCGCAGACCACAAGAACGGGGGGATTCTCCAGGTCCTCGCGGTAGTCGAGCAACTGTAAATACGCTTCGTGCAGATCCTTGTGATCGCCCTTGTACTCCCAACCGAAGAAGCCCCGCTTCCAGACATCGGCCCACCCTTTTCCCCGCGAAACCTTGTTCACGTGCTTTTCGAAGGTGAAGAATTCCGCGGCCGGATCCACGTCGGCGGGTTTGGGGTGGCCAAGGAGATCGCACAGATCGAGAAAGTGTTCGTGGGAGGCCGAACGCTCTGAGCGTTTCGAGGCGCTCCACTTCTCGTGGAATTGCGAGGGTGTGATCGGCATGGAAAGCTCGATTCTAATAGCGGCGCGGGAGCGCGGGACATGCCATGTACCCAATCAGGACACAGCCCGGAGAGACACCAAACCCCTTCCGGCCCCACAGTCACAGAACGGGCTCGCCATTACCTCCGTACCGTCTTCGCCGCCGATTCTTCTTGCCTTCCTTTTCGCGCCCGCCTACGCTGATAGCAGGAAAGCCCTGTTCACCGGAACAGGGCTTTCGCTTTTCCCCTCCGGCCCAGGCCGGAACAGGCGCTCTTTGACAGGATCGGTCTGCCCCACCGCCCGTGTATCCCGGCATTTCCTGAGCTCTGAGCCTGAGTCTCTGAGCCCTGACTCCGGGAGCGCAGCCATGTTGTCGATTCCGTCAACAGTTGGATCGAGGAACGGAATCAACAACTTACCGTTTCCCGTCGACCATGATTTCATCTCTTTCGACAGCAGCGCCGCTACATCAGCTCCTCGATGAAGGTTCGGGCGATTGCGGGATCGATGTGGGGAGCCCGGCCGGCCATGGGGCCGTCCTTCAGCACCGGCTCCGCCTGGTCGAGTGAAGGCAGGTCCGTCCGCTCGTAGAACTTGCCGATAGGGATCTCCTCGCCCCACAGCGTGGACTTCTCCATCGCCGCCATCCAGTCGGTCGAGTCGTACGCTGGGTTGTCCTCGAGCTTCTTCACCCGCGGACGAAACCACTGGAAGGTGTTGTCCTTGTTGTAGGTCACGCAGGGGCTGAACACGTCGAGGAACGAAAAGCCCTTGTGCTGGATGGCCTGCCGGATCAGCTCCGTCAGGTGCTTCTGCTCGCCCGAGAATCCCCGGGCCACGAAGGTGGCTCCGGCCGCCAGCGCCATCGTGATGGGGTTGATGGGCCCTTCGATGTTGCCGTGCGGCGTGCTCTTGGTCTTCATCCCCAGCCGGCTGGTGGGCGAGGTTTGCCCCGTCGTCAGGCCGTAGATCTGGTTGTCCATGATGATGTAGGTCAGATCCACGTTGCGGCGCATGGTGTGCGTCAGGTGGTTGCCGCCGATGCCCAGCCCGTCGCCATCGCCGCCCGTCACCAGCACGGTCAGCTCGTGGTTGGCCATCTTCAGGCCGGTCGCCACCGGCAGCGAGCGGCCGTGCAGCGTGTGCATCCCGTAGGTCTCGATGAAGCCGGGAAAATTGGACGAGCAGCCGATCCCGCTGACCGTGACGATCTGATGGTTGGGAATCTGTAACTCGACCAGTGCCTTCTGCACAGCGGCAAGAACGCCGAAGTCGCCGCAGCCGGGGCACCAGTCGGGGTCGACCCGGCCTTTAAAGTCGGCCTGGGTCAGGGGCTTGGGGGTTTCAACAATGGTGGCCATCAGAATCTCCTAAACCATCACTTCGTGGGACGGGACCGACAGCGTAACGTCACCGGCCAGTTGTTCGCGAACGGCTTCGACAATGTGGTGCGGCATGAACGGCTCGCCGTCGTACTTGCGGATGTGTCCGTCGGCGGCAAAGCTGGTCTCGCTGCGCAGGTAGCGGGCAAACTGGCCGCTGTAGTTGTTCTCCACGATGATGGTGCGCTTCGCATTCCTGAGCAGTTCCACGATGGCGTCACCGTGGAGCGGCGCCAGCCAGCGGATCTGCAGCTGGTTGGCGGTGATGCCCTGCTCGGCCAGTTGCGCGCGGGCCTCTTCGATCACGCCCTGCGTCGATCCCCAGCCGATCAGCGTGACGTCGGCGTTGTCCGGGCCCTGAAGCACAGGCGGCGGAACCGCCTCGGCGATGCCCTTCTCCTTGCGCATTCGCTTCTCCATCATCGCACGGCGCTTGGAGTGGTTGGTGTACATGTCGCTGATCAGCACGCCGTCCTCGTCGTGCTCGTCGCTGGAGACAACGTGGGTGTAGCCCGGGATACCGGGAATGGCGCGCGGCGATACGCCGCTTTCCGTGATCTTGTACCGTTTGTACGCGCCGTGGTCGCCGTTGGGCGCGGTGATCATCTCGCCGCGATCGACGGGCGGCGCGAAGTTTAGCACCGATGGGTCGACGCTAAGGCGGCCTTCCGAGAGGAGCAGGTCGCAGAGCACGAGGCCCGGGACCTGGAACTTGTCCACCACGTTGAATATCTCAGGGATGAGCGTGAAGCAGTCGCCGATATCGACCGGGGCCGCGATCACCCGCGGATAGTCGCCGAAGGCCGCGCCCAGCATCTGCCACAGGTCGCCCTGCTCGGTCTTCGTAGGGACGCCCGTGGACGGGCCTGCGCGCATGCAGTCGATGACGACAATGGGGATTTCCGCCATCGCGGAGAGACCCAGAGCTTCCGACATCAGCGCGAATCCGCCGCCCGACGTGGCGCACATCGCGCGCACGCCCGCATGCGCCGCGCCAATGGCCATGTTGACCACGCCGATCTCGTCCTCCACCTGGCGCACCATGATTCCGGCTTTGCGGCCGTTGGCAGCGAACCAGTGCAGCACGCCGGTGGAGGGGCTCATGGGATACGCGGAATAAAACTTGACGCCGGCGGCGGCTCCTCCCATCGCAAGCGCGGTGTTGCCGCTCAGGACGGCGTACTTCCTGTCCGTCATGGGCAGCGGCCGCGCGAAAGCCCGGAAGTGCTGCGTGGCGTAGTCGTATCCCGCGCGGGCCACGGCCACGTTCTCGTCGCCGACGGCGGGTGCCTTTTTTCCGAACTGCTCGCGAATGACGTCTTCGAGGGACTGGAAGCCGATGCCCATCATGCTGAGCGCCGCGCCCATGGCGAGCGTGTTCTGGGCCACCTTGTTCTTGGTGATGTCGGCGAGCGTGGAGACAGGCAGCCCGCAAAGCTGCACACCCTCGGCGTATTCGCCGGGCTTAATGGCATCGGCGTTGTAGATACAGGCCCCACCCCGTCCGAGCAGGCGCAAATGGCGGTCCATCGTGTCCTGATTGAGGGGGATGAGAAGGTCCATCGTGTCGCCCATGTTGGTGACAGGGTCCACCCCGGCGCGGATGGTCAGGAACGTGTGGCCGCCGCGAATGATGGACTGATAGGCGTTATATGCATTGAGATGGAGGCCGCGGCGGGAGAAGATTTTGGCGAAAATGTCGCCGGGCGTGGCGACACCCTGCCCGGCGGCGCCCCCGATGCCGATGGAAAACGTATGACTCATGCGTTCGCTCCCTACAGATAAGTGCAGACTGGCTTGCGAATTCTCGCGGTGCGAATCAGCATACACCCGCAAGTCGACGATTCGACAGGGGCGGCGCGAAGCGATTCACTTTCACAGCCAGCGTCCGTGGAGAACAAATTCGCGATTGCCTTCCGCGCCTGCGATGGGCGACGGGATAACGTCCAGCTCCCGGGCGCCGATCTCTTCGAGGCACGCGCGGACGCGATCGACGGAAAGCTGGTGCGCGGCGGGATCGCGCACGATGCCGCCTTTGCCGACGTGTTCGCGCCCGGCTTCAAACTGGGGCTTGACCAGCACCGCTGCTTCGCGGAGGGCCGACCTTTCTGAGAGCGCTCGCAGGACCGGCGGCAGGA
>DAHUYD010000004.1 GCA_027315385.1 Acidobacterium sp.
CAGGACGAATCGAACATCGAGATGACGAAATGAGGCACTTGTAAAGATGACCGTGGTGTTGATGGGTTGGGTACGGAGACCGGGATGGACGCATATAATGAGCAGAGAAAGAGTCCACGGTCTTTCGAGATTGAACTGAAGGGAACACCGCCACATGGCGACCACTAATGCCGGCGCCCCGTCTGCTCCGGCGACGCAGGGCGAGCCTGCCGCATCTTCCGCAGTTCCTCCGAAGCGAGTCGTTAACGACTTCAGCATCCAGGTAGCCACCGTCAACGGATCGGGTTCGCAGTCGGCGAACAGCGTTCTGCTGCGGAGCATCTTCGCCATGGGTGTGCCCGTCAGCGGCAAAAACCTGTTCCCCTCGAATATTGCGGGGCTGCCGACGTGGTTCACCATCCGCGCCAGCAAGGACGGATACGTCGCGCGCAGGAAGGAGATCGATTTCCTGATCGCGATGAATCCGGAAACGGCGCGGGAGGACATCCTGTCGCTGCGGCCGGGATCGGCGGCAATCTACGAAGAGAACCTGAACCTGAAGCAGTATCGCGACGATGTGGTGGGCTATCCGGTGCCGTTCGACAAGATCACAGCGGCGGTTTGCCCCGAGGCCAAGCTGCGCAAGCTGGTCAAGAACATGGTGTACGTCGGCGTGGCCGCGCACCTGCTGCAGCTGGACATGAAGGCGGTCGAGGATTCCGTGCGCAGGCAGTTTGCGAAGAAGCAGAAAGCGGCGGACCTGAACTTTGCGGCGGTGCAGGCGGGGTACGATTACGCGGCGCAGTCGCTGCCGAAACAGGATCCGTTTGTTGTGGAGCGGATGAACGCGACCGCGGGCAAGATCATCATCGACGGGAACGCGGCCTGCGCGCTGGGCGCAATGTTCGCGGGCGTCACGGTGGTGACGTGGTATCCGATTACGCCTTCGTCCTCAGTGGTGGAACAGCTGATCGATCTGCTGAAACGGTACCGGATCGAGCCGGACGGCAAGGCAAACTTCGCGGTGGTGCAGGCGGAGGACGAGCTGGCGGCGATCGGGATGGTGCTGGGCGCGGGCTGGGCCGGGGCGCGTTCGATGACGGCGACTTCCGGACCTGGTATTTCGCTGATGGCGGAATTCACTGGGCTGGGCTATTTTGCCGAGTTGCCGGGGGTGATCTTCGATATCCAGCGGGTGGGGCCATCGACCGGCCTGCCGACGCGGACTTCGCAGGCGGATCTCCTGTCGGTTGCATTCCTCTCGCACGGGGATACGAAACATCCGGTGCTGCTGCCGGGGAATGTGAAAGAGTGCTTCGAGTTCGGCGGCGCGGCCTTCGATCTGGCCGAGCAACTGCAGACGCCGGTTTTCGTGCTGAGCGATCTGGACCTCGGCATGAACAACTGGATGTCGGAGCCGTTCGAGTATCCGGAGAAGCCTCTGAATCGCGGCAAGATTCTCACGGCTGAGGATCTGAAGAAGGCGGCCGAGTGGGGACGTTACAAGGATGTGGACGGCGACGGGATTCCGTACCGGACGCTGCCGGGGACGGATCATCCGAAGGCGGCATACTTCACGCGCGGCAGCGGACACAACGAGAAGGCGCAGTACAGCGAGCGTCCGGAAGACTATCAGAATCTGATGGAGCGGCTGGCGCGGAAGTTCGAGACGGCGCGCAGGATGGTTCCGGCGCCTGTGGTGGTACAGACGGGCAAGTCGAAGGTGGGCATCATCGCGTACGGCACGTCGGATTTCGCCGTGACGGAAAGCCGGGATCAGCTGAAGAAGGAATACGGCGTGGAGGCGGATTACCTGCGCATTCGAGCTTATCCGTTTGCGAAGGAGATTCACGAATTTGTGGCCTCGCACGAGCGGGTCTACATCGTGGAGCAGAACCGCGACGCGCAGATGCTCAGCCTGCTGAAGCTGGATTTACCGGCGAGCGAGACAACGAAACTGCGCAGCGTTCGCCACTTTAACGGGCTTCCCATCGATGCGCGCTCGGTAACGGATGAGATTGTTCTGCAGGAGGGAATCTAATGGCAGCGACCGCGACGCCAGGACCTAAAGTAAATCGGATCGGGCTGCCGGTGATCGAGTACCGCGGCGGCAAGACGACGCTGTGCGCGGGCTGCGGGCACAATGCGATCTCCGAGCGCATTATCGACGCGCTCTTCGAGATGGGCGTGCAGCCGGAGCGGGTGATGAAACTGTCGGGCATCGGCTGCTCGTCGAAGAGCCCGGCGTATTTCCTGTCGCGCGCGCACAGCTTCAACAGCGTGCACGGGCGTATGCCGAGCGTGGCCACGGGCGCGCTGCTGGCGAACAGGACGATGATGGGGCTGGGCGTTTCCGGCGACGGCGACACGGCGTCCATCGGCATCGGGCAGTTCGTGCATCTGATGCGGCGGAACCTGCCGATGATCTACATCATCGAGGACAACGGCGTCTACGGGCTGACCAAGGGTCAGTTCTCGGCGACGGCGGATATCGGGTCGAAGCTGAAGACGGGCGTGGTCAACGACCTGCCGGCCATCGATACATGCTCGCTGGCGATCCAGCTGGGCGCGACGTTCGTCGGGCGGTCGTTCTCCGGAGACAAGAAGCAGTTGCTGACCATGCTCAAGGCTGCAATGGCGCACAAGGGCACGGTGATGCTCGACGTGATCTCGCCCTGCGTAACGTTCAACGATCATGAAGGCTCGACCCGCAGCTACAAGTACATGCAGGATCACGAGGAGCCGATCGGTGAAGTGGGATTCGTGCCCAGCTTCGAGGAGATCGATGTGGAGTACGAGGCGGGCTCGAGCTTCGATGTCGAGATGCACGACGGTTCGCATCTGCGGCTGAAGAAGCTGCCGGAGAATTACGATCCGACTGATCGCGCCGGCGCGGTGAAGACCTTGATGGATGCGCACGCGAACAACGAGATCCTGACCGGAGTGTTCTATATCGACACGCAGAAGCCGGCCTTTACCGATCTGCTGAACATGGTGGACGAGCCTCTGGCTACGCTGGCGGGTGAGCGGGTGCGTCCGCCCAGGAAGGTGCTGGACGAGGTGATGGCGAAGCATCTGTAAGGCGGATCAGAAATCCGCAGTCAGCGATCAGGAAGAGAGGCGCCCCGGCAGAGACCGGGGCGCTTTGTTATTTGAGACCGATGCCGCCCTCTTTGGTAACCATCCTGCTTCCCAAATTCAGGGTTGCAGCATCCAACCTCCGCAGTCATCGCAGCAGATTCCGGAGGCCGATCGCATGAAACGAGTGCTGGGTATCGCGGTTTTGGTAGCGGTGTTCTGCGTGGCGGCGCAGGCACAGGTGGGTGTGTACGCCGCGTTTGGAGCGTCGGATTTTCATCAGCCCAACGTGAACTGGCAATACGGGCCTATGGCGGGGGTGTACTGGAATGCCCTGGGAGTGCCGTTCGTGAAAGCGGGCCTGGATCTGCGGGGCGACTGGATGGGTGCGGGCAACGCGCAGGACGACAGTTACTTTCTGGGTCCGAGGCTGCAACTGCATCCCCACATTGTGCCGTTGATGCCCTATGCGGAAGCGCTGGGCGGCATATCGCGCGTGATCGTGGGCCAGGGAACGGCGCGGACCACGGGAACGAAGTTCAGCTACGCGCTGGTGGCGGGGCTGGATCTGACGATTTTTCCGCGGGTGGACTGGCGGGTAGTGGATTATTCCTGGCAGCACGTCGAGAATCTGGGCATCGACTTCAAGCCGCAACAGATCAGCACCGGCTTAGTCGTCAGGCTGCCGTAGGAACTGTTCAGCCGGGAATAAGGCGGTTAGCGGCGGAGCGCCCTTGTCACGATGGGTGGCGGCTGGCCAGGAGCATGCCCCAGCATCCGAGCAGCACCACCCCAGTGCCGGCGATCAAGAGCACCAGGAAACGAGTGTCCGGGTTGGGCGCCGGGGGCAGCGAGCCGAAGCGGAGCATGCCCCATCCGGTGGCAAGCAGAGCACAGAGGAGCCCAATGACCTGCATGATGCGAACGGGGCGCTGGGCGCGGCGCAGGGCCAGCGCGCGGCGGCGGCGCTCGGCGCGCATCCAGACCAGCGACCCCGGAGGCGTCTGGCCGGCGGCCGGGACTGTCGCGGCATAGGCGCGAAAGGCCTGGCGAAGAGGATCGTCGCTCTGGGTAACGGGGTTCATGGGGTCACTCCTTCCTGGCTCAGGAACTGGCGGGCCCGGGCGCGGGCGCGAAAGAGCAGCGTGCGCACGCTGAGGCGGCTGAGCCCGGTCGAGGCGGCAATCTCGGCGTGGTCCATATCTTCAACGTAAGCCAGCCACAGCAACTGGCGCTCGCGCGGCCGCAGCCGGCGCAGCATGGCTCGGATATCGACGGTGACGTCGAGGTTCGGGGTCAAGCCCTGCTCGGGTGGCTCAGCAAACGGCTCGCCAGCTCCGGAGCGCCACCGGTCGTGCAGCAGGTTGGTCGCGATGCGGAACAGGTAGCGGCGCAGGGCCGGCGGGTCCGTGTCGAGCCATGCAAGGGAGGGCCAGCGCAGCAGCAGACGGCAGAAGGTCTCCTGCAGCAGGTCCTCAGCGACGTCGCGGCGGCCACAGCCTGCGATCAGGTAGGCGAGCACCGGGCCGGACGTCGCATCGTAGAGGATCTGGAAGGCCTGTTCCGTCAGCGGCTGGGCAGGCGCAGCTCGATCGGCCGGCAGGGGTATCGGCATTGCCGGAGCATCACCCGTTGCGTTCACGGCTGAGCAGACCGAGGCGCTGCGAAACTGCAAGGCTGATCGCGGCGGCGACAAGAAAACCGATTCCAAGACCGATGGCTCCCGTGCCGAAAATCATAAACCCGGACTCCGGATCGCTGACGTGGTGGTGCACGAAGAGCATAGCCACGCCGAAGAAAAAGAGGACGATGCCCGCCTGCAGGCCGAAGAGGATGCGGGCAAAGGGAGCCTCGCGCGGGGCCTCCTCGATGGCGATGGATTCGAGGAAGTGGCGGCCGGGGTCGCTGGAAGCGAGGGTGACGAGCGACTCGGCGGAGTCGATGCGGTCCAGCACCCTGGCATGCAGGCCGGCGCGGGCTTTGGCGATCAGGTAGCGGCGGAGGGTGCTGAAGAGCACCCAGACGATCCAGGCCCAGGTGGCGCCGATGATGGCATCCTGCACGGTATCCGCAAGGGGAAAGGACATGGTGTAGCCTCCCAAATCCGTGGAGCAAATGGAATATTCACTGGGTATAACGGGAATGGGGCGGGCACGGTTAACAGGGGTGGAGAGAATTTTCAACAAGGTGCCGGCAAATCGCGGATCGGTAACTCACGCACGTGCGTGCGTGCTTCCCCTTTTACTCTGCACCGCGTCTCCGCATCTATCTGAGTATGATCCGCAAACTCAAATCCGGGGAGTATCGGCTGTATTCGAGGAAAAAGAATCCATCGACGGGCAAGCGGCGGAACCTGGGCACGTTCAGCTCCCGCGAGAAGGCCGAGCAGCACGAGCGCGCGGTGCAGTACTTCAAGAGGCACTGACCGCCATGGCGACGAAGAAGAAAAGCGCGGGCGGCAGGCGGCGATGGGTTCGCGAAGTGACGACGGACTCCACGCATCCAGAGAAAGGCCTGTTCACGAAGAGCGCGGCGGAGATCGCGCGGGAGCTGGCGTCGAAGAAAGTGTCGCCGAAGGGGCCGGCGTCGGGGATGCGGATGCTGACGTACTTCATCAACCGCGGGGGCAAAGGACTGAGCGCAAGCCGCAAAAAGGAGCTGGAGCGGGCGAAGAAGCTGCTCCACGAGCGGATCGAGAAGGAGCGAAAGGCGGCGTAAGGGCCGCGGAGCTCTTTCGCTGCGCTCAGCGCCGGGCCGGATGTCGTGTCCTGATGCGCCGCCCCTCCGGCACTCGTCTTTCCTGGTGAACTTTCCCAGCGGATCTCAACGAAGCACATACGCGCGGATCAGCTTGTCCAGGTTCGGATAGTTGCGATCCAGATACGGGTTGCCGCCGGCGAACATCGCATCCTGATGGCCCGCGCGCATTCCGCCTCCCGAGTGCTCGCCGTAACCGCCGTAGAGCTTCTCCACGACTCGCATTCCCCGCACCACGCGGCCGAAGGGAGCGAACCCATTCTCCCTGTCGATGCGTGAGTTGTCGCCGGTGTTGACATAAACCTCAGTGGAGCGCGTGTTCGGCCCGGTGTTTGCGAACGCGATGGTTCCCGGTATGTTCGGCTTGATCAGAGGGTCGTCGGGAATGACCCGATGGCGCCACTCCTGGGCGATGCGCGGATTGCCTGCGATGCCGAACTGCACCCATCGTCCGGGCACCACGCGAAAGAAGCGCGAATTGTTGTAGTAGCCGTCCTCGACGAGCTCATAGAAGCGGTCCGCTCCGTGCGGCGCCCAGGCGCGATGCACTTCGACGACGAAGCTGCCGGCAGTGGTGTCGACTTCCACGCGGTATACCTTCGGCGCGCGGTGCGCATACGGCAACGGAACCAGAAAAAGCACGCCGAGGAGCGAGGCACAGGCGATACGCATGGTTGAAACTTTACCGGAATCCGCGGACGGGCCCCGGGTTGCGGTACCCCGTAAACTGAGCGGATGGGCTCACTGACGCTGGTACATCTGCTGGCTGCGATGGGGGCGGCGTTTCTGGCCGGGGGTATCAACTCGGTGGCGGGCGGCGGGACGCTGATCAGCTTTCCCGCTCTGCTGGGGCTGGGACTCGCGCCCGTTGCGGCAAACGCCACCAGCACTGTGGCAATCTGGCCCGGATCGCTGGGCAGCATGTGGGGATTTCGCCGGGAGCTGTCGGCGGTTCCGCGGCGGATGCTCCTGCTGGCTGTCCCGGCAGTGCTGGGCGGGCTGGCCGGCGCCTGGCTGCTGCGGAGAACGCCGGAGCAGCTCTTCGCGCATCTGATCCCTTTCCTGATCCTGTTCGCGACGGTGCTGTTCACCATTCAGGCGCCCGTGCAGCGCAGGCTGCGCGCGCGGATTGAGAGCGATGCGTCAGGCAGGAGGAGCGCTGGGCAGGCGATCGGGCGCAGCGGCGCAGGGATCGCGGCCGCAGGGCTAGCGCAGTTCGCCGTGGGCATCTACGGCGGCTATTTTGGCGCGGGAATGAGCATCATGATGCTGACGCTGCTCGCCTTCCTTGGGATGGAGGACATCCTGCAGATGATTGCGATGACCAGCTTCCTGAGCCTGTGCACGAACGGAGTCGCCTCAGTGTTGTTTGCCGCGGCACACATGGTGGTATGGAGCTATGTGCTGGCGATGATGATCGCGGCGCTGGCGGGCGGGTATGGGGCGGCCGGCGTGGCCCGGAAGATCGGGCGCGTGGTGGTGCGGCGGTTTGTGATTGCCGTGGGCTTCACCATTGCCGCGGTGCTGTTTGCGAAGCTCCTGTAGGAACGCCGGGGCTTATCCGCGGATGAGGAACATGAGTCCGGCGACGATGAGAACCAGCTCGATGAGCGCGACGAAGACCTTCTCCGGAAGCCGATCGACGATGCGCTTGCCGAGAAAGGAGCCGAGGATCATCACCGGGCCGAGAGCGAGGCCGGTGAGAATGTCGTGCCAGGTGAGCACCGACGTCTGGCGATAGGCGATCAGCTTGACCACGTGCATCACCACGGTCGAAAGCGCTTCGGTGCCGATATAGGCTCCCTTCACGAGCCCATAGGCCAGGAAGAAGGGAGCCATGATCGGTCCCACGCTGCCCAGGAGCGCGGAGAGGAAGCTCGATCCGGCGCCGATTCCGGCGAAGACCGGGGTTGGAAAGGAATGTCCCAGGCGCGGCCTGACGTGACGCCAGAGGACCACCAGCAGCAGGAAAGCACCGAGCAGGCGCGTAAGCCCGGTCAGCGGAGCCTCGGCAAACAGATAGCCGCCGAGCAGCGCCGTGGGAACGCCGCCGAGCGCGAACCAGCCGACGACGCGCAGATTGACCTCGCGGCGATTGAACCAGACGCGGCTGCCATTCCCGATGAGCTGGGCGACGGTCAGGATCGGGACCGCGGCGCGCATTCCAAAGAATGCGACCAGCACGGGGAGCAGCACGGCGGCGCCACCGAATCCGGTGACGGCGGCAAGGGTGGCGGCAATCAATGCGACCGCCAGCAGAATTGGCCAAATCAGAGTATGCGGCAAGTGTCTCTCAGGGAATGGGGACGGAGTGTTTCTTCAGCGCGAGCGAGCCGCGCCTGTTTTTCGAGTATCGCAGGGATTGGGCCGGTCCGTCTCCCTGCCGCGGCCTGGCTAGTGACTCAAGCCTTTCTTTTTCCAGCGCGCCACGCCGAAAACCAGAACTCCGCTGACGATAAGCGCCGAGGTGGAGACCAGCACTTTGGCAACGGCTTGTGCTTTGTGCGGGTCGTCGGGCGCCGGGAAGACGGAGAGGACGATGGTGGCGGCGGTCGAGAGGAAGCCGATGGCGGCCAGCGCCAGCGCGACGGGGCGGCCTCCGGGCACGCGGCTCACCCCTGCCTGGGCGGGGCGGCTCTGCACCCGCGCCATGGCCGCGAAGAGCACCAGGTACGGCAGGAAATACGTGATGATGCTCATGCTCACCAGCACGTCGTAGGCGCCGCGGACTGTGGTCGCAGCCTGGCCGAGGACGGCCACGAGCATGCCCGCCAGTCCATAGACGGCAATGGCGACCCATGGCGTACGGAAGCGCGGATGGATGCGCCCGAAGACCGGCGGCAGGTAACGGTCGATACCGGCGACAAACGGCAGGCGCGAGGTGGATGAGAGGAACGACGCCGCGCCGCCCACGCAGTTCAGCGCAATCAACAGCGCGAGGGCGATGCCGAGCCACGGCATACCCAGGCGCGCGCACAGGCCCGATGCGCCGCGCATGAATCCGTCGACGCCGGAGATTTGCTGCGCGGGCAGCGCGATGAGCAGAGCCACGGTGCCGACGATGTAGCCGAGCGCGATGACCGCTCCGCCGGTGAGCAGTGCGCGCGGAATGGTTTTGCGGGGATTCTCGATTTCATCGCCCATGAACGAGCCGCTTTCGCAGCCGGCAAAGGCGAAGAAGAGCGTGGACCAGAAGAGCGCGTCCCTTATGGAGAAATGCGGCGCGACCGCGGCCGCGGAGAAATGGGTGGCCGAGCCGAAGCGATGCGCGGCCACGGCGGCCAGGCCGATCAGAATGACGACGGGCAGCCAGCTGCCGAAGGAGCCGATGTTGTTGAGCCACTTGCCGGCGCCGAGGCCGACGATGTTCACGGCCGTGATGAGGGCGAGCAGGATTGCCGCGAACGACATGAAGTAGAGCGGGCTCGCGGCCAGGCGCTGCGACAGCCGATCATGGCCCGATCCGGTGACGAAGAGCGCCGCGGCCGCTCCGAAATAGAGCACGGCGGCAAAGTAGGGCAGGTTCGACATCCAGTACATCCACGCCGACAGAAATCCGGCGAAGTCGCCGAAGGCTTCGCGCGCCCATACGTACAGTCCGCCCTCCTGCGGATAGCGCGAGGAGAGCTCGAAGACGCTGGCGGCCAGCGGCAGAAAGAATCCAATCAGCGCGATGACCCAAACGAAGAGGCTGGAGGGACCGGCGGCGGCGGCGGTGGCGATCCAGCGCACGCTGAGACCGGTGACGATATAGAAGGCGGCCAGGTCGCGGAAGCGCAGGGCGCGCCTCAGGGAGGACTTTGCGTCCAGCGGAAGCTGATCGGTTGCCGCGCTCATCGGCGTTTCGCTCAAGCAGGCCTCGGATGGTTCCTGCCAGTATGCATGGGTGGAGGGTATCCGGACCAGCAAATGTGCGAGCGCAAGCCGCGC